>JBFJQA010000348.1:0-1677 GCA_041616875.1 Nitrospiraceae bacterium | reverse complement strand
GGTCTCAGATTGTTTTGTCTTTCTGGACAACGCGCAATTTACGAAAGGGGGGTACATTAATCGGGTGAGAGTTACGGGCGCGGGTGAGCCCCGGTGGCTCACAATCCCGATGTCCGTGCATTTGGGCGATTCCATCAATGAGATATTTCCGGCTGTGCCTGATTGGGGCTCTCGGCACCTTGATGTGCTGCACAGCCTCTATTCCGGTGCGCCGTGTTTCAAAAACGTGTGGCCGCGACTGAAGGAGATGCTGCTAGGTAGCGGGAGAAGCGACCTCGCAACCATCAACCGCCACTTGATTGAATATCTCAGCGACGAACTGAAGCTCTCTTGCCGATTTTTCGTTGCCTCAGAGTTGCCTGTTAGCGGACTCAGTGGTGACGACCGCCTCATTGCGTTGGTCAAGGCTGTGGCGCCGTCGGGAGTCTATGTCTCAGGTCAAGGGGGTGCCAAGTATCAAAACCCCGACAAATTCACCGAAGCCAAGCTGGGGTTTCGATTCGCTAACTTCCATCATCCGGAATACGATCAAGGCGGGGGCCAGTTCGTGCCGGGACTCTCCGTGATCGATTCACTATTTCGAATTGGCTGGGCGGGTACAGCTGACCTCATCGCGGGCACTGCAAAGAGTTTATGATGGAGTCCGTTCCCAGAGTCTTATGCTTGGACATCGAAGGCGGCTACGGCGGGTCCTCTCGCAGCCTATACGAGTTTGTGCGTTGCCTGCGAAACAAGGTTTCAATCGAAGTATGGTGTCGTCGCGCGGGTCCGATCGAGGATCGGTATGCCGCGATCGGAGTGCCCTGCTCGGTGGCTACGGATATGCCCAAGGTGAGTTCCTTGCCAAGATGTTCTCGTAATCTTTTCGTGTACAGTCAGGCCTATTGGAGCTTTTGGAAGGCACGACCCTTTTTGGTTCACCTCCTACGCACCGTGAACAATCGATTCGACCTCGTCCATTTCAACCATGAGGCCCTGTTCCTCTTGGCGTCATGGTTGAGGCGTCGCACGAACGTGCCATTCACCATGCATATCCGTACCAACCTTTGGGATACGTCCTTTGCTCGCTGGCAGACGCGCAAGATGTCGCGCGCGGTCAACCACTTTGCGTTTATTACCGAAAACGAGCAGAGGAATTTTCAAAGACTGGGAGGGTGGGGAGAAGGAACGGTCATTTACAATATTGCCGAACCCACCGAGGCATGCATCGCCCCACTTGAGGCTGTCCCAAAGGATCACCGCTTCAAGATCGCCAGCCTGAGCAATTACTCGTGGCTCCGGGGAAGCGACCGGTTAGTAAATGTAGCGGTCGCACTTGCCGCACAAGGGAGGCGGGATTTTCTTTTTGTCGTCGCCGGCGATATCAAGCTTCCACGTTCTTTGCCCGGGGAGCTCGGGAAAGTCGCGCGGCGTGGCGGCACGTTGGCAGACTATGCCTCTGTGTGCGGCGTCTTGGATATGTTTTTATTCCTTGGGCACGTGTCGGAGCCAGAATCGGTACTGGCTGCCTGCCATGTCATGGCAAAGTTGACTCGAGAGGACAACCCCTGGGGGCGAGATATCATTGAAGCGCTTGCGGCAGGTCGCCCCGTCTTATCCATCGGGACGTGGGATGGCTTCGTGCAAAATGGCAGAACAGGCGTTCTCTATCCGGTATTTCAGGCGGGCGCGGTGGCG
>JBFJQA010000347.1:0-1872 GCA_041616875.1 Nitrospiraceae bacterium | reverse complement strand
ACTGCCACTCCTTTGGCCTCCCGAATCCAGGCGATCGCCACCATTGGATCGGGCAGCTCACGCGGTACGTAGGCGGGCTTCCCGTCGGCGAGGTATCGGTCGAAGGCTTCTTTTGCGGACTGGACATAGCCTTTCTCCATCAGGACGCGCGCGATATGCGGCCTGCCGACCGCCCCTTTGCCAGCGAGATCCTTAACCTCCTCATAGGAGATGTCTAATCCCAAGGCCTGAAGCTTCTCGATGATGAGCGGATTTCGCTTGTGGCGGCTTTCACGGAGGCACGCCATTCTTTCGACGAGAACGGGATTTTGCCAGTCCAGGTAGTACCCCAAAATATGGAGCTCACTGTTCCCATAGCGCGAGCTGATTTCTACACCGGGAATGACTTCAATGCCCAAGCGTGCGCCTGCCTCAAAGGCCTCCGGCAGTCCGTCGACCATGTCGTGATCAGTAATCGCCAGGGCAGTCACGCCGGCTTTCTGAGCCAAGGCTAGCACGTCGGCAGGGGGCAGGCTCCCATCCGAGTAGGTTGTGTGGAGATGCAGGTCAAGTCTGGACACGGTCATTCTCTTTCTGGGCGAGCAGGCGAGCCGTATAGACCGGTGCCGTGCCTGCTTGTCCTTGGTGCTCGCCTTCATCGTAACGCAAGACGCGCATGCCGGTGCCCAGCTGTAACAGTTCGTTGTGGCCGAGGCAAAACTCTTTCCTTCGTGGGTGATGGTGCCTCAGATGGTTGTCAATAAGAAAGGTCTCATACATCAACATCCCCTCCGGCCTCAGGGCACGCTGTAAGATGGGAAACAGTGGACGGTACAGATAGAAAAACACGAGGATCACGTCATACGCGGCTTGGGGGAGATCCGGGGGACCATTGGGATCACCCTCGAGATCCACGTGGCGCACAGTCAGATTGGTGAGGTGTCGCTCCCGCGCCGTGCTCGCGATCCTAGCCAGAGCCTCTTCGTCTCGATCGATCCCTTCAACGCGAAAACCCTGTGCGGCGAGGTAGAGCGCATTTCGCCCCTGTCCCGTGGCCACATCCAGTGCCGTTCCTCTCGGCAGCAGAGGAAGGCAGTCCATGAGAAATGAGGCGGGAGCCTGATCGGGTAGCAAGGAGTGTCGGCGCCGATTGACTCGGACCCCAACTGAGCCTTGAATCTGCTTGATAGGCGGTCGCACTTTTCTGACCCAAAGCTGAACCCCCTCAACCGGAAACTCCTTGGAGAGTTGTGAGAGTATGGCTTCGGTCATGGTCTCCAGGAGGTGGAAGTGTTGGGCCGTCGCGGTTTGGATGACCTGCTCAGCAGCCTGAGCGTAGTCCATCGCGTTCGCAATGTCATCGGTGGTCGCGATGGTGGCCCAGTGTTTCGGGTGGTAATCCAGAACAAGGTCCAGTGCGATGGTTTGGGGAATAATTCGCTCTGCCTCGGTCACGCCACAATGTCCCTGAAATTGAAGGTCCTTTATAACTATTTGATGGGTCAAGGTTTTCACTCCTGTACTTCTGGCATTCTCCTAGATCGAGAGTTGTCACGTCAAGGAACACTCGGCCCTCGTGCCCATACGCTGCACCTCGACCTTCAGCTTGACTCTGCTTGAAGGCGGCTCCTATAATTCGTTCTCATTCCAGTAGAAAACAGGTCCTTCGACGGGGATGATGGCGGATCTTACCCACTTTAATGAATCCGGACGGGCGCGGATGGTTGATGTGTCCGCCAAGGGCTTGACCGAACGGGTGGCTACCGCTCAATGCCGAGTGGTCATGAAGCCCGAAACCCTGGAATTGATCCGCCGTGGCGGGATTGCCAAAGGTGATGTACTTGCCGTGGCTCAAGTTGCCGGTGTCATGGGCGCCAAACGGACGCCCGACTT
>JBFJQA010000346.1:0-2009 GCA_041616875.1 Nitrospiraceae bacterium | reverse complement strand
TAAGGCATACCGCCGCAAGCCGCCGCGTCATGGCTGGTGTGGATTTGGTCAGCGTAAAGGCGTTCCTGGGCCATCAAGATATTGAAACGACCTTGCGCTATTCCCATTTGGCCCCAAGTCATCTGCGGGAGGTTGTGAATCGTGGCAGTCTAACCCCGAACCGTGACTTAAACCGTGACCGAGAATCGGAAGAGATTAGGGGAGAGACGGAAGTCCTTGAAAACATGGTGCGCCCGGAGAGACTCGAACTCCCAACCCCCAGATCCGTAGTCTGGTGCTCTATCCATTGAGCTACGGGCGCAAAATTTGAGGGAAGTGGGATTATGTTCATCGTGGCGAGAATGGTCAAGTGTAAATTCAAGAATGCGTATGGCAGCTTCCTCACGGTCGCCTAATTACGGTGAACCAAAATTTGTCCTCATCTCATCCTTCCTGCCTGGCCCAAAAGCGTCGACCTTCTGCCATTTAGCGTTTTTCTTGCCAGATTGGCTTCCCCGAGGTACCTTTTCCTTCACGGCCTGAGAGTTTTTTGAGGGAGGGGTATGACGAATTTCGGTCCACAGATCCTCGTCCGACGTATCTGGGTTGTGCTGCTGGCCGTTCTGGTTGCTGGGTATGCCTACCCAGAGCAGGCGCG
The DNA here is from genome assembly GCA_041616875.1 of Nitrospiraceae bacterium. Lineage (GTDB taxonomy): Bacteria > Nitrospirota > Nitrospiria > Nitrospirales > Nitrospiraceae > JBFJQA01. The sequence continues at coordinate 1,372 of JBFJQA010000346.1, read as the reverse complement.
CAGTGCGAATGGCAAGGACCGACCGGCAGATTCCACTGCATCAAGATCGGCTCCTCCGCCCAAGGCAGAAAGCCAACCATCTCCGATCGCGTTCGATTTGGGGTTATCGACCTGGCTCAGCCAAGGGAACACCAAGTGGAGTCAGAACGCCTCAACACTTGACCCGACCCTCGGCAATCCGACCTCTGAACTGGAATATGAGAACCTTTGGAGCACTATGGTGGTTGCTGATGCTCAGGTCACCCTTCCCAATAGTCTCTTTTTCCGTCTGCAAGGAGGGTATGGCGGTATTGAGGACGGCACCCTGATTGACGATGACTTCTTAAGCGGGCAGGTCCTTGCCATACGAACTGAAAGTGACATCGATGGCAATAATGTCTATTTCGTGAACGCGGATGTCGGATTTCAATTCCTGCGTTTCCCTAAGAACCGTGGCGCGCTCAAGGCGTTTGCCGGCTTCCAGTACTGGAGGGAGGAGGCTGTCGCAAAGGGGGCCCGATTCATCGTCCCTGCTGGTCCCGAACTTCTCGCAGGTCAAGAAGTTATTACCAACACGGCCCAGTGGAGCTCGGTTCGCATTGGGGTTGAAGGCGACGTTCGGTTCACCAGACGGTTTAGCCTTGATGGCAACTTTGCGTTCATTCCGTTTACTTCATTGAATAATGAAGACATCCATCACCAGCGGAACGATCTTCGAAAGGATCCGAGTTTTGAGATGACCGGAACGGGCCTCGGGCTTAACGCCGAGGCCGAAGCCAAATTCCGAATCATTCCGCATCTGTTCTTGAACGCGGGATTTCGGTTTTGGTGGCTTCGGGTGACCGACGGAGACTTCACGAGTTTCCCCGTCAGCGGATCTCCTCTCACTGTGAATCTCAATGAGTTCCAGAGTATGCGATACGGTCCCACCATCGGCCTGGACTTTGTCTTCTAAGTTGCATGCTCTCCTGAGTGTCTAGCCCGACACTTCATTCCAGCCTTACCGGACCCCCACGCGCATCCATCACATCCCCAAACATCGTTGCACCGCCTCCGACCCGACAGTAGTGAGAAGAGATTTCAACAAGCTGTCCCTTGTGCGTATAGAACCGACCGCAAGGAATGGCGACGGTCTCTTTGTTCATGACTCTGGCCTCCAAGACCATTTCTCCGCTTTTCTTCTGAGTGATCTCGAGCCAGGGAAGGGGAGTGAAGAGGGATGGGGAGTCTGGAGCGGCTGCGACGGCAAAGCAATTCTCTTGGTTGAGGACCAACGTGTTTCGTCGGAGGTGGGCAACTCGCTGGCCTGATTCGTCGTACAGGTCCATTGTGAGGAGGAGCTGGTGCGTCTCTGGATTCCACTCCAGAACGATCTGTTCCTTCCCTTGGATGG
>JBFJQA010000345.1:0-2054 GCA_041616875.1 Nitrospiraceae bacterium | reverse complement strand
CTTCTGCGCGATGCACCGACAACTCGTTGATTTCCAGAGCCCAGCGGCGCATCATCTGGGGGGTTCAGAAACAAATGGTTCTGGCCAGGAGTGGAGAATCGGGGCGGGAGTTATTGCTTAACGTTTAACAGGAAGCACAGCATGAACAAAACAGTCAACGGCGCGGTGAACATCTTGTCGATCTCTGTTCCAGTAATCTATGTTCTTGTTGTCCTTGTTGGCTTGGGGTATCGGCTTTTCATCATCAAAGACGGGCACTTTGAGCTAGGGAACTTCCTCGTCTATTTCCTCGTGGCCTTGTTTTTCCTCGGCGTGAACCGCACTCACAAGATAGTGTTGGCTAGACGGTTGAAAGACTGGAAGCGAGGCGAATCGATATGTATCAGGTCTTTGAAATGGTTCGAACGAATCCCTATGAGCCTGCTTGGAGGATCTGTTGGGATCATGCTCGGTGTATTCAATGGCATTCCACTGGCGTGTGTCGCAGTTCCTCCTGTGATCGCCGTTCTGGGGTATGGTCATGCTGACGAAGCGTACTGGATGATCTTGAAGACATTGAAGTTGGACTTCCTTGCTTCAGCGACATCGAGTCTCATCTTCCTTATACTGATTTATTTGATCGGGACAGTCATTATCCATTTCGCTATCCGCATAACATGGCTATCACACTGGACCAAGGCGAAGGAATTGCCAGCTTCCTAATGTCGTTTATTTGAGCTTAATGGTGACTTAGGCAGGCACCCGAAAGGGCCGTGTTGGCCAATTCTTAGACTTTGGATCAAGCGTGGCGAGCATTCATGGATATGAGGATTCCATGGTGATCGCATGAGAGTCAACGTAGCCTAGTGCTTCATAAGCAGTTGTTTTTGAACCTCTCAATTCGAACAAGACAACTACCTGACAATTAAGCCTCCGAAGCCGGTAACTCAATAAGGATTTTGATTCTGCTACTCTTTGGGGGTAGCGTTTGCTGATCTCGACAAGAAAAACCGACAACCTAGCGCCCGCCACAGAAGTTGAAGGCAGCAAGTTGTGGCAGATTCCCAACTTTCCGTGCTCTCAACCGAAGAGTTAGCAGATCGCGCTCAAAGGGTAGCTGCTGGTGACCCCTCACGTGAGTCCGACGAGCGTTGGGCCCTGGTGCGTGAGCTTCATAACCGGATCGATGAGAGGGTATTTCGGGTCGCAGCAGCATGGTGCATCTCACCAGCACGACTCTTAAGGTGCCTTGGGGCGGACGTACTTGGCCAGCTCGGGTACAAGGACTCTTTCCCTTATTCGAACGAATCAACACCAATCCTCATCAGGCTTCTCGAAGACTCGGAGCCCGAGGTAGTGTCCTGTTCGCTGGTAGCCCTTGGGCACCTAGGCAAAGGGGACCCCGTGGCTATTTGCCCCCTTGCTTCCCACCAATCCCCTCACGTTCGACAATCCGTTGCGTTCTGCCTCGGAGTCCGTGATGATGAACTATCGAGACAAACTCTCATCTTGCTTTCGGCGGACGAGGACACTGACGTTCGCAGCTGGGCTACATTTGGGCTCGGTGCGCTGAGCGAGGTAGACGGCCCAAGCATCCGCGACGCTCTCTTCAATCGACTATTGGACATAGATCAAGAGGTAAGAGGTGAAGCAATGGTCGGCTTGGCTCGCCGGGGCGACGAACGCGCTATCCCTTCGATCTCCCAAGAACTTGAGCAAGCGGAGGTCTCTTCCCTTGCAATCGAGGCGGCTTCGGAATTTGGTCTGGATATTTTCCTCCCTGCACTGACGGCACTTCTAGAAAAGAATCCGGGCGACGTGGAAATTCTGAACGCCATCGCACGCTGTAGTCCGAGGTGACAAGTGTGCTCATTGGGGTTGTCTCAATTTAGGGGTTCAGTCCACTGAATTGTGCTCGTTTTGTGCTCAAGCCCACCACACTTCACACCATTCCACACTACTCCAGCTCCTTTTGGGGATCTGACGAATAGCCTTACTGACGGTGGCCTGAGTGCTGTGGAGGGAGCCTGAGTGAGCTGGCGTGAGGGGCCGGAAACGGTTTCCTAAACCGCGGG
>JBFJQA010000344.1:0-2179 GCA_041616875.1 Nitrospiraceae bacterium | reverse complement strand
GGAAAGCCCAGATGTGCCTGATACCTGCCGGACTCGTCCTTAATAAACACCCAGACAGATGAACCGGTCGCCCCAGAGAGACAACTGTTTCCTGCGATGACCACTACCTCTGGATTTCCGTCATAATTGAGATCCTCTAGCGTTGTCTTGAAGGATACAGGTAGTCCACAGGCAGGTTCGAGCAGCGTTTTCCCGTCCTCGCCAACGGTAAAGCCAAGCTGACGAGCAATCTCAATTTTTCCGTGCCTTGGGGGTTGGTCTTTGAATTTCTCAAACAACAGACCGGCGACCTCGGCCTCATTCGCATACGCCAACGTTCCAAGCCCTAAGGCCATCTGCATGACTAGTAGGTGCACAAAATCAGCTCTCAGAACGCATCGGCTGAGAGGCGTAATAATCCCGTGAAGTGTCTTCCTTCAAGAAAAACTATGGGGCCTACCTCCACCCCCTGGGCTGGATCAACCTTTTAAAGTCAAGCAAGTGGAAGGCCAAGCTTGTGATTCACGAAGAAACTTGATGGATCTCAATAACTATTGGAAAATATTTCAAATTTATCAATCTCTATGTCAGGACTTTATTGCATTGGGTGAAGGGATGGACATGTTGTCCTGATACAAGGTGACTGTTGGACATTTTGTCCAGCCAGTGGTGTCATTTTACGCCGATCGAGGTCACAGCGAGTTTTTTGCCTTTCCTCGAAAATGGGAATGAAAGATTTAAGGGGTCGGGAGTCTTTTCTTGGCTCGAAACACACATAGAAACCTGCTGCGAGTGTAGCAGACGCGCACCGAACCGCGCCCGCGAGCGAGGCCTGACACCGGCGCTCTCAGCCAGGCCAGCATCCGCAAACCCGAGAGACTTTGACAGATCCCCCCCCGGAAGATACCTTCGCGTACAGATTAAATATGAACGAGGCTGGGCAACGCCGCAGGCGCCAATTCCAAGAATCATTCAATCCACAAGCCTGCCCCATGACTCTGACCTCCTGAAATTGTATGCTGACCCAGACTACTGTAACTGCTGACCCTGGATGGACACCCAATTGAAACCGCACATCCCCATTTGGGTCAAGCTCGCCTACACGGCCTTCATTGCGGTGCTCGTACCGATCTACTTAACGAACTATGGTCCGTCCAATTTCGTCTATCTGTGCGACCTCGCTCTCTTTCTCACCCTTGCCGCCGTCTGGATGGAAAACCCTCTGCTCGCCGGAATCCCCGCTGTTGGTATCTTCCTGCCACAGATGTTCTGGTGCATCGACTTCCTCTGCGGTCTTTTCGGTTTTTTCCCACTCGCCATGACGGAGTACATGTTCGACCCCAATTTCGAGCTGCACCTCCGCGCCCTCTCATTGTTCCACGGCTGGCTGCCGTTCTTCTTGCTTTGGCTCGTCCTCCGTCTCGGTTACGACCACCGCTCTTTCGTGGCTTGGTGGGCAATCTCGTGGGCTGCGATGTTTGTCGCATTCTTCTTCCTCCCGGCCACCAAGGACCCCCACAACCCGAAGCTCCCATACAACGTCAACTACGTCTACGGACTTGACGAACCGCAGGCGTGGATAGCGGACTGGGCGTGGTTCACACTGATACTGTTAGCAGTTCCGCTCTTGTTCACGTTGCCCACCCACGTCGTCTTCAAAAAACTCATCCGGCCGGTCGACTCGCTAATGCGTTGAGAACTCGGAGGACACAAAAGGGGAGAGGCGCAACGAGAAGGAATTTAAAGGGTCGGGAGTCTTTTCAAACGGCCTAACTCTGATACAAACGCCTCACGCTTGTGGAAGATCGCCGGGAGCGACGGACGTCACCGCGCGGGACACCTGCCCCTTGGCCACACTGGCCGACGCAAACAGGAAGAGCTTTGGCTCCTAAAACACTCCCAACGGCTGTTTCGCGCATGCTGTCTTGGAAATTCTGCAGAAGTGTGGAGCGAGCATTGGACCTGAGTGAAGGCATCTTTCTATTTCGGCCCTTGACACAGCGACATAAAAGTATACTTTTATACCGTTAGGGAATTTGAAAGCCACCCCATGATCACATTGTGGATCTATGAGCGACTGAAAGGAGAAATGAAAAAGGCCAGCAACTCAACGCCCCGGCTCGTCCGGGAAGCGGGACTTGCGTCTAAGGATATTTTGACGATGTTTTAATTGGGGTTAGGCAAACAAGAACGGGACATG
>JBFJQA010000343.1:0-2185 GCA_041616875.1 Nitrospiraceae bacterium | reverse complement strand
ACGCCCCCTTTCTGCCCTTTAAGGGGGAAGATATGGCCGGGCCTTGCCAAGTCGCCTGGACTACAGGTGGGATCTATCGCTGTTCGAATCGTGGTCGCTCGATCAGCAGCGGAAATCCCCGTGGTAATGTCCTGCCGTGCGTCGATGGAGACTGTAAACGCCGTACCGAACTGGGCAGTGTTTTCATGGGCTTGCGGTGGCAGTTGCAACTGCTCCACCCGCTCAGGGGTGAGCGCCAGACAAACCAGGCCCCGGGCGTGGGTAGCCATAAAATTGACGGCTTCCGGTGTGACCTTTTCGGCCGCCATCACGAGATCGCCTTCATTTTCCCGGTCCTCGTCATCAACGAGGATGACAAAGTTTCCTTTCTTGATCTCCTTCAGCGCGTCTTCGATGGAATCAAATGGGCGTGACATAGTCGTGGCTTCCGTTTGTCTCAAACCGTGAGATTCTTAGATGTGTCAAATTAGAACGGAACTCCTTGGCTGTCAATCGTAAATGGCGGCGACTCACATGACCTGATTCACCTCCAACCGCTGACGCCTCACAGCTAACTCTACTGTACTCCAAGCCAAAAAAACTAGGATGGCAAATAATAATAGCCCCGCGCCGTAGCTGCCAGTTAAATCCTTCAGAAGACCAAGGAGAGATGGGAGCATGAATCCACCTAGCCCGCCAGCTGCCCCGATCACTCCGGAAGCCATGCCCATTTGCTCGCGAAAACGACTCGAAACCACCTGAAAAACCACGCCATTACCGAATCCGAGTGCCGTCATGAGGACGATCAGGAGAGGGGTCGCTACCTCAAACTGTGGCAACCGGCCAGCTGAAAGAGAGAGGACGCCGATGACCGGCAACAGATACCGAAGCACCAAAAGACCGCCTCGGCGATCGGCAACATACCCCCCAAGAGGACGGATCACACTTCCAGCCAGCCCGCACAGAGCCGTGATCGAACCAGCCATGACAGGAGTGAGACCATATTCATCGTGGAAGAAAATTGGCAGAAAACTCGACAACCCGACAAATCCACCGAAGCTTACTGCGTACAGCATACAAAGCCAATACAGCGTGCGCTGCCTCAGGCCGTCCGTCAGAATTCCCCACCAACTCCTCGGGTGAGAGGGCGTATGCCCACCGTCCTTGACCACCGTGGCGAAGACGAGGGCCGTCAGAACAACTGGAATCGCCATAAGTCCAAAAACTCCGTGCCATCCGACAATCTCGCCCAGGCGCGGAGCAAGAAATGCCGCGAGCACGACCCCGCTATTCCCGGCAGCCGCCACACCCATGGCAAAGCCCTGATGGGCCGGCGGGTAGGCCTGACTGGCAAGTGGTAGCGCAACGGCAAAACTTGCCCCCGCAATCCCCAGGAGAAGGCCAACCCCGAGTATCTGAACATAACTCGTGGCCCCTACCCACCCCCATATCAGCACGATGGTTTCCCCCACAAGCAAAACCAACCCGGTCGGTTTCGCCCCGAACCTATCGCTACACGTACCCACGAGGATTCGAAGGACCGCGCCTCCCAAAAGCGGAACCGCCACCAACAATCCTTTTTGGGAGGCGGTCAAACCAAAATCTTCGGCGATAAAGACCCCAAGCGCACCAACGAGCAGCCAGATCATGAAGCTGACTTCAAAATGCAACCAGGCGCCCAGCAATGAGGGCCAGTGACCCGCTCGTAAGGCGTGCAGCAAGGACTTCATCATGCGGCCGTTGGCTTCATACTCTTTCCCTGTGGTGTGGAACGCCACGCCGCGCAACTATAGAACACGATCTTTCGGTCGCGCAAGGTAGAACCGGCAAGAGAACTGCAGGCGAGTGGTTTGGAGGGACCCGGAGAGGGCGACTCCACCCTCCCGATGGTTTTTGTGCTGAACTAGGTTTCCGTTTATAATGAGTCGATTCACACTCAACGCCTCGCCTATACCCAGGGGACGCTACGTTATTCATGAAGCACCGCTCAGAAGACTCCACACAGCCCGCGTGGGATGGTGACCGAGTGAACGACCTACCGGGGACAGGGAAAAAGGATCCTGCACGGTCCATAAAACCCGACGACACCGATGAACCCTCTCACTACACGTCGGCCGAAGCTAAGGCCCAATCCGTCGCTACCGACGTCGTTCCCGTCACGGCGCTTCAGCATTATCTCGCCGAGGTCCGCCGGTACCCATTCCTT
>JBFJQA010000342.1:0-2270 GCA_041616875.1 Nitrospiraceae bacterium | reverse complement strand
GCCGTGACAGACCGCGCACCGCTGCGCATAGATACGTGGACCCAGTGGGGTGTCTGGGGGCAAGTTGGCGCCAGGTGGCCAATGAAGGTTCGCGTAGGCGGCGGGGGCCGGGTCCCAGACCTCGTTCGGACGGTCGTAGCCGATGCGTGTATACAGTGAGCGGCCCAGATCAAAGAGGAGTAAGAGCCCCAGAGTCAACAGAACGACGTGCCGGCGTGAGGCCAGACAATACTTAAACATTAACAAGCCGTTTCGCTCAGGCATGAGAGAGACAATACACTCTGCGACGTTGCCTGCATGATGGCGGTTATAAAATCTTTGAGAATGGAGTGCAAGAGGGAGCGAAACCGTTCCTACCCTAGCCTGATGAGTGGTAGGGATTATCGAGTCGCAGCGAGTACCTCAACACAAGTTGTGATACTTAAATACAAACCCTACTAAAGCAGGATATACATCCCGAGTCTTCCGGAATAGCCTCCCTACCCTCAGACCACCGCCGCGCAGGAGGTTCCGGTGCCCCGCCCAAGACCTTCCATGTCCAGGCTTTTCTACGCCGCAGTGCTAATTGGTCTATGCGGCATCGTCGTGCAAGCCTGTGCGCCTAGGCGCACCATCATATGGCCTGTCACTGAGGGGTTCCACGCCGAACTCCCACTGCCAGGCAGCCGCTTCTTAATTTTGGCCAATGATGCCACTGCCGCCCTGACTGTGGCAGACTGGCTACGCGCACGGGGCATGCGTGTGACAGGTAACACACGGATGCAACGACCGCGCATGGAGCATGGCAACCAGATACCGAATCGCACCACCAGCTTGGTCCGCATCCTTCAAAACAGCGAACGGGTTGAGACGGATTTCCTTGTTCTAGTGGAAATCGAATACGAGACTATCGGAGCTGGTAAGAGCGAAGACGCCACTCATGAAGAAGGGCTTTACAGCGTACACGTGGCCATTCAAGGCATCAATGTCGAAACGGGTAAGACGAAGTGGCAGGGTTTCGCCGAGTATTTCTCTCTTGGCGCGATTTCGGCGCACCGTATTGATGAAGCTCTAAGAAAATTGAGCTGCCAAGCCCTTGCGACGGCCTGGGGAGAGCGCCCCCCCGGCAAGCATCAGATTGCGTCGGAGTCGATGTGCGGAGAGACTTAACCGATTTCGACACTTAGTGAACCGATCGCTGAGGCCCTGCAGTACGTGCTTCTGGTGTGACCTAGCTTAGCGGACCCCACTGCGCATGAGTTCGGATTTCCCCCTATGTCGCTTGCCTTAGTGTTGCATCAGCCTCGCCTGTAACTCCTTGACATATTTCAATAACCAGCATAAGATTCCGCTCCTAGCGATTCAAAAGTAAACAAACGTTCTTACCCAACCAAAGGTTGTTGGGAGTGAACGACCTGCGTCCGCCATTAAGAACGCCTGATCCAAAGCTGCTTAATGTAGACTTGGCAGCCCTTCACATCCCAACGCCCGCTAACTCAACTTCTGCCTCGAGTCACGCTTTTGGTCCTCATATGGAGGGCAAACCAGATATTTTTAGAGAACGATGATCGGGACAAGAATGAAAAGTTTTACCGCACAGCAAGCTAACTCGCCGCAAAGATGCGACGTCTTGGTGATAGGCGCGGGGCCGGCCGGCTCAGCCATATCAGCGTTGCTGGCTGACAAGGGATGGAATGTGGAGGTCGTCGACAAGGATACTCATCCGCGTTTTCACATCGGGGAATCACTCCTACCTCACTCATTACCTTTCCTCGAACGTTTGGGAGTCTTGCAGGATGTCGACAAGATCGGCATACGAAAATATGGAGTCGAGTTGCTTTCTCCTCAACACACCAACACAACGACGCTGTACTTTTCCCAGGCTTTGGATCAGTCCTTCCCCCACGCGTATCAAGTTCGACGCTCTGAGTTCGATCAAATACTATTAAGAAACGCTGTTGAGAAGGGCGCAACTGTTCACGAAGGGTGGCGGGTCACAAAAGTGGAGCTCCGAGACAAAGACACTTCTCTCGTTACAGCGACCGACAATCGCAACATGACGCGTCGCTGGGAGGCCTCATTCGTGGTGGACGCCACAGGTCGCGATTCGTTTCTTTCCAGTCAATTCGGGGGCAAGCAACGTGATCAGCATCATAACAGCGTCGCCATCTTCAGCCATTTCGAGGGCGTTCGACGCCACACCGGACTCGACGAGGGAAACATCAGTCTCTGCTGGTTTGATCATGGGTGGTTCTGGCTCATCCCCTTCAAAGACGGCGTCACGAGTGTGG
>JBFJQA010000341.1:0-2314 GCA_041616875.1 Nitrospiraceae bacterium | reverse complement strand
CGCACCCCACCGCACTGGAGAGGCTCGAGACATGACTCACGGTGACTCTCTTGACAAACGGGTCGGGAAATTGCTGAGACAATGCCTGGCCCCCTCCCCGCTCACCATAGGGAAATCCCAGACAGAAGGCCTCCTGGCCTACTGTAAGGCCCCCGGATAAGGGGACTAATGGAAATTCCGGGTGGGTGATACGGAACTTACAGGCGAGAACGGCGACATCAACTTGGGGTGGACCATAGCCCACAACAGCCGTATCGAGCGGTTTCCATTTCCCACCGTGAAACAGCTCGACCACAATGCCTTTCGCTAGCTCGCGAAGAATATGAGTCGCCGTAATGAGATATTGCCTGTTCTCAACGTCGAGCGCGAAACTGGCGCCTCTGCGCGAACCGCATTTGAGGTAGAATACTCGATTAAAGACGGTTGGCGTGATCAAACCTTGACTACGCTCTTGATGTTCGACTACGCATCGGCAAAGACCCTACCACAAGGGAAGGGCCACGGAGAAGGAGGTCACACATGAAAGGATTTCTGTCACCAGTCTGGCTAAGCCTCATCGGGGTGCTACTCTTGCTCAACCTCATCAGTATGCTGCTGGCCAACTTTACGTCGGCCGCGGCCCCAAAAATCCGCGAGTATAAAGTCATTGAGGTCCGTGCCGATACCCAGAGCATGCAGGAGGCCTTGGATAGGTATGCGGCTGACGGGTGGGAATTGTCCACGATTGGCATGGGAGACCTCACGCCTCCCAGGCTGATTTTCACGCGCTGATGTCTCGGTGCCAATGGTGTGCGTCAGCGGAAGTCTCACGAGGGAAGACAGCGAAAGGACCTGAACAGAGCATCTTATCCTGATTTGCCTCCCCCCTGAAGTGCTCGTCAGACCCCACGCATTGCCGCTCTGCCCGGAAGCTGTATCACCAGCACAATGCTTCTTCGACAAACCTTCAGCGCCCCCTCGATTTCCACAACCCACTTCCTCCCCGACTTTGGTGGGGGATATGATCCCATCGTGTTATTGCAGGACTTGGACTGAATCCCGTAGTGTCGGATGCAGGCTGCGTCAAGCTTCAATCTTGACGGGTTTTTCCGCGTCTTGCACGAGAGTTTGCGGTTCAGTGACCGGGTGCCGCGGAACTCGCCGCCCAATCGACCGAATCGAAAGGACACCCCATGTCACTTCCACTCAATCCTGCTCAGAGAACACTCGAGACCCAGTCCATGCTTCAAAAGGTCCCGTGGGGGCAAGCGGACATGGAAGCCTACTACACCCTCCTGAGTGAAGAGGCAGCTTCCGAGTTAGAGCGATTGTCCACCAGACTCAGCGGGCTCAAGGTGGCCCACCTCAACGCGACCTCCATGGGGGGTGGGGTCGCGGAGATTCTCCAGAGCCTGGTGCCTTTCATGAATGGCTTAGGGATCGAGACGGACTGGTACTGTATTCAGGGGGATGCCGACTTCTTTCAGGTCACCAAGAACATTCATAACAGCCTACAGGGGGGCACGTGGCAATTCGACGGCCTGACCCATGACATTTTCCTATCACGAAACCGTCGCATCGCGCAGGAACTGGAATTGCTCGATGTGGACATGTGGGTGATTCATGATCCCCAGCCATGCCCGGTCAGCGCGGGCATGCTTCCTTTTCGGCAGGCCATTTGGCATTGTCATATTGATTCATCGACGCCGAACCGGGCCGTTTGGAATTACTTCCAACGATACCTCTCCGGGTATGATCGTTTGGTCTTTTGCCTGCCAGAGTATGTGAATGGTTCCATGTCCTCGGACCGTGTTCGTTTCGTGCGCCCTGCCATTGACCCCCTCACGACGAAAAACCAAGTACTCCCACACCAGGAAGCCAAGGACATTCTGGGAGGGTTGGGAATAGACCCGGACCGCCCCTTGATGACACAGGTCGCGCGGTTTGATCCCTGGAAAGATCCGCTGGGAATCATCGACGCATACCGTCATGCCAAGCAAGACATCCCGTCTCTCCAACTCGCCCTGGTCGGGGTGATGGCAGCCCAGGATGACCCCGAGGCCCAGGTGGTTCTCGAACAAGTCCAACGCCATACTGGTGCAGATCCTGACATTCACCTCTTTTCCGACCCTGATGCCGTGAAGGCGCGAGAGGTCAATGCGTTTCAAACAGCCTCTACAGTAGTGCTGCAGAAGTCGATTCGGGAGGGATTCGGCATGACCGTCACCGAGGCCATGTGGAAGGGGAGCGCGGTTATCGGGGGAAACTGCGGCGGGATTCGGGTCCAGATCGAAGATGGGCAGAACGGGTTTCTCGTTCAAACACCGGAGGAATG
>JBFJQA010000340.1:0-2327 GCA_041616875.1 Nitrospiraceae bacterium | reverse complement strand
TTGGAGCACGGGCATCGGATAGCTGTGGGGATTACCCATGACGCGTTGATTGAAATGGATACTGCACAAAATTTGGTAGAGTTCGAGAACGTTGTGAAGGAACGATTCCCTTCGGCATAAGTCCGGGAGGCATTGGGCTCACGGCAGTTACCTTATTTATTAACAGCGGAAAGACCGGCGGCTTCCACATCCGGTCCTCAGCGCCCACCATGTATCGAAACCTCCGAGTTGTTCCTCTACTCATTTTTGGCCGTGGCAGCATCAAGCAGTTAGGTGATCTGCTCTCGCGCCATAGGACCGATACAGGCTCCTCGGTGGTCTTCCTTATCGACGAAGTCCATGAAAAGAAGGGCTTTGTAAGGCAATTACCTCTCCATGCGAATGACCTCATCATCCTGGTCAATGTCGATACAGAGCCGAAGACGAAATATGTTGATGAGTTAACGAACAGGGTCAGGGTGTTCTCCAATCGACAGCCTGACGCCATCGTGGGGATTGGAGGAGGCAGCACCATGGATCTGGCTAAGGCTGTCTCCCTGATGCTGACCAATCCGGGCTCTTCCAGTGACTATCAGGGCTGGGACTTGGTGAAATATCCGGGCATTTATAAAATTGGGATTCCCACTCTCGCTGGTACAGGAGCCGAAATTTCGAGAACGGCCGTGCTGACAGGCCCGGAAAAAAAACTGGGACTCAATTCAGATTTCACTCCCTTTGACCAGATCATTCTGGATCCCGATCTCCTGGCCGGCGTGCCCGCCAATCAACGGTTTTATACGGCGATGGACTGTTTCATTCATGCGGGTGAGGCCCTGAAGGGGACGTTCATCAACGAATTTAGCCGGTGCTATGCAGAAAAGTCCCAAGCTCTATGTCAAGAGGTCTTCCTGGGCAATTGCGAGGATTCGCTGGCCGATGAAAAACTCATGATCGCTTCCTACTTCGGGGGTATGAGTATCGCCTATTCTCAGGTGGGTGTCTGTCACGCCCTCTCCTATGGTTTGTCGTATGTGCTGGGCGTTCGTCATGGTATTGGGAATTGCATTGTGTTTAACCAGCTGCAAGAGTTTTATTCCGAGGATGTCCAAACGTTCTGGACTATGCTCGAGAAGCAGAACATCGATTTGCCCAGGGATTTGACTGCCGGCCTTGAGGTGCCCCAAGTGGACAAAATGGTTGAGGTTGCCATGGGGTTGGATCCACTGTGGACTAACGCCTTGGGACCGAATTGGAAGAATGTCATGACGCCGGAGAAAGTCCGCGAGCTGTTGCTCAAAATGTAGTGGCCCTCCCTCCAGGATCTGGAAAATTGACAGGAACGCGATCAGCCCTCCTGACAACGGCATCTTGAGCGTCTGTGCGGCCATAATCTCATGCAGGGATCTCGGTGAACATCCTCATTGTAAAGACGAGTTCAATCGGTGATGTGACTCATGCCTTGCCGGCGCTTCTTGCTATTAGGGGGCACTACCCCAAAGCGCACATAGCCTGGGTGGTTGAAGAGGCTGCGGCTGACATCATACTGGGACATGCCGCGTTGGATCGAGTGCTGATCTCTCCCCGAAAAACCTGGATACGCGACCTGCGAGCTGGCAGAGTCTGGAAGACCGTTGTGGGATTTCGAGCCTTTGTAAAGGCGTTACGCGATACGCATTATGACCTGCTCATTGATCTACAGGGACTTCTCAGAAGCAGCCTGTGGGTCGTGCTAGCGAAGGCAGATCGAAAAGTTGGATTCGATCGGGGGATGGAACATGGTGAGAACAGTTACTTGTTCCTCAATGAGCGGGTTCCAGCCATTGATTGGAATCGGCATGCGCTCGATCGATGGTTGTTTCTCTTGAACCACATCGGGATACCGCATCAATCGGTAGAATATGATTTTCCCATTAAAAAAGACAATGAGGCGGAAGCCGAGGATCTTCTGCGTGAACGGGGGGTGACCGATCGCGATTGTCTTATAGCCATTCACCCCATGACGAGGTGGCCGACCAAGCTGTGGGAGAATGCCCGGTTCGGACAGGTCGCTGATCGGCTCATAGGGGTCGGCGTTCGGGTGCTCTTTACGGGGAGCATGGAGGACCGAGGAGCCATTGATGAGATTTGTCGTCATATGACGCATCAACCCATTCGCCTAGATGGTGAGACAAGTTTGAAAACGCTCGCAGCCATATACAAACGTGTGAATACACTCCTTACGACCGACAATGGGGCCATGCATATCGCTGCGGCGATCGGGACCCCCGTCGTCGCCCTGTTTGGGCCGACGGCTCCTTGGAGAACTGGCCCCTATGGGACGCAGCATACCGTCCTACGGAGTGACGTTT
>JBFJQA010000339.1:0-2333 GCA_041616875.1 Nitrospiraceae bacterium | reverse complement strand
CAGTAAAACGAGACGTTGTCAACAAGAGGTTCTCTCACACTGAAGAGGTTACCCCGCAGCGCCTTTCTCGCAGTACGTGTCCTGCTCACTCCCATCTGTTGGGTTTCTCAGCTTGTTCATTTCCTCATCCATCTGGGTAAGCAGTTGGCTGCGGAGGAGCTCGTGGCTTCCAACCAATGCCAAAAAGTCCTGTCGGCTAAAAGTGATGACATCCACTGGGGTCAGGCAGCGGACGGTTGCTTGTCGCGGTAAATCTTTTAGCAGCGCGATCTCGCCAAACGTTTCTCCCGGTGCTCGTGTTCCAAGGACCTCCTCCGTCTGGTCCGGCGTTTCGCGAATAATTGCCACCCTTCCCGATTCAAGGACATAGAAGCGGTCCCCGATCTCACCCTGTCGTATGATGTTCTCACCTTGACGAAAATGGGCACGCTTGAGGTGTTCGGTGCGGTGTACTTCAATCTTGGTGATATCGTGAGGGAAGAGCGCGTCGAGCAGCCAATCCAGACCCACGCGTACTTTGCACCGAAGGCCAGGGAGCTTCATCAAATAGATTGAACGCCAGAGGAACCAGGCCAAGAGACCAGCAGATTTCCAGCCCAAAATCTTCGCCACCCCGCAATGCCGTCCTACCACGGCAAGTTGTCCCAGCCCCCCAAATTGGAATGAGGAAAGTCTCTGGCCCTTGATTGTGGCCAAGACATTTCGGGCGCAAAGCTTTCCCTGTCGCATGGCGTACTGAGCGGTGGGCGGGCAAAAGCCGCCTCGCCGTTCATCAGGGACCAAGGCCGAATCGCCTAACGCCCATAGATGCGTGGCGCCTTTGATACGCAGGAAAGAATCGGCAAGCACCCTTCCTCGCTCTTGAGGAACAGCCAGATCTGCTACAGTGGGATGGGGCGCGTTTCCTATGGTGCAAATCACGGTACCTGCGGCAAGGCTTTCACCGTTTGATAACACGACGCCTGCCGCTGTGGCTTCGCTCACTCTCGCATTCAGGATGACCTCGACCCCGCGCTCCTGCAGCTTTGCCTGAGCGAACTTTGCGAGTTCGTCGTCCAGCTCGTTCAGAACCTGGCTGCCAGAGTGGACCAAGACCACGCGATATCCCGTCCCTTGCGCCCGGGGGTAGAATCGCAGGACTTTTTTGAACATGTCGTTGAGCGCAGCGATCGTCTCGACGCCGCTGAAGCCGCCCCCGACCCCCACAAACGTCAGAAGTCGTCTTCTCTCGGTCTCGTCGGATTCGATTTCAGCCTGCTCCAGGCGACTCAACACATGATTGCGGAGGTGAAACGCGTCCCCGAGTGTCTTGATTGGCAGGGAGTGCTCGGCCATACCGGGCACGCTTGACACATTCATGGTGAGGCCGAGGGAAAGGATCAGATGGTCATAGGCAAGAACGTAGGGCCGTCTCACATCCTTGCCCACTACGGTCACGCTCTTGCCGGAGATGTCGATCTCAGTGACCGCCGCACAATGGAAGCGAATGCCCGGACAGAGTTGACGGATGGGGTTCAGAATGTGGTTCGATTCGATGGTGCAGCAGGCCACTTCCGGTAACAGGGGCTGAAACACGAAGTAGTTCTCGTTGCTGACTAAATGGACCTGAATGTGTTTCTCTCGCTTGGCCAGGCGACCGAGCTCCTTGGCGGCATGTATTCCGGCAAACCCACCGCCAAGAATGACAACTTGAACTGAATCATGGGAATCCACTGCTTTGGTCCCTCGTAGGCCCCAATGCTGCTTGTTCAGCGCATTTATCAGTCTTCACGCAGCAGTGTGAGAGGAATGCGCCCAGTCATCACCCTGAATTAACGTTCTCCAGTGTCTTTAGATGATGTGCTATCGTTTCTTTAGCATTGAAGTTGTTCGTCAATTCCGAGTCAATGGAATAGACCTCGGTCACCTTATCTTTGCCTTTGAGATCAAATTCACCCAGATACAAAAACTTCCACGGCTTCGTGGCACTCTGTTTCACCGAGGCGGATAACGTGAGTGACTTTCCTACCGTTCTCGTCAAGGACTCCAGCCTTGCGGCGGTATTTACCGGGTCGCCTATAATCGTGTAATCCATTTTGACGTGTGACCCGATGTTCCCCTCAATGACTGACCCCTGTGAGAGCCCGAATCCGCTGTACAAGAGTTTGAAGAGACTCTGCCTTGAGGCAGACTCTCGAAGCTGCTTCATTTCATTGAGTGCGTCTAGGCAGGCCTGAATCGCGTCATCAGCCTGTTCGGGGGTGAAATAGGCCATCACGCAGTCGCCAATGAATTTTGTGACCTCGCCTCCCCTGTCAGCTATATTGCGAGAGCAAATTTCCAAGTACTTGGTT
>JBFJQA010000338.1:0-2368 GCA_041616875.1 Nitrospiraceae bacterium | reverse complement strand
GGCCCGCTCGCCCCCGAGGCCGCCCAGGCCGTTCGCCAGGCCCTCCAGGGCCGACCGGCCGTCTTCGACAAATTCCCCGCTCTGCAGGTAGTCTAAAAACTCGTCATCTTCGGGATACAGCAGACTCCAGGACAGGAGGAGGTAGATCTTGCTCCGACTGAGGGCGCGTTCGACGGCAGGCGAATCTTTGATCGTCGCGGTCGCGGAAACCATGGAAGCGTCCATTGCTCTCGTCCTCCCCTGGCTTTCCTCTGCGTTAATCATGCACGATCCATCAACATTCAGAACCGCTCCGCCTCACCATCTCACCAGTTGTCGGACATAACATGGCTTTCGAGGCGGAAATTTCTCGCGAGGGCTGGCGTATAATAGGCAATGCGCTAGGGGATGTCAAGCGGGAACTTCCCCACCACAAATTGTTGATTTTACTTCCATTCGCGTTCACTGCAGAGGGTGCATGAAAACCGTTTCGAGCCAAATCCCTACGCCATTACACGGCTGAAATTCGTCTCGACACGGGACATCATGACCGTGAATCAAGGCACTCGAAGTCGGGAAGGCGAGACTTTTATCGCAATGCGGTCGTTCACCGTTTTACAGGTCCATTCGCAAATTCCACATCCAACACATCGATCATCGTGAACCAACAAACGGAACGATTGGAAGTCCATGCCTAATGCGTCCAGAGGGCACTGGGATACGCAGGCATTACACCCCTGGGATGCCGTGCAGTCGCGATGGGATACGTGCGCGAGCCCCATCGCCACGTCATCTCGTCCCTCTACCGGCAATAACGCCTCCGTTCCGCAGGCTGAGACACAGGGGAAATCCTCGCACAGATAGCAAGGCCGTTGATCTGAAAAAATTTCCGGAGTGCCGTCGCGCTGGCTGAGGCTTATGCTTTCATAGGGACAGGCTTTGACGCAGTCCCCGCAACGGGTACAACGCTCGAGGAACAGTGTCTCTTCAACCGCGCCGGGAGGTCGAAGCCAATCGGACCTGAACGTCGGGGCGTCTTTCTTCTCGGTGGGTGGTGCATTGCGGTGCTTGACGTACTCCTGGGCTGCCTTTGCTACTGAAAAGACAGATTCCTTGAGAAACCTTCGCCGCCCAAGTTCAGGATCATCCGACATAGGCCCGTCACCCATGAGCGATTCGCTACGCGACGCCGTCTGCTCGCATTTTATAGACCTCGACACAGCGGTCGCAGGCGCCGAACTGTGCGTCCCACCCAGGATGGTTTTCGCGTATGAAGTCAAGAACGTATGGCTCGAGCCTGTGCTCGAGATCCTCCACCCAAGAGTAGGTGGGAAATCGGCAGAGAGGACAGGGGAATCCCGGCATGAGGACGACTTTGTTCTGGCTCGCATCGGGGAGTTCCGCACCCTCAACCTCTATGGCTCGGTCCAATATCCGCAGCGCATCGCTGGCCATCTCTAGTAATTCAGCATGGCTGAACAATTCGGTCTGCCATAGCCCCTCGAAGACTGACTTGATCTGGGTCTGGGGAATCTTTCTGTACCACGAACGGAATTCCTTGAAACGATCCTGCTTTCCCAGCATGGGCTCTTTGCCCATCCGTTCTAATCGGCTGTCGATATTCAGGCACCACAGCACTCGATAGCGCTGCGTGATAAGAGTTTCCTCCCCGGGGTTTTGTCCGACCCGGGTATCTGGATCATAGTTAAAATTATCGTCGAGGATATCGGAAATGTGAATGAGCTCATGTCGACAGTAGCGGCTTAAGGCTGGGTCGTAGAAGCGCCTCGGAATCAGCTTGATCCCGATGCCTTTCAGTCCCTGTTCCTCGAATCGCGTGGCGAGGTCTTGCTCAACTGAGCCCCACTTCCTGAGGATGTCAACGCCTTCCTGGTCTTCCTTGAGCACTCCCCGGACCAATACGATCCCGATTCGCTTCTTGAGGTCAGGGAACTCATCGAAGGCACTCCGTATGATATCCGAAAAACCCCAGATTCCGAAAAAATACTGGTAGAGCTTTTTGAATTGGGGCTCTCGGTCATCGAGGGAAAACTTCTCATAAATGGGATCTGCCAATTCATGGAATTCCTTGTAATAGGTTGGATCGCCCTCCCGTTCAGTCTTTTCTACAAACGAATCGATGACTTCTTGAAGTAAGGAAGGCTGGAATCGGATGTCCATGGTAAAACTCTCCTTGCCTGCGGCTACGACCCACCTGAACGTGAGTCCGCGAGCCGACAGGGCGCCTTGACTTGGATGTAAATCATCTTCTAAGATTTAGGCTTTCGATGAAAGTCATTATAGCTTTCTCCAGAGCCTGATTGTCAATGCTGCGGCCTCCGGAACCCTGCATGGCATCAGAATTAATCGTCCGAACATACCCACGAAG
>JBFJQA010000337.1:0-2415 GCA_041616875.1 Nitrospiraceae bacterium | reverse complement strand
TTGCCATAAAAGGGGAAGGCGTGCCTGAATTGGTGGAAGCCATCGCTCAGCATCAGCGGGAGATGGATCTCAGAGGCCACTTTGTTTCATAAATGAAGGCATTGAGAACCACAGGGCGGCTGGGCCGACCCTAGTCGGGGTGACAGAGGATGGTGTTACTCACCAAGCTTGTGGCGGTCCTCGATCGTGTAGTGCTGTCGATTGAGAACGGGATAGAGGGTAAAAATCGGAGTATTACAGGGAACCAGCGCCGTCTCTGTTCCGGGACTCAGCGCCAGGTGCAAATTCACAAAGTTATAACTCAGACCTTCCTGCCACGGTTCGCGGAAGGATTCGACATAGGCCGGAACCTTGTCGGAGGCATACGTTCTGGTCATCAACCCCGAGCCCCCCTGGAGACCATACTCATAGAGGTCCGGGGCACCTTGAATTAAGAGCGACACGACTGATGCATCAAACCATACCTTAAAGTTGCAACTGACTTGGACGAAGGGTCCAAGTGAGCCCGTATGTTCAAGGACGGCCAGTGGGTAGGCGTATTCGGGTGGCACGTCACTGGACGTCGAGGGCTGCCCAAACAGAAACTCTGGTTCCTTGACGGGAGAGGCCGAGACAAAGAGAAGATGAGGATCATCCAAGGGAATATTCTGCACTTGGCCGTCGTGATAGCTGCAGAGTTTTCCGAGTTCGTACCTGAGTGGGAAGGAGTAACCCATTTTGGCGTAGAAGATCCGAATCCCGGCATCTAATGGATCGTCGGGCTTCCGGCTGATTTTGAGATCGAAGGGGAGCATGAGATGAAAGGCATTCGTACGGGCGGTCATAAAAGGCGCGCATGCCCCCGGAAATTCCTTATGGATGGTCGTGTTGTCCGGCTCAAATTTCCTGGGGGTTCCACCAAAATGCTGCGCCGTTTTGGCGTCCTTGTTCAATCGATATTTGTTTTGGTAGTAGGCAGCAGCGCGCCTCTGTGCAAGATCAAGAAAATACTGGGGCACGTCGGTCTCAACCACGAGCCGTTGTTTGGTCACTCCCTGCGCTCGGGGGACCCGCATCACTTCATTGTAGAGGGTCAACTCCGCGTTGGTTTTCTTTATGTCATGGTCAAGCTGCTGAGCAAGCTCAGGATCATCAAATCGCGTCGCGGTGAGAAGTTGGCGGGCTCGCTGCAAACACTCAAGCTTGTGCGTATACCGTTTGGGCTCTGCAGCAAAGGCCTGAGCCGTAGCGTATAGGAGATTAAACTGCTCCTCGGCATGCAGTCCCAAGGCGCCGAGATCATGCTCCTTGATGAAGGTGAGCGCGAGCGGTCCAAAGGCTTCTTCCTGGCGGAGACTGAGAGTCAGCAGATAATTGAGATAGGAACGCGCTTCTTCAGAGGTCATGAGTCTCCTCGATTACTGGTGCCCGCATTCTAAGCTAAGAGCCCAAGGAGGAACAAGGCATCCTGGTCGATCGAGCGGCGTTTCTACGATATTCTTTCTTTGTAGGCAGGGCGCCGGTCGAGGAGCATCTGGCAGCCGGCACACGCGACGGTTCATAAGGGGTGAGATCAAAGGTTTCGCAGACCGGGCAACGTTCGGCGTGATCGTCATTGGGAGGTGAGTCTTCGTGCTCGCAGAGCGCCTAGCACAGTATGCGGGGTCTTTGTCGTACGGGCGCCTTCCCCCTCAGGTGATCCATGAAGTCAAGCGACGCGTCCTGGACAGTCTGGGGTGTGCCTTGGCAGCGTGGAACGCTCCACCGTGCCGCATCGCCAGACAGCTGGCTCGCGAGGTGACCGTCCCTAACGGTGCCACGGTTTGGGGAACCGGCGCGCGAACGCAACCGGACCTCGCCGCATTCGCGAACGGGGCTCTGGTGCGCTATCTAGACTTTAATGACACCTATTTGTCACGAGAGCCCGCGCATCCTTCGGATAACCTGGCCGCCGTTCTTGCGCTCGGCGAAACCGTGCACGCTTCCGGCAAACAGGTCATTACGGCCCTCGCTCTGGCTTATGAAATACACTGTCGCCTGTGCGACGCCGCAGCGCTGAGGCCTCGCGGGTGGGACCATGTTACCTATGGTCCATTCTCATCAGCGCTGGCCGGAGGCAACCTCTTGAAACTGTCCAAACAGAAGATGACACAGGCGATAAACCTGGCTGGGGTTGCCAATATCGCGCTCCGACAAACCCGGGTCGGTGATCTCTCAATGTGGAAGGCCTGTGCCTTTTCCAATGCGACTCGAAACGGAGTCTTCGCTGTGCTTTTGGCCAAAATGGGCATGACCGGGCCTTCTCCGATTTTTGAGGGAGAGAAAGGCTTCATGAACCTGGTCTCGGGATCACTCGAGCTGCCGATCTTGGCCGCCGAACGAGGCAACAATCAAGGAGCGCGACAATTGGAGACGACCTTTAAGATCTCGGACTCC
>JBFJQA010000336.1:0-2504 GCA_041616875.1 Nitrospiraceae bacterium | reverse complement strand
GTTTTCCCTGAATGTATATGCACTATGCGATGCGTAGCCACCCTCCTTGTCTACCGTGTATGAAGGCTTCTCATCCCGCGTGCTGTATAGAGTCCTCAAGCCGACCCCTTCGTCCACAGAGCATTCTTCAAGAATCGAGAAATACGTTACATCAAGATGATTTTTGACGTATGAGTCGACCAGACTCATCAAATCGTGGAATGTTTCTTGATCTACAATGTCGATCGACCTCACGAAATCCAGCATCCGGTGACCAAACATACGAATCTTCATTTTGTCCTCCTATGCCTCGGTCTATCTGACGGATTGGTTTGTTCCCCCGGCGTGGTGTATGAGTTGAAGGAGTAGTTGCCGTGCCCTGCACGGAATTGGGTGGACGCATGAGAAATTCAAAGCACATTTTTAGGCGCGCCTCCCCAGGGTTGTCAAGCACCCCCTTTGTCTCCCCCTGTCCTGTCCCAAGCGAATTACTAATTGCCTCTGACAGAGCGCTCCTCCTCGAGGCTTGGTCTTCTCTTCAACTATGCTTGTTGACAATGCCCGAAGGAACTAAGCGGACAACCCATGATCAGTTAATCCCGTATTGCTTAAGCAGGCGCGATAAATAGGTGGGATGAATTTTGAGCAGTTCCGCAGCTTTGCCTCTGCGACCTAGGGCTTTGTCCAAGGCTTCACGGACAATCGCCTCTTTGTGGGCCTCGAGGGACTCATGGAAGGAGAGTCCCAGGGGTTTATCAGTGGGAACTGAAGTTCCACCTACATTTCCTCCGGCACTCCCAAACACCAGGTCCTCGGAACCAATCTCGGAACCGGTAGCCAAGACTACCGCTCGCTCGATCACGTTTTCTAACTCCCGCACGTTTCCTGGCCAGGTATACTGTTGCAGCAGAACCTCCCCGTCCGGAACGATGGTCATCGGTGCCCTGTGCAAATCCCTGCAAAACCGATGCACAAATAAACAGGCCAAGGGGAGAATATCCTCTGGGCGATCTCGCAAAGGCGGGAGCGTGAGAGCAATAACATTCAGCCGGAAGAACAGGTCCTGACGGAATCGCCCCGCCTGAACGGCTGCTTCTAGATCCTGATTCGTGGCGGCAATGATGCGAATGTCCACCCGAATTGTCTGTGTCCCGCCGACTCGTTCAAATGTATGTTCCTGAAGCACACGCAGAAGTTTGGCCTGCAGATCCTGCTTCATGTCCCCGATTTCATCCAGGAACACCGTACCCCCATTGGCCAACTCGAACAGTCCCTTTTTCTGTTGGTGAGCGCCGGTGAACGCGCCTTTTTCATGCCCGAATAGTTCGCTTTCAAGGAGATGGTCCGAGAGGGCCACGCAATTCACAGCCACAAGGGGTTTGTGCGCTCTGGGACTCCAGCTATGGATGGATCGGGCAAAGATCTCCTTCCCCACACCACTCTCACCCAACAGCAATATGGTAGCCGGCGCTCTCGCGGCTCTCTGGGCGATGCCCACAATGTGTTCCATCTGGGGGCTTTCCCCAATGAGGGTTCGATAGCGCTCATGCAGCGCACCCTGAAGGGACCGGTTCTCTTCCTTAATGTTGGACATAAGCTGAGCATTTCTGAGCGCCACCGATGCATGGGCAGCAAAGGCGGTGAGGAGGTCCACATCCCGCTGATTGAATTGTTTTTCCTTGGTTGTGTTTAGGACTTCGATAGCCCCAATAATCCGGTCCCGGTCCTGCAAAGGAACCGCAAGGATTGAACGCGCAGTTTTGATGCCCAGCTTGTCCAGAGTGATTTGTGCCCGTGGGTCATTTTCGATCTGGTTCATCAGCACTGGGCTTCGTTCCTTCACAACCCAACCCCCGATGCCTTCGCCAGCTTTTAAGCGCACATCCTGGAGTGCCTCGCCTGTTGGAATGACTGGCACCCGATAGACAAGATCGTGAGTTGTGGGCTCCAAAATTAGGAGGTTGCTGGTATCCGCCTCCATAAGACGACTGACTGTGACAAGAATAAGCTGTAAAAGCTCATCTACTTCCAGAGAGGAGGTCAAGAGCCGGCTGACTTCCAGCAACGACGTCAACTGGGCCAATTGTTCTTCCACTCGCCGTTCCAAGGTTTTGTTCCAGTCGGCCAGTTCTGCAGCTTGCGATTGGACCTGGTAATGAAGCATTTTGATTCGAATAAGCGACCGAACCCTGGCAAACAGTTCCGTTTGATTGATTGGTTTCGTCAGAAAATCATCGGCCCCTGCCTCGATACCCTTGATTCGCTCCTCCATCGCATCCAAGGAGGTTACCATCACCACAGGGA
Source organism: Nitrospiraceae bacterium (assembly GCA_041616875.1). Lineage (GTDB taxonomy): Bacteria > Nitrospirota > Nitrospiria > Nitrospirales > Nitrospiraceae > JBFJQA01. The sequence goes on along the minus strand of JBFJQA010000336.1, from coordinate 221 downwards.
GAAAGGCGGTTTCGGGATTGTCACGGATTGTTCGACATACTTCATATCCATTCATACCCGGCATCATCACATCCAGCAAGACGAGGTCCGGGCGTTCCTTCTCTACTTTCACCAGGGCTTCATGACCAGAAAAGCTTGTGACGACTGTATATCCCTTTACGACAAGAAGGTCCTCAAGAAACTTGACGTTTATCGGCATATCATCGACAACAAGAATCTTG
>JBFJQA010000335.1:0-2507 GCA_041616875.1 Nitrospiraceae bacterium | reverse complement strand
GCTGAAAAAACTGTCCGGCTTTCCAAAGACCCCCTGAATGTGGCCGTGAAAATCCACCTTGTTGAAGTCGCTCGATACCACATGGACCCAAGCCGAGAAATTCCTGGAGATGGCTCCGGAGTAGAATAAGGAGACGTCGGGGAATACGAACTCGGTGCGGCTGATGGTGTTCGTCTTGTCTTCATAGACAAACTGGCTGCGGATCCGGCCGGCCAACAGCTCGTTGACGTTGGTGAAATCCTGAGATTTTCCAAATTCGGATGGCGTGCGGTAACCGGCTCTTCGGTATTGCTGCCCAAAGGCGTTAAGCCGCGGGTAGACCGGATAATGGCACATGGCGCAGTCCGCCTGATATTTTCGTGCAAAGGAAGGAAGCGCGTGGGACTCTCGAATTGTCGCAACCAATATACTCGCTGTGACCACGATGATCAGGAGCAGTGCGATCCCCACTATGCTCCGCGGCCAACGCGCTGCGAGCGCTGTCCCTGGCCGGCAGGTCCGGCGTACTCGTTCGGGTCTCCACAGGTCGTGTTTGGAAACAGTCGCGCGCAAGAAAACCCTTCCTACGAGGATGGCGACGTCCTTCCTGAACTGAGTCTGACGTTTCCTCAGTAGACAAGGAAAGAACAGGCGTCGCTAGAGTTCATCGAGGAGTTTCGCACGCTTTGCCTGGTACTCCTCGTCTGTGATCAACCCTTCGTCATGCAATCGGCCCAGAGAACGTAATCTGTCCTCAGTCGGAGACGTGTGGCTATTGTGAATGTTTCTGTCGGTCGCTCCTGGGGAAGTAGTAGTATTCTTGTCCTGCGAAATATTCAGGGAGGCCACATAATCGATCAGGAGTTCAGAGGGAAAGGCCAATAGTGGTTTGTTGGGATACCACCGTACATAGGTTTCGACGGTCTGATACTCCTGCGGAACAACCTCGTAATACGTTTTTCCCGAGGGACGTAAGGGATCGTTCCAGATCTCTCGACGAACAAACGACATTGAGACTGGTTGACGATAGTTCGCGAGAACGAGATGGACTTGTCCCTCCACGACGAAGAAGCCGCCTGAGGTGATCTCATCGACCTCTGCTTCTCGCGGGTGGCTGAGGTAGAACACAACCCACTCGTCAGGCCGGGCTCTTGAAAAGGCGCTGGCCAGGCGCTCTGCGAGGTACGTTCTGTCACGCCCATCGAAAGCCTGACTCGGAGCGACCCCCGTGCTGCCAAGGGAGAGGAGCCACCCCTTTGGCTTGACATATGTGGATGCAAGGATTCGGGCCCAATCCCCCTCGCTCAAGGTGAGAGGATGGGTGAACCGCAGGGCTTGTCCCTCCTGCCCATGGCCATAGCGCGCCTCCAGACGTACATACCGATCCTTCTCTTCATGTATTGCCCTTGGATAGAGGTAGGGTCCAGAACATCCCTGTATCAGAAATCCGAATACCAACACGATCATTCCGAAGGCTACCCTTGGAGTAGCGCGATGAAAAGAGACTGACTTCCTCCTGTGTATCGACTTCACCAGAATACTTTTCCCTCTGCAAAAAAGGCGCAAGAACGAGCTGGCAACGACGGCACAATCAGAAAGGTTTTGAAATTCCTTTCCCTGCATATCACGTGTGACGCGATCCCCGTATGAAGTAGTTCACAGGATCAACGGCGCATTCCGAATAAGAGTGTCGTGAAGGAGATGCTCGATCGGGGGCGCTAAGGCTGTGACGATGTAACGTTGCCTCGAAATCTTCAGTTCTTGGATTGTCTGGTAAGAGAGACCATGAGGTGTGATTCCAGAGGCCTGAACAGATTCGAGATGAAACGCCGCAAACGAACAGCTCTTGCTGGTTCAGTTGATGAAGTAAGTGGGAGAGGGATCTCGTACCACCCAACCGCATCGACGAAATGAGAAAGGTATGGTGCAGTGTCACCCCGGGGCCATTCCTGAACCTCCTTTGAGGTGCCCAGCTTAGCTCAGAGTCCTGTTATGAGAGGAGGCTGATTATAAGGAAAGCATAAGAAAATTCATAGGTGTAAAAAATCCTAGAAGGTTCTCTGATACTGACCAATCCTATTGAATTATAAAAGGATAGAACAAAATAAAGTAATTCCTCCTCGGGTTCGGAATTACGGTGAGACCAGACGAGGAGGCGGAGGTCGCTGGAGATTGCAGGGATTTGCCAAGGCTGCGGGCAGGAGCACGTAGAAAAGAGGTTGCGCTAGTCGGGATCTGAAATTGCCCCTTTGGAGTGCCAACTCGAAGACCAAACGTGGAAGGCGGCGTAGAGAAATGGTCCGGCAGAATTCCCCAGTGGAGCATCGTCTTAACCGGCCTTCAGGCGCAAGCCAAATTCAATGACACAGACCCCTTCTTGTTTAGGCGTAGTGATCACCTCAGGCTGCGTGGCCTCAGGAACTTGTTTGGCTGAATGGGTCGCTGCCGTGCATGCGGGCAAACGTTTCCCAGTCAAACGGTTTGGGCGCGACTGCGTGAAGCGGGATGACCTCGATCGGGGTTGGCTC
>JBFJQA010000334.1:0-2512 GCA_041616875.1 Nitrospiraceae bacterium | reverse complement strand
TAGCGTCGGATGGAAGCCTGTGGAAACTGTTTCTCGCCTTTCTGTTCTGATTATCCTGCCCTGTAGACGATGACCAAGCGTTCATACCGGCTGAATCCAGCAACACGCAGAACGATCGCAACCCTGTTTAGACAGCTGGATTATCGGGCGCTGGGGCGAATCTACTGCCACGAAGGAGGAGTTGCCTTCTGGAGGGCGCGCCGAGGGCCTTGTCAAGAGCTAGGGATTCACCTTGCGGAAGCATTGCTCAGCCGGCTCCTGCCGGGAGGACGCAGTCTCTACGTCGGTGCCGGAGTGGCTGAACTTCCGATGCTGGTGGCAGAAACGCTTGAGTTGGGTCGAACGGTGGACGCGTTCAGCCTCAGAAGACGTGAGGTGGCTGTGCTGAATCGGGCGTGCAACGGTTTACGGTTCAAATTTCATGCGAGGGACGCTTCCGCGGCGGGAGGCAGTTTTGACCATGTGTGGATGGTGAGTGTGCTCAATGACCCGGAACGCTTCCCCGAACTCTCGGCGCTCTCGTATGGGCGGGCCAACCCTGTGACTTTTGATGCGAAGGCGTTCGTTCAGGAGAGACAGGCGGTGGCCAAGTTGGCCGGGTGCTGTCTCACCAAATTGAACATGCCTGGCCTGGTCACCACCTCCGTCGAAGAGATCCCCTGGGTTACTGCGTGGTGTGCAAAGAAGACCATCAGGGTCATAGTGGGCAAGGACGACTATCCCACCGCCCTTGTGGAAGATCCCGTTTGCTTTATTCAGGTCGGGCCAAGGCAACGAATGTCGAGGAGCAAACGTTGATTGATTAAAGATCAGGTATGAACCGAGTCTCCGATGTTCAGTCCGGACTCTTCAAGGAGATCGTGAACCCCGTCTTTGCCTTTTCGGGGTCAGACATGTACTGGCGGGAATATGTCACGTAGTTTTGTGCTGACTCTCGGATCCAGGCGAGTTCTTTCTCCGTCACGGGTCGCTTTACTTTTGCAGGAGCCCCCAGGATCAGGCTTTTCGGCGGGACAATCGTGCGTTCGGTTATGAGTGCTCCCGCTGCCACCACACTGTCTTCGCCTATCTCCGCGCCATCCATCACGATGGACCCCATACCTACTAAGACCCGATCCCTAATGGTACAGCCATGCAGGATCACATTGTGCCCGATGGTTACCTCGTTCCCGATGAGGAGCGGATAGGTGTCATGGGTGACATGCAACATACTGAGGTCCTGAATATTGGTGCGGTTCCCGATTCGGATGTAATGAACGTCACCACGAACCACTGCGTTGAACCACACGCTTGATTCTTCACCGATCACGACATTTCCAATGACGACCGCCGTTTCCTCAACAAAAGCCGAGTCAGGAACGGTGGGCCTCATGCCCTCGAAGGTACGTATCATGACGCCATTGTGGAGAAAAACGGTCCTTTTATCAAGCTAGCGGTTGGTTGACAGAGTTTTCCACAGACTCGTACACTACTCTGCGTATGGCACCGCTAAAAACTGTCCCGGTTCTGCCTCGTCCTCGCCCAGCGACCATCGGTTTCGTGAACCTTGGCTGTTCGAAGAATCAGGTCGATTCCGAAGTCATGCTTGGAACCCTGGCCGCGGAAGGATTTGCGCTCACCTCAAACCCGGAGTCCGCCGAGGTGGTCATCATCAATACCTGCGGCTTCATCGAGGAGGCCAAGCAGGAGTCAATTAACGCGATCATCGAGCATGGCGCGCTGAAAAAGGCCGGGTTTTGCCGAGTCCTCATCGCCGTGGGGTGCTTGGCCCAGCGCTATCAAGGTGAACTTCTCAAGGAATTGCCGGAGCTCGACGGTGTCGTCGGCACCGGCGAATTTGGCCGCATTGCGGAGATCTGTAGGACCTTCCTACGGTCTGGCAATAAGACTCAGCGGATATGGGTCAGCCCTCCACCGTATTTGTATGATGAGCTCACCCCGCGCGTCCGTCTTGGAAAATCACATTCGGCTTACGTCAAGATTGCCGAGGGGTGCAACAGGGCGTGCGCCTTCTGCGCGATTCCCATCATGCGGGGGAAGCAGAGGAGCCGACCGGTGGAATCGATCCTGGCAGAAGCGAAACGGTTGGCTGATGAAGGTGTGAAAGAGCTCAACCTCATTTCCCAAGACACCATGCATTACGGGCTTGACCTGGGCCTGCGTTCTGGGTTGGCAGCACTGTTGCGCGAGCTGGTAAAGATCAAGGGCTTGCATTGGATCCGCCCCTTTTATCTGTACCCCCAAGAGGTGTCCGACGAGCTGATTGCTCTGTACGCCGGGGAACAAAAGATTACGAAATATATCGATATGCCGTTGCAGCACATCAATGACGGCATGCTCAAGCGCATGAATCGCCTCGGGGACAAGGCTTACATCACCGCCTTGGTGGAGAAGCTGCGGAAACGGATTCCAGGGGTAACCTTTCGGACAGCCTTCATTGTCGGATTCCCTGGAGAAACCGATGCTACCTTTTCTGAGCTGGTGCAATACGTTCAGGATATGGAGTTTGACC
>JBFJQA010000333.1:0-2534 GCA_041616875.1 Nitrospiraceae bacterium | reverse complement strand
GGGATTTTAAGTCCCTTGCGTCTGCCAATTCCGCCACTCCGGCAAGCTGTTATATCGCGGAGTTGTGTTGTAGCCGATCTGCTTTCTGGTGGGCAAGTCCTAAATTAGGTGTTCATCCTGGTGGCAGGGTTCTTCACATCCTGGATATCTAGCCTATGTTGCCCCTTGTCCCTCTTCTCTGACCTGTCTCTGGTTCCCTTCATCGCCTCTACAGTATTACGAGTGGTCTGGATGGGTGAGAGGACTTTTCTGTCGGGGCGGACAGGCCTGTTGGAGATCAGGAAGGTTCAAAGGGCCGTACGGTTATGGAATAACTCGAATTTGTATCGAATCGACTCGTTGTTGAGCTAAGACGTCCGAGATAATCACGACTTTTTCCCCCGGTTCGAAATTCTCACGTTCTTTCAAAATCCGAAACGCGGTTTGTAGGGTTTTTTCAGGGTCTGAGCTAAAGTCGATCCGGAATGGAAAGACTCCCCGATTAAGCGTCATCGTCCGGCGAGGCTGGCTCATGTTGGTAAAGGCATAAATGTTCGTTGAGAAGGGACGACAATTGGCGACGAAATCGGCCATGATCCCTCTTCTGGTAATCACGACAATTCCCTTGGCACTCACACCTTCTGCCAGCTTGACTGCGGCGACCGCCAATTGCTGTTTGTCTGTCGCGTTGTGTAAGCGTTTGGCGAATTGAAGCCCTGGAATCGCTTCAGTCTTGATGGCGATTTTGCGCAGATGGTCAATACATTTGAGCGGATGCTTGCCCACCGTGGTCTCTCCGGAGAGCATGACGGCATCGACTTCTTCATAGATCGCATTGGCGACGTCGGTGACCTCTGCCCTGGTAGGGATCGGATTATGAATCATCGATTCCAGCAGATGGGTTGCCACGATCACGCGTTTTCCATTTTCGGCGCACAGTCGTACAATTTTTCGCTGCAGATTCGGCAGATCTTCCAAGTTGATCTCCACTCCCAAATCTCCACGCGCCACCATAATGCCATCCGACTCCTGGATGATCTCTTCCAGGTTACGAACCCCCTCTTGATCTTCGATCTTGGCAATAATTTTCACCCGTCCACTTTTATTACCCATGAGTTGCTTTAACTGCCGAATATCCTCAGCGGTTCGAACAAACGAAAGGGCAATAAAGTCCACATCCTGTGATAAACCAAACAGGATATCTTTTTCGTCCTTGTGAGTAATGGCAGGCAGATTGACACGGATCCCTGGTAAATTGACATGGCGTTTGCTTTTCAAGACGCCCCCATCGAGGACGCGGCACTGCATGAGGCGTTCTTCCTTTTTCAGGACCTCAAGGTTGATCAACCCGTTATCCACGGTAATCTTATCTCCAACATTGACGGTCTCGATTAAATCATCGTAGTTGATCTGGATAGAGCTTTCTTCAACATCCAAGGGCCCTCGCGCGGCGATAGAGACCACACTGCCTTGCTTTAAATCTAGGTCGTTAGACAGGTCCCCTGTGCGAATTTCAGGGCCTTGGGTATCCAAGAGAATAGGGATAGGAAACTTCACCTTTTTATTGAGTGTCTTAATGTGTTTGATAACTTTGGCGTGTGATTCCTGGGTTCCATGGGACATGTTCAAACGCACAACGTTCATGCCGGAGTTGTACATTCTGTACAGCATCTCGTAGGATTCTGTAGCCGGCCCAATGGTACAAATGATTCTCGTCTTCTGCATGACTCCTTCCTTAGACTGAGAACTATCCCCTGCTGCCGGCAGTCTGCACTAATTGGCCACTGATGTCCGTGACAGCCGCGGTGGCTGCAACGTTCGCTAGCCTGCACATAACGCCTGTGACTACAAGCAGGGCCTGACGACAGGAGGCGGGATCATATCGCGAATCGATGACACCCCCAATGAGCGACGTGGCGACACACCCAAGACAGCTAGAATCCTGGCGACCCGAGGACATAGTCGCACTCATCCATTATGCCACAACGCGATCGTTCTTTAACAACTTTCTTATGAATGGAGAATCCGACCTCTTAAACGGTTTTCTGTCCACAAGCGCAAAGACCTTGCACTCGGAAGTTCTAGGCCTCGAGGTGTGAAGGCTACCGCCTCAGCATTCAGGGGAGAGATGGTTGAGAGCGCGAGACACTGGCACCGGGTCAATGGCGGGTCAAGATTTGGTTCAAGCGTACTGAGAGAGGAAGGGGGATGGCCTCAGTCCCGATGGACCGAAAGGTCATCCCCCGCAATGATGAATCTCATCTAAGCTGCATTCAGCCTGCGTGCCGAGTATGTCAGGCAATCGCCTGCACCGACGGAGTTTCCTTTTTTGGAAGGACCGACTTCCCGTAGTCAATAGCCTTGTCTACATTCTCCCTCACAGACCGCCCCATCCTCGTCGCCCGAACTTGTGTCTTCTTGGCATAATGTCGGATTTGCCGTCTCGTATCAGCACCAGGTTGAGGTGAAAACAAAAGGCCAAGCCCAGCTCCGAACACTGCTGCTCCTGCCACGAGTGTGGCTACCTTCGTCGATTGCATGCCTTGGTTGGTCAT
>JBFJQA010000332.1:0-2566 GCA_041616875.1 Nitrospiraceae bacterium | reverse complement strand
GCCGGACGGCATGAAAAGGGATGGGCTGGGTGATTTCAACGCCTAATTCTTCACGCAACTCACGACGCAAACAGTCCTCAAGCGACTCCCCTGGCTCACACTTGCCTCCAGGAAATTCCCAGAGGCCTCCCAAATGTGTGTGCTCCTTACGCTTGGCGATCAGGTACCGCCCATTTGCGGTAAGAAGCCCGGCCGCGACTCTGATGGGGTCGTTGCCATGCACGTTTCAATCAGTCGCCGTCAACTACTTTCCTTCGATGATCCGTTTTGGCCTGCCGGAGGCGACTTTGCTTCGAATCAAAGGGAAAGGTCTTACAGAAAACTCGCATGGGACAGAGGAGGCAATAAGGATCGCGAGCGGTACAAACGGTCGCGCCGAAATCCATTAATGCTTGATTGAAGTCATACGCCTTGCCTTTTGGAATCAACGCTTCGGATAAACTCCACAGTCTTGCCCTCTGCGCCTTCGGATCACCTTTGCCGACAAACACTCTGTGGAGGACTCGGATCACATTCGTATCCAGAATGGGAGCGTCTTGATTAAAGGCGAAGGACCGGATAGCCCCTGCCGTGTAACGCCCAATCCCCTTAAATGACACCAATTCTTCGTGGTCTTGGGGAAGAGCCCCTCCATATCGCGCGACAGTCTCACAGGCAATACCATGGAGCCGGATGGGTCGAATATTGTATCCCAGCGGATACCACGTCTCTTTCACCTCATCAATGGGGGCCTGGGCCAATTCATGAAAGGAAGGATATCGCCCAAGGAATTCATGATACTTCGGGATAACGCGGTCAACCTGAGTTTGCTGCAGCATGACCTCAGAGATCAGGATCTTGTAGGGATCCGAGGTCTTACGCCATGGAAGGTCTCGTCCATATTCCTTGTACCATTTCAACAAACGGACCTGGAATCGACGCTTGAAGGCGGGCGGAACGATCGACGCCCTCTTGCGTCGTCGCGATGAAGGTCGTATGGACGGTTTCCGAGGAGGCATGGATAGTTCCCCAGCGCGCATTCTAGAAGTGCGTTGCTGGAAAATCAATCAGGCGTATGAGGCCCTTGAAAAGCTTCCTCGCGCTTGACCCTGGGCTCGCCGTGACCTAGACTGCGAGTCAACACGGTTATGATAGAGCCTACCCCTTCCGATCCGAATTGGCCGAGGTATTCGGCGCACCCATTCCCTCGTTACCGATTTCTTCCCGGACATGGCCCCCACCCACGTCGTGACCCCAATGGACACAGTCACGGTATCCCCGAGCCACAGGCACCATTGCTCCCGCCAGAACAATGGGAGGACTCGGACTTATACCTGTACGGGATCGATCTTTATAACTTCTGCTACTGGTGGGAATGTCATGAAGTCTTCGAGAGCTTCTGGAAGGCTGTCGGACGCACAACGGAACAGGGTCGTTTTTTCCAAGGCCTCATCCAGGTGGCGGCAGCACACCTGAAGCGTCACCTTGGGCAGACAGAATCGGCATGGCGCCTTGCCCAGAGGGGCCAAGAAAAGCTCAGCACCACGCCGCAGGGTTATATGGGCCTCGATACACAGAACTTCTTGGGTGATGTCCGTCGATGGTCCAAAGACCTAGGTCAACGCCCCCCGTTGATTCATCTGGCCACTACCAGTCAGCACCAAGACGGTCCAATACAATCTGGTGTACGACGGTGTACGGCCCGAGGGTAGCGAGGTAGATCGCAGCCTCCGCAACATCGTACGGGCTAATTTTCTGGCTTCGTTGGATTTCATCGGCTGGAGCATCCACCAGCTCATCCGCGACAGCTCCTGGGCATATCGCGCTCACCTTGATCTTGAATTCTCGCCCCTCGTCGGCGAGTGATTTGGTCAGGGCCATGATCCCGTGTTTCGAGGCACTGTAGGTGCCAGTGCCTGCCCAGGCTTGGACTCCGGCCACACTGGACATATTGAGAATGGTTCCTCCACCATTCTTTTTCATCTGTCGGAATCCCGCCCGGCAGCAAAAGAAGGTTCCGCGCAGGTTGGTATGAAGAACCTGATCAAACTGTCCCGTGGTGGTCACAGCGAGGCGTCCGCCACCGCCAATCCCGGCATTGTTGATCAGAATGTCAAGCCGACCGAAATGGTTCACTGTTTCCTGAATCAGGTGTTCCACCTGATTCTCATCGGAGACATCCACCAGAATGGCCAGCGCTTGCCCGCCTCGATCCGTTATTTTGGCAACGACCTGATCAAGTAAGGCTCGCCGGCGTGCTGCGACCACGACCCGTGCCCCTTCTTCGGCAAACCGAAGGGCGATGGCCTTCCCGATTCCGCTGCTACTCCCGGTGACAATGGTCACCTTTCCAGCCAGTCGCCCCATCTGGGTTAGGTCTCCACCGTGACGCCTCTGCTGAAGGCAACGTGTCCCCTAATTTGCTTGGCCGCGTCTTTAGGGGTGGGGTAATACCAGGCGCCATCCTTCATGACCTCATTGTTTACCACAATGTCGTAATAGCTGGCGATTCCCTTCCAGGGACAGGTCGTCTGGGATGCGCTTTTCTTAAGATATTGATGCACAATCGAATCCGGCGGGAAATAAT
>JBFJQA010000331.1:0-2591 GCA_041616875.1 Nitrospiraceae bacterium | reverse complement strand
GGGTGCCGGTACTTTTCGGCGGGGAGCCGATCGAGGCAAACCATTCCGCGCCTCGGTTCATGATGTGCGGGAGGTTCGCCAAGGTCTCGACATTGTTGACGACTGTCGGCTTGTTGTAGAGCCCACTGGTCGCCGGGAAGGGTGGCTTGAACCGAGGAAGCCCGCGTTTCCCTTCGAGGGACTCCAGAAGGGCGGTCTCCTCGCCACAGATATAGGCGCCTGCGCCACGATGGACCCAGATCTGGATAGCGGTGCCTGAGTTCAGCACGTTGTTCCCAACATACCCGGCCATGCGCGCCTCAGCCAAGGCCCCCTCTAGGATCCTCGCACCCAAAGAGAATTCGCCTCGAATGTAGATGTAGCAGATCGCGGCCCCAACCGCATAAGCGGCCAGCAAAATTCCTTCAATCACTTGATGGGGGTCGCGCTCGATCAACTGGCGATCCTTAAACGTCCCTGGCTCGCTCTCATCCGCATTGCAACAGAGATAGACTGGGCCCCGGTAATCCTTGGGGAGAAAGCTCCATTTGACCCCGGCCGGGAACCCGGCTCCGCCCCGACCACGCAATCCAGACTTCTTGACGATGTCGGTAATCTCCGAGGGCGAAATCTTCCCAATGACGTTTCGTAGTGCTTGGTATCCCCCGGCCCGCTCGTAATCCGCCAGCGAGCCGGTGTAGCCTGGCTGCTCCATGTTCTTGAGTAAGATTTTCTCGTATGTCGGCATAGATCAAGTTAGCTGACAGGCTCAAAAGGGCACAAGCTAACAAACACTCTTAGGAAAACTTACTCTAGACCTCGCCAGCTCAATCCTCTGTCAACTCTTTAATGGTTCGGGCCACATAAAGGGCCCACTCTTCAATGGAGAGGTGCCATCACGCCGTAGATCGGCCAGGATTCGATCCACCTTCTCTTCCGTCAACCGTTCATAATAATCGTCGTTAATTTGCATCATCGGAGCGGTCCCGCAGGAAGCCAGGCATTCAACAGCATTCAGGGTAAACTGGCGGTCGGGGGAGGTTTCTCCCGGTCCGATTCCGAGCCTCGCCTGCAGCCACTCGAGCAGCGTATCCGATCCAGCCAGGGCACACATCAAGGATTTGCACACCTGTATGTGAAATTTTCCCACGGGTTTGAGGTTCAGCATCGTGTAAAAGGTGACCGTCTCGTAGACTTGTGGCGGCGTTAACATCAAGAGTGAGGCAATTTCCTTCATGGCCGACTCGCTGACATACCCCTCTTCCTGCTGGGCAAGGTAGAGCAAGGGGATCAGAGCCGACCGCCTGACGGGATACCGTTTCACAATTTCCTCAATTTGAGAGCCGTACTTTTCTCGCAACATATCTGTATAGGTGCCGATCCGTCGCGTTCCGAACCTATCTATCGCATTCTCCCATCACGATGTCATAGGTACCGAAAATGGTGATGGCGTCAGAAATCAGGTATCCACGCGCCATGTGATCAAAGGCGCCCATGTGGACAAATGACGGTGAACGAATTTTTAGCCGATAGGGACGGGGGCTGCCGTCGCTGATGATGAAAAATCCCAATTCACCCTTCGGGGCTTCTGTCGCGCAGTAAGTTTCGCCTCTTGGTGGTTTGAACCCTTGGGTGAAAATAATAAAGTGGTGGATCAAGCTCTCCATATCACGCATCACGTTCGCCTTAGGTGGGGGGGTCACCTGGGGCACGTCGGCCATGATCGGGCCCTCCGGCATTCGGTCCAGGCACTGCCGAATAATCCTGGCGCTTTGACGCATTTCTTCTAGTCGTACCCAGTAGCGGTCATAGGTGTCACCATTTTTCCCAACCGGTACCTCCCAATCGACCTTGTCATAGGCCCCGTAGGGTTCCAGTTTCCGGACATCATAGGCCACCCCTGATCCGCGAAGGACCGGTCCTGTTAACCCAAAATTGATCGCGTCTGCCCCAGAAATAACGGCGACGTTTTTCGTCCGGCCGATCCAGATACGGTTGTTGAGGAGAAGCTCGTCATATTCGTTCAGGTGGTTCGGAAACGCCTCGAGAAAGGCTCTCAATCCGCTGACCAGTTCGGGGGTGAAATCGCTATCGACTCCGCCGATGCGATAGTAATTGAGCGTCAGTCGGGCCCCACACAGTTTCTCGAACATATCAAGGAGAGCCTCGCGCTCACGAAAGGTCCAGAAAAACACCGTCATCGCCCCGATATCGAGTGCCTGCGTGCCAAGCCAAAACAGATGGCCGACAATTCGCTGCATTTCCGCCACAATCGTACGGATGTATTCCGCCCGTTCGGGGATTTTCATGCACAACAGCTTTTCTACCGCCCGGACATAGGCATAGTTGTTGGTCATGGAACACACGTAGTCCAAGCGGTCCGTGTGTGGCAGGATCTGCATGTAAACGAGGCCTTCGCAGAGCTTCTCGACACCTCGATGGAGGTAGCCCAGGTCCGGGGTGGATTTGACGATGCGCTCCCCGTCGAGATCGAACACGACCCGAAGGACTCCATGAGTGGCAGGGTGCTGGGGGCCCATGTTGAGGAGCAGCCCTTCTTTGCGCCGGCCGGCTACCGGAGGATCCCCGTTACCTGATCGGAAGACTCCTTT
>JBFJQA010000330.1:0-2627 GCA_041616875.1 Nitrospiraceae bacterium | reverse complement strand
TGCTTGAGTGCCACCTTACACCTATGGGACGGGGTCGACATTTTGCGGTGCAAAAAGACAGCCCTCCGATCAACGGGCGGGGGCTCGGCAGCGCAAGACTTCGTATCGGCTGCAATCCCTGACTACTCGTAACAAAAGGCGACGTTGCCTGTAGGACAAAATCAACAATAGGCGCCTCCGCGGAAGCGTCAAGGGCCAGTATAATCTCCTGACCACATAGCAAGCAGATGCCGGTGCCTTGGCCATGAAAAAGAGCAATATTCTGCTGTTTCTCTTGTTTATGATTTCAGGGGTCACGATGGCGGCTGCTTTCAAGTGGGTCGACGACGCAGGGAGAGTTCACTATGGCGATGCGCCGCCCGAGGGGTCTGCTGCGGAGACAGTCGTGGTGCCTGAGGGCCCTTCAGAGGCAGAAGTGGAGCGTGCGCGCCAGCAGATGGAGGAGAAAAAAAGGCTGTACGAGGAGTTTTCCGAGGAAGCCGGGCCGCCAGAGCCTGCGGACGAGGCCTCCCGGGAAGCGGAAAGGTCCGTCGTTATTCCTGATCACGTCGCCTGCGGCAGCCCCATATCCGATTTGGTAAAGGGACCATCTGCGGAAACCTACACGCCCATCTCACCCACCGCGCTCAACAAGGACCGGCGCAGTACGCTGCATGGTCTGTTCAAGAAAGCCGAAGCCAGCTGGCGGGGTTCGATTGTCGAATTGACGTGTCTGGACGGTGCTTCAGGGGAGAAAATCAGAATCAGGAATTTCGAGGCGGAAGCGACTCTGGATTGGAACCCACGAAAATCCCAGCTTGTCATCGATACCGAGACCGTCGGAATGGAAACCGGGATGACCAAAGAGGTGATCCAGATGTTTGAGGTTGGAGATGCGCTCTATTTTTCTGACACGAACACCCCGGGCTTCAACAAGACACCGGATACTATTGCGCGAGAGGGTAACAAGGTCGAAATCCTGATACTGGATCGGGATTTGGTGTCATTTCTCATCAAGCGCCGCATTCCGACTGATGTAGGCACACGGATCCCAAGGGCGGAAGTCAGGCAGCTGAGTATTTCCGGCAGGACGATGAAGTTCATGGAACTTCATTACCACAACAGGGTGCTCACGGACTCGAGCGCCTGGGTGCTCAACAGGTAGGCGTCTACGCCGTGAAACGGGTTCCCGAGGTCAACGCCGGTCGTAGGCCAAGGATTACACACAAAGGCCCCCCAAGGCTTAACGGCCAACCGGGGCTCGGTAGCGCTGACTTCGTATCGGTTGCAATCTCTGACTACCCGTCGCGCTGGGATCACTATGTCGGGTCACGAGGGCTGCGTCTGTCGCTGATTGTCTCTTCGGCTGTAGGCTGGGGGCTACAGATATGTAGGCGAGGGCCTAAAATGGGAGCCTCGGCGCGTTACCTCCAACGTGAAGGTATAAGTGAATGGGTCCCGACGAGTTTGAACGGCTAAAGCAACTTGCTGACACCGGCGATCTCGACTCGATGTTCAAACTGGCGAAACTGTATCGTTCTGGGAAGAGTTTCCGGAGTGGGTTCACTATTCCAAGAGACTCAGAGACGGCCCGCGAATTACTAAGGACGGCCGCTGCTCGCGGGTACGGACCAGCCCAACGCCTGTTGCGTGACTTCGATAAAGAACCGATACCACGGACGATATTCGGATATGTAGGACGATTAATTGAGCGGATTGAGAGTTTCCTGGTCTTCATTTTTACAGGAGTTGGGTGGATTCTCGGCTTATTACTCGTCGCCGGAGTGATATGGTTAGTTTTCTTGGGAGTCGCCGCGCTACCTGTGAGCATTGCAATTATTGTGGGTGCCTTGATCATTACCGCTGCCGTGCGTCGATGAAGTCGACCTCTTCGCCAAGCCCAGCTCTATAGATGCACACTTCGAGGCGATTCTTGGGGACATCGACTGGCTGGCCGCGCTGGTGCCGAAGCCCCGGATTAATCTGATCCGATTCCAGGGAGAATTCGCGCCCAACAGCGCACGGGTTACGCCGGAAAGAAAATCTCGCTAGCTCTCTCCAGCTGGGCTCGGTAGATTAAGACTCGCTCGTGCAGTAGCCGCTCAAATTTATCACTAGCCTCGTATATGGAGGCGTACACCTTCAGCGTCGATGCGAAGCCCTGTTAGTCGTCGTCGGCCGACTTCTGTCCCGCCGCCATTCTCCTACAACATTTGCGAGGACTACCACCAGATCGTAATCGTCCTTGGTGGTTCCATGTTCCCTGTAAAACGCTTCTATGATCTCTTCCTCGTGTTCTTTGCTCTCTGCTTTAGAGGCATCGATGACGGCCATGCCCTTGTTTTTTCGTTCTAGTCGGTCGAGTCGGCTCTTAATATCACCGAATGCCATCGCGCGCCTCCAGCCTCTTAAGTCGGTTCCGAATTTCCTCTAGGTCAGCCAGTCGGATCTGAGCGCCAAGTGCTTGAAGAATGGAGGCTGCTTCCGTCGGTGTAATGTTGCCCTGGGCCATGACCTCAAATACTTTCTGGCCCTGCTCCGCCAGCGTCCCTGAGAGGCCCTGTAGGGTCACTGGCACATCCCGGGCTCTGACTGGTGGGATGAGACGGTCTAGACACAATCTGAGGGCTGTCATGTCCCCCTCTTTG
>JBFJQA010000329.1:0-2708 GCA_041616875.1 Nitrospiraceae bacterium | reverse complement strand
CCGGTCAGCCTCTGGCGCGTGTTTTTTCTGCTTACCCTCATCGGGTCGATCTTCGGTCTGAAACTCGTCTCCCCGAACTAACGATGCTACCTTTGGCTCCCCTACCGGCCCGCCCAGGAGAAGGGTCACCAACCTATAGACAAAAAAGGAAGGATGCCATGAGAACGCTACTGACCGGTATTGGAATCCTGTTATTTGTCATTCAGATGTCTGGATGTGTCACCGGTGATGATGCGCAAAGAATCCGTCCGGAGGATACCACGTGGATTCAGAAGGGACAGACGACACAGAAGGAGATTATTGCGAAATTCGGCCAGCCACAGTTCACTGGCACCCAAAAAGGCGTGGGCCAGCTGGCTGAGTACACCTATTCACCCCCGGCCCCCGTCGGTCTGGAGCCCAGACCGTCAGGTCCCTTTCCCCAGGCCTATACCCCACCGGCCCAGACGAGGCCCGAGACCGAGGCCCTCAAGGAGCGCTTTTGGGTTCTCTATGACTCCCAGGGCATCGTGCAGGATTTCGGGTTCGGGGCGGCACCTAAATGACCACACCGCCCCTCATTTGATCCAGCTGACACGCTAGAGGGTTCTGGGTTTTTCTTGGTTTGGGTGGCCTCAATCCCAGGGAATGTTGGTCGAATAGAACTGTGCCGTTTCTGGAGCGGACCCAAAAACAGTGCGCCCCACGGTCGGCCATTTTCTCGTCTAGATTCGTGGAGCGCCGGCCGACCTCACCGACGGTCATGACTTCAATCGGCCTTCTTGTTCAACTTTGTAAATTTGGACCCTTCCAGCGTCAAGTTATACATGAGGCCCTTCTGGCCGAAGACAAACCCCACAATGGGATCTTTAATTTTGGCGGTATCGATTGAGCCACCCGCCCCCAACGTGACCAAGGCGACCGAGCCGTCTACACCGGCTTTCCACCCTTCACTCGCGCGAAATCCCTCGAGGGCCTCGTCCTGTATGAAGACCAGCATGATCGTCTTGGCCTGAGCGCCGAACTGGAATCCAAATGAACCGGCGGCGGTATTGTAATAATCCACCGTCTTCCCGCCGATTCTCAGGGCCCCTTCCCCATATTCCCCTCCAATCCCAAATCCTGCTTTGAGAACGCTGGGAAAGACCAACACCCCTTTGGCGCTGGCAAGAAATTCCTTTCCGCCTTTGACGTCCTTCTCGAAACGCTCAAGGGCGACATCGACACTGACATCAATCTCCCTCGCGGTCGCGGCATGGGCCCAGCTGTCAGGCAGGAAGGTCGAGAAAACCATTGCACCAGCCACGACAATTTTGGAAAAGTGCCTGGCTCGAAACATCGATCGTAGTTTCTGCTGCATTGTAAGATTCTCCTCTGAGTTTACCTGGTTGAATTGATGAGTATGATTTCCAGATCGACCGACCTACCCAAAACTCCGTTCCATTTTGGAATAGCCCCGGAAAGCAAAGTTGCGGGGGGACATGTTATGCGCCGCATGCCTGGGTGCCTGCTATCCGGCAAGGAAGGTCATTGGAAGAGAGGGATATTCGCCGCCAGCTCGTACTTCATCACGGCCTCGATCTTGTTCTCGAGCTGGTAGTAGCGGGCCACCTTGATTTGGGGAAGAATCCCACGAAATTTTGGCAGATAGGCCTTGCGAACCTTCAGACGATCACTCTGGACCGCAAGATACTCGTCCACCAGCTTCTTGGCGACGCCGTCGGTCATGGACTCGTAGTTCTTGGCATAGTCCGAAATGACCGTGATCGAACGGTCGGCAATCTTGCCCAGGTCTTTCTGATAGCGGTCATACAGGGGCCAGAAGGCCTTCGCCTCTGAATCGGTCAATCCCATGTTTTGTGCCACAAACAGCTTCTTGTCGGCGCGGAGCTTGTCGCGAACAATTTCCATATTCGTCGTGGAGGCCTCCTCGGCAGCGGCGGGGAGTACGCCAAGCATCATGGGAACCACCAACACCATCACCATGAGAAATACTTTACCTATTGAAACCACGGCTGCGCTCCTTTCGCGACTCTGGCACTCGACCAGTGAGAAATGAATAAGGACAAGGTGCTCTTGCTGAGCAAGGAGACCTTGCATCTCTGATAAGCTCTCCTACTGAATTGGGAAATGCGTCCCCAGGGCAGGAAGAACTTCGAAGCGCGGACTGTACTATACTCCTCTCCGACACGGCAAGCCCAAGAACTCATCATCGGTCATTGAAGCTGGGTATTTACTCCCCCTTTATATATACACAGAGATGACAGGGTTGTGCCCCCTCTGCACATGTCGTATCATTCTGTCCGGCGTGCGACGAATCACCTTCCATCACAAACGCACTTGCCCTTCCTAACCCGCACAAGGAGATCATCCCATGTCCCGACTGGTCATACTCCCCACTGTCCTTCTCGCCATACTCGTGGGATGTGCCAAGATGCAAATTCAGTCAGCGCACAATCCGTTAACCAATTTTTCTACCTACCGCACATATCAATGGCTTCCAGAGACCCGACCCAAGACCGGAGATCCTCGAATCGATAATCCCGACCTGGATTCCCGCATACGAAATTTAATGGACGCCCGGTTGAGCATTCAGGGCTATCCCCAAAAACTGTCGGGGCCACCCGATTTTTACGTCGCCTATCACGTCGCCCTAAAGAATTCCTTGTCCGCCGGGGACCCCGGTGCCAACTATGGCTATCAGTTCGCACACGTGGATACCGGATCCT
>JBFJQA010000328.1:0-2708 GCA_041616875.1 Nitrospiraceae bacterium | reverse complement strand
CTAGGGGGAGGCCTCAATGGGGCTGAACAAGGGACAGGGATCAACCTCTCCATGGGCGGGTGTGCTGTCGGTTCCAACCTTAGTGTCCCCGATGGAGCGTATCTGAGCCTGCACCTCCGCCTCGCCGATCATGAGTTGCCGGTGGAGATCGAATTGGCCAAGGTGCGATGGTCTATGGGACGGGCACTTGGCGTTGAATTTATTCGCGTAGGGCAGGAGTCGCAGGAGCGCCTTCAGCAATTCCTGAACGTGGATGTCCCAATGAAGACCCTTCGGGGGGTGAGCCGGTGACGGAACGCCGGGAGCCGGGATCTCTCGCCAATTCTATGGCAGGGGGGGGTACGGTACTCATACAGGCTTTTGATCAAACGGCCCCCCGTTCCTCTCACACGCAATCCCATCGTGGTCTCGATCCAGTCAATTGGGTTCGGACGGACCCCCCAAGACCGCTTAAGCGTCGGCTTGGCTCCAGGAGTCAATGTAGTTGCAGCGCGTACCTTGTCAAGGTACTGGATCGGGTCAAGGCGGTCTTCGAAGGCGGCTCGAGGAACGCTCCGTAATCCCATGCGCGTTGTCTACGCGTGCGCCATTCCCAGGACGACACCAAATCTGGATCGACCCACAAACCGCGCGTGGCCTCTCGCGGCGATGCCTTCTCAACCCGCTGCCCCAGGTGCCTGGCTCATGGTACCATGCTTGTGTGTGTATCCACTTTAGGCGATCATTGTCCATACTCATCGTCGCTTTTGCCATGGGGCAGCTAAACATGGCTTGCTCGCTGTTCGGGATCCGTAGCGAGGAGGAGCCGGTTTACGAGGTCATCCTCGAGGAGGGGAACAAGGAGATCAGACGATATGCCGGGTTCATTGTCGCAAAAACCGTGGTCGAGGGCGATTACGACGAGAGTGGCAGGATCGCCTTCCGCAGGCTTTTTGATTACATCTCTGGAAATAACACGAAGAAGGAAACGATCTCGATGACGGCTCCCGTAATTCAAGAAAAGCAAAGCAGGACGATTGCAATGGCAGCTCTGGTGATCCAAGAGGAGACCGAGCAGGGATGGGTGATGTCATTCGTGATGCCGGCACAGTTCACGATGGAAACCATACCTGTACCCGTGAACCCGAAGGTGCAACTAGAACAGACCCCTGGCAAGAGCGTCGCGGTCCACCGCTATAGGGGCTGGACCACGGAGGAAATCATCAATGAGCTGGGGGCGGAACTTCAACAGTGGAGCAAGGACAACGGCTTCCGGGAAGTTTCGAAACCACGCTCGGCTCGTTACGACCCACCATGGACGATTCCGTTCCTCAGGCGCAGTGAAATTCATCTAGATGTGCAGCATTTGGATGGCGTATGAGAGTGCTTGCCCGCTCCACAGAATCTCGGTAACCTCTGCTGCGTTACCTCCTGATGATATTCCCCCGCCCAGGCTCTGTGGGACGCTCTGGAAGCTCGGGTGGTTTCTTCTGATCCAGTTGCGCCTGCTTAGAGTCCAAACGGCTCTTCGCCTGATGTCTACAACCACCAAACTGGTTGCTATTTGGGTTCTAGTATCTCTTCCTCGGGCACTCCTAGGAACCGCACTGGTTGGTTGCCTTTGAGATGATCAGGGGTGATGACATAGGTCCCATACATGCTTGTCGTCCACACTTTCTTCGCTGCTTGCTCATCGGCTCCAGAAAAGAGGTACGCCAAGCCTCCAACAATGCTACCACCGAGAGCAAATGCCACTTTTGCCACTCCATAGGGGATGGTGAGGAGAAAGCTGCCCGCCCCAAGGCCCGCCCCTGAAGCAGTGCCCCCTTCCGCTTCATCAAATTGGGAGTCCTGCCCATGGCCTAGCGGGATCATTGTGACGCCGACAAACGCAACAAGGAGTAAGAGTGACAAAAGTCTCTTGCCGAATCTTGAATGAGCCATCTGATATCCCCCTCGGTGGTTAGAAGGTCCGAGAATAATTGCCAAGGCTCATGACTAGTTTAGCGGGTCTTGTCTGAGCATCTCTAGCAACAGCTGGGACAGGTTGTCCTGGCGATGATTAAACCGGAACTCACATTCCTTGAGATGCAGATAGAACAGATGCGGCCGAATGCCTCGCCGCTTGGCCAACCGTGTTTTCGCCGTGCCCCAGAAGCTTTCAATGCCATTGATGTGAATGCCGCGCCCCCGAGCAAACTCATTCGCGCCGTGCAGGACCCGATGATGCTTGCGATAGCCCACATCGACCACACCATCATAGCCGCGCCAGCCATCCGAATGAATGACGCTACGGCTATCGACTTTGCCTCGCAAAATGGCTTGCAGCGTGCGCTTGCTCGCATCGGGAACGATCTCCGTGTAGACCTTGCCATTGCGCTTAAAAATCCCGAACACGATGGTTTTGCTTCCGGCTCCACGGCCTCGTTTGCCTTTGGCTCGCCGCGGACCAAAGTACGACTCATCGACCTCCACCGTCCCGCGCCAGGGCGCAGCTTGTTCACAGACTCGGGCGATCCGTTGCCGAATCGCCAGGAAGTACCGATTGACCGTATTGCGATTGAGCGCGGTCAGGGCAGCCACTTTCGTGGCCTCCAGGTCGAGCGCAAACAATCGGACCAGTTCCCGAAGCTGTGCGCCAGAAATGTGGGCACGATGGACGTATCGATTTTTCCGCGTCATGACTATGTAGTTTAACGTTTTTCATGCGCTAAACTAGTCATGACCCT
>JBFJQA010000327.1:0-2711 GCA_041616875.1 Nitrospiraceae bacterium | reverse complement strand
GGGGCCGATTCAACCGCTCGAGTCGCCGGATCAGCCGCTGAAACGCCAATTCGCGGTTTCGATACTGAGACCGGAAATCAGCGGCGACCACACACACCCCAGATGGGAGATGTCGCACTCGAACAGCCGACTCTGTCACATTCCGATGTTGCCCACCGGGACCACGCGCACGGTAGGTGTCGATCTGGACCTCACGTTCCAATACACGGCGATCAGTGACGTAGGGAGGAGGCGATACCCTCTTTAGAGCATGTGGGCCTGCCTTGGCGGCCTGAGCGCTCCTGTTCATACAACAAGGGAACGGCCCTATGGACCGCCTGGTGGCGCGAACCTTTCGAGAAGGCCCATCATCAACAGCGGCCAGACCACCGTCGCATCGCTCAGCACCTCCGCGAAGCGCCCACCCTCCTCCGGCGGGATAAATTTTCCCCACGAGATTCCCTCTTGGTAGGTGCACCCGCTGAGTCCGCCCCAGTAATCTGGCTCCGGACAGATCCTCACGCCATACTGAAAACGGGGAGGTTTGACGTTGAGCCCCATCCGAACATTCCCGATTTCTACATAGGGTGCCACCTGCTGAGCCCAATTCCTCGGAACCCCCCACCGATCGTAAAAATTCCCAACCGCTTGGCCATCAATAACTGTTCGGTATAGCTGTTCAAATCCAGGTAGGGATTAAAGGCTGGCTGAGTTTCATGCAATGCCCTTAGCACGCCAAGATCTCCCTCTTGGCCTTTGGCTCGCCCACGGGCACGGTCGAGGTCCTGCCCCATGGCCCATGTGGCCACGTCTAGTCCGATCTCGGAATCGGTAAATGCCGGAATATAGACTGGGACCCTCTGCTGATAGGCGCTCTTTAAGACCCCGATTCCCTCATAGTCGTCCGAGAGAGTCTTTCCAAGTTCCCTCGTGAGAATTTCCGAGGAGAGTGGTCGTTCTCGATCCAGTCGCTTGAGCGTCTGCCCTACAACATGCTCCACATAGTTGAGGTTCGCTTCCATTTCTAACGTGTCGTACACCCGGTTATACCCCTTGGCAAACAACTCTTCATCCGACATGGAGGGGTTATGGCGATAGTGGACCTTTCCCACCGATTCACTCAATCCATGCGCGATGAGGGCTCCAGTGGATACCACCATGTGCACCATCCCTTGATCAATCATGCGGCTGATGACTTTCCCCATCTTCGCAATGGTCATGGCACCGGACAGAGTAAGGACAACCTTGCAGTCAGGATCTCCGATCATCGTGGACAGGACCTCAAACGCCTCTCCGAGACGCCTGGCGCCAAAAGCCGTTTTCCCCATGGCACCCAGAAGGTCAGAAAACGATCGAATCCGCTCGGGATCCAAAGGCTCCAACGCCTCCAGCCCGTCTCGAGCCCCGTCATGAAATTTGCGTTGTACCACGAGCTCCTACTGGAATCTCACAAGGGAACAGAGTAGCCCACGCGTTTCTTATACACAACCTCTTTCATATGCGTCAATTCGAAGGATATCGGTGGGGTGATCGAAGGGTGGACGTGCGATGAACGCGGTATTAGAGAGGTCCAGTTAGGCCGCCGGTTTTCGGGGAGGGTGGGCTTAATGAATATGGGGTCACTTCAATGAACAGAACGATCCCCATGCTCCCAAAAACCACCGAGCTGTCCTTATCCGGGATCAACCTCGCTTTCCCCAGGGAAGACCCGATCGGTCAAGGCTCGATAGGCCGTGGTCACGGACCGGATCGGCGAGACATGGAGAAGAAATGGAGTGTTCCAATCCCCGTCTGCCTGGTCGTATTCGTCTGGCACAAGCACGCGACGCAGGTGATGCTCGTGCGCTGCCTTCAGCTTGAGGTCAATACCGGCAACAGCGCCAATATGCCCATCCGGAGCAATCGTTCCAGTCAACACACGATAGGGCTTAATAAAATCCCCGTGGGCTAATGCCACGACAGCAACTCCGATCATGGCCGAAAGACTGGTCCCGTACACCGTGACCCCTTGGTAGGGCACAGTCAGCGACACACTCAAGGAGTCAGTATTCAAATGTGTGACCCTAGCGATATTGATGATCGCCCCCAAGACTGCAATCTGAGCCGCAGGGGAGAACTTCCCTGGGACTGTTTGAAATTCAATATCCATTCCGTTGTGGTCATGTCGGTTTGTCAAACTCAGGCGAATCTCCGCCACGACCCCGACCGGGTTGCTATGTTGGTCGAGGGTGGTAGCGAGAATAGGAATGATTTGCATCCGAGGATGCGGCTCGCTCTGAAAAGTCTTCCCCGAAGCGTGGTGCAGAGGCAGCACGAGCAGGATGACGAGCCCCCCGACCAACATTCCAAGTTTCCTGGTCAACGTCTGCGCTCCTTTTCAAACGACCTGGGCTACAGCGGCTTCCAGAGCACGATCATGACCTATGTCTCTCTTATCGGTCAAGCCGCACAAGACCATTATATAGACCATAAAGACCAAGTATCCCCCTCTACCGCCCCCGTGTCCTCCACACAGAGGCGTATCGTCAGAAGAACGACCAGGCATTTCAATTAAGTTTCAAGCAGTTAGGCAACGCCCTGAATGGGCACGGGGGGTCGGTCCGGCAGTAGTTAAGGACATGAACTCGAGGAAGTGAGCAGACGAGTGAATTGGAATGAGGTGTGTATCCGGCCGCCAAGAACCCTCGTGAGGCCGGCCGGCACTAGCAAGCTTGGTCTGGTGGTCCCAACGG
>JBFJQA010000326.1:0-2723 GCA_041616875.1 Nitrospiraceae bacterium | reverse complement strand
GCTGGAGTGAAATTCGACGGGAGTCGCCTCCTGATTCAGAATCTAGCGATGAATCTGCTTCGGGGGGGACTAGGCGGGAACTTGGTGCTCACGACTGGCAAAGCCTTTGGCGTGATGACGAAGCTGGAAGCGACCCAACTGGATGTCAACGACCTACTCAAGCCGGAGCGTAAGATCCAAGGGGATAGCCTGGTGGATGGGATTGTGGACGTCACGGCATTCTTTGATGATACGAAAGGGAGCCTAGACTTGGGAAAGAGCGAGATCGACCTGTTCCTTACGCGAATTGGTCAGGATGCCTTGGACCGTTTGCTGGTCTTTATCGATCCCGAGGGGAGTAACCCGTCGATCGTTGGGGCCAGATCGGCCGTGATGCTCGCGAATCCGTCGACTGTTCGCGTGACTCTCAGGAAGGGATTGCTGAGCCTTGAGATTCAATTTCAGAAGGGTGTCTTGTCGGCTTTGAAGTCGTTTCAGATCAATCGGATCCCTGTCGGCAGGATCAAGAACTTCCGAAATATCACGCAAACCATTCCTCGGTGGGAGACCATCCGGGAGATGATGCAGCTTATGGGGGCAGACCACTATGGCGTGGATGAGGGCGGGAAGATCATTTTACGGTGAAGTCTTGGAGTATGCGCCGAGGGTCATGTCTTCTAAGAGGAGATCTATCATGCAAGGCGGTACGAAGGGCGTTGTTCTCAGCCTGGCCGGCTTCCTGTTGGGGTGCGGGGGACCCCTTGTGGGTGTGACCGTCGTGGATGAGCGAACCGCCCTGGAAAACCAGGTGTTGGGAAGTTACCAGGAGTTGAACCAGGAAGTGCTCTTGGTGGCGTCGGTTCGCTATATCGATCCCAAGGGGAAATTGGTGCCGAGTCCGGAGGTGCCCCCTAAGAAAAAGGAGGCGATTCGTGCGCTTCAGCGCTCTGCGTTTAACAAAGACGATATTGATCGCCTCAAGACCCTGGGGATTCTCGGGGAGAACAAGGACGGAGGTATTACCTTACGTGCGGTCGAAAAAATTGAAAGCGGGCAGACAAGCTTTGTCGAGAACTTGGTTCAAGAAGAGAACACGGATCGGGAGGTGCTGATGCGGCGGATCATTCAGACCAATGAGAACCTATCTGAGAAAGACATGGCCGCAGTCCGTCAAACGTTTGCGGCTCTGAATCGGGACAAGGCCAGACCTGGTGAAGTGATCCAACTCGAGAATGGGAAGTGGGTTCAAAAACCGGGGACGTAATCTCGTTTCTTTTTGAGCGGCTTTCATCACCATGTCTCCATTCACATTCCCAAGACCCTGCCTTCCGGCTGCTCTCCTTGCATGCGGTCTGGGGTTATGTCTGACGGCTTCTGTCGGTGCAGTCGAGCGGCTGACGTCGCATCCCGCACTCGATTACTTCCCCTCGCCTTCCGGTGATGGCCGCTATCTGGCCTTCGTCTCGGATCGGAGCGGGAATGGCGACATTTGGCTCAAGTCCCTCGGCGTCGGGGTGTTCGGTGTTCCCCGGCAGCTCACGCTCTACCCCGGTCAGGATTCGGCGCCAGCCCTCAATCGAAACGGAAGCAAGCTCTTGTACGTGTCTCACCGAACCGATCCGCGGGGAGATATTTACGTGCTCGATGTCCTCACCGGGAAAGAGACCCGGCTAACGGATTTCACGAGCGGGGATTCTTCACCTGCCTGGCGAGAAGACGAGACCAGTGTGTATTACCTTAAAGAAGAAGCCGGAGGCGATACCCCGAGCCTGGTCAAGTTGTCTCTTCAGGATCGAAAAGAACAGGTGGTGGTGGAAGGCGCCAGGTCGTTCTCGGTTGGCCAAGGAGGGTGGATCGTCTATTCGAAGGGACAAAAGCTTATCGCGGTGAATGAGTCCGCCCCTGGGGCTCCCATCGAATTAACGGACGGGCGGGGACTAGACTTATGGCCATGGTTCGTGGACCAAGAGACAATTGCGTTCACCCGGTACGAGGGGGACACGAACCGGGACGGACGGCTTGATACGAACGACGAGTCATCGATTTGGTTGGCACGCTGGGACTTTCGTGCGAGAAAACAGGAGGTCCTTTACCGAATCACCCCTTCCCAAGAGTTTCACGTATACGCTGCGAGCAGCGGCGAATTTCTGTACTTCTCCGACCTCAAACTCCGCGACATCTTCCGTCTGAACCTCCGGGAGTTCTTCAGCGAGTACGCCACGCTGGCCAAAGCGAAGGACTCCGCCTTGATGCACCTTGATCGGGGGGAACGCGAGCGGGCCCTCCTGATGATGGCCAACATCTCGACCAACCTTGTTGCTGATCTTCCCCTCTCAGAGCGGGCGGACTTCGATTTTGGTTTCGTGGAGCTGCTCAGAGAGTCCCAACGTTTTGGCGAAGCTTCAAGGGTCCTCGACCGCTACGCACAGGCAGAAGGAACACTCGGCGCTTTCCGTCGGATTCACGGTCTGGCAATCAGCGTTGAGCAGCAGGCCGGGAGTCTCAGCGCGGTGCATCGTCAACAACTTGTCCAAGATAGGGCTAAGGAGTTGCTTGCCATTGGGTCGGAGCGTGCTGCCGATGACACGGTGAAAGGTTTGGTCTTACTGGAAACCGGAAAACTGTTCCTCCTTGCGAATGAACCGCTGATCGCTTTGAAATACCTCGGGAAGGTGGAGGGCTTCAAAGATAAGGAGATTCGGGCGAAGGCTCTCTTTACGAGAGGCAAGGTGTACCGGAGTCTT
>JBFJQA010000325.1:0-2783 GCA_041616875.1 Nitrospiraceae bacterium | reverse complement strand
GGCTGGAAACCGCCAAAAGGATGAAATACCGTGGAGGTCCATTCCCATCCGTTTCCCACCAGTTGTGAAACGCCGAACGCGCTATCGCCGCCGGGTGAGGCGGTCACCGGAATCGGGTCCCAGCCTCGGCAATCGAAATTGCCTCGTCTCGGATTTGGGGGGTCATCTCCCCAAGGATAGCACCGCTCGTGGCCCTCTAGGGTCCCATAGGCGGCCCGGTGAAACTGTTCTTCGGTCGGCAACGACTGGCCTTTCCATCTGGCATAGGCCTGAGCGAGATCCAAGGTGACGTAAACAGGCCATTCAAGAGGGAGCGGAATCTCGCCACCCATTGCACGCCAATACCACTGGCCATCACGTTGCACCCAAAAATGGGGAAAGGCCCCGCCGGCACGGACAAACTCCAAGAATTGCCGATTGGTGACTTTGTACTTGTTGATCGCGAAATCCGGGACGCGTACGACTTCGGGTTCGCACTCATTGTCCCAACGAAAACCCTCATGAGCACTACGCCCGAGTGTGACGGCGCCTTCGGGAATTGGGATCATCTCATGTATTGGCATAGGACCTGAGGTACGGAGCGGGACTGCTGGAAGAATCTTTCGATCCGGTTGAAGATGGTGGAGAATGTAGGCCAAAGTCTCTTCGTGCATGAGGCGGTGTTCGATCGCGATATGAAGCGTCTGCTCTGGCACGTTCGAAAGAAGCGGATCCAAGGTGCGGCGAACGGCCATGTTGTAATTCCGAACTTCCTTCACCGAGGGCCAGTCGGCAACCCGGTCCTGTGGGAGTTGGCCTGGTGGGGGATCAATCCCGAATGCAAACAACTGGTCCAGATCCTCATGGGCCGACTGTATTTCCAGCGTATTCCTGCAGATGAGGTTCCAATCAAACGCCTCCAGATGACCCAGGTAAAAGATGAACCGATGTCGCTCTGGTATCGGCCGCTCGTACCATGAGTCTGGACGAATCCAGGATAGCATCGTGTCGGTATTCGCCCGAGCATCCTGGACGGCATGAATCAATTGCGTACGCGTGTCCATGGAAAAATCCTCTCGGTAGGTGTGGGTGCGATCGCCGAGACTAGGTTGGCAATTTTTTACTTCTACAACAGCCAACCCTGAATGTTCAAGGGGAAATCGCCTCGCACGAAAGAAATACTATTGTAACACCGAAAATAGTTTTTTGACGGGGACCGAGCGGTCACTCTCTTCGTGGTTCACATGGGCGGTGACTTCTACTCCGGGCGCCGGTATACTGAAAGAAAGAAGAACTTCAGATCCCTCTTCAGAAGGAATGTGATGAATCAGAAATGAATTTGAAATTTGCGCTCTACCCAGGCTGCGCGGCGAAGGGGGCAACGCCAGAGTTATACCAGTCCACGATGGCGATCATCGGACGGCTGGGGATTGACGTCACGGAGCTGGAGGCCGCCTCCTGTTGCGGGGCAGGAGTGGTCGGGGAGTATGATCCAGATGTCGCTTTGGCCTTGAATGCGCGAACCTTCGCCCAGGCCGAACAGCTCGGTCTCGATGTCATGACGATTTGCGGAACTTGCCAGGGGGTGATGGGCGCCGCGAACAAGCGTCTTAAAACTGAATTGGGGCTGCTGGACCGGATCAACCAGCTGCTCTCCCGCGATGGGATCATTTACCGGGGAACAGTTCAGGTGAAGCACTTGCTCTGGATCGTGGTGCGGGACCTCGGCCTTCCTCGGCTTCGACAAGAGATGCAGGTCTCGATGCAAGACTTCCGTATTGCGCCCTTCTATGGATGTTATATTCTCAGACCTTCCTGGGACATGGGATTTGACGATCCTGAGAACCCGAATTCGTTGGAGAAACTCATTCAAGCGGTTGGAGGAGAGCCTGTCGCCTATGCTGGACGAACCAAATGTTGTGGCTTTCCGATTATCCTGGAAAAAGAAGCCATCGCCGTGGCCATGGCAGGTCAAAACATGAAAGCGGCCAAGGAGGAGGGAGCTGACTTCATGGTGACTCCCTGCCCTTTGTGCCACATGAGTCTGGATATTTACCAGGAGCGAGCGAGCAGGGCGGTCCGGACCAAGTTGAACCTCCCGATCCTGCATTTGCCCCAGCTGCTAGGCCTAGCCATGGGTATCCCACCTAAAGCCCTGGGCCTGTCCCGTCACCTGATTCCCGTGGATTCCATCATTCGTACCATCGAACGGCGTCACGCAGATCAGCCGTTTGTCGCCAGCCAGAGCGAGGAGTGACAGAAGAATGAAGGTGATTAATCTCTCTGACTATCAACAGTTTAGCAACGATAAGATGAAGAAGAACAATATCTTTGAAACACCTCGGTTCTTCTGTGACGTCTACTGCTTTGAGCCGGGGCAAGAGCAGAAAGGCCATATTCACGGCGACCAAGACAAGGTCTATCTGGTCTTGGAAGGGCAGGGGAAATTTAGAGTTGGCTCAGAGGAACAGATCCTTGCCACCGGGCAGGGCACCATGGCACCGGCAGGAGAAGAACACGGCGTGCTCAATCACACCGAAGGCCGGTTGAGAGTCCTCGTGTTTATGGCTCCACACTCAGCCTGAGAGCCAGATTGGAATGGGCCTGACCGGTGGGGACCATTCTGCTCTTCCTTCGATACTCTCCCGTCCCACCGGTCTGCTCCTCGGGTGGTCTTACTTGTCCTGTTGCACTGCTTCCAGCTTCCAGGGAGTTTGTGGCATGAGGGACGATGGCGCTTTCGCCTGTGGGGACACCGCCAAGACCGCAATGGCCCCCCGTAGCGCGCCAGTGAGGGAATGCGT
>JBFJQA010000324.1:0-2795 GCA_041616875.1 Nitrospiraceae bacterium | reverse complement strand
GAGGACAAGATGCTTCTCACAATACTGCTCCAACCCAGCTTTACAGCTCTCGCACAGCCGGCAGGAATCCACGAAGCAGCCCACCCCTGCGAGATCGCCTGTGTTAAATCGTTGTACCGCGGACCCAGCGCGTGTGACCCGTCCGACAATCTCATGTCCGGGAACCATGGGAAACAGGGAGCCACCCCACTCGTCCCGGGCCTGATGGATATCAGAGTGACAGATTCCGCAATAAAGGATTTCGATGAGGAGGTCATGAGGACCAGGCTCGCGTCGATCAAAGGTGAACGGCTCAAGAGGAGCAGAGGGACCTTTGGTCCCATATCCACGTGTCGGAAGCATACGTTGACCTCCTACTGGTGCCGAATCAGGCCTTGAACAACCCCTGCTCTTCCCTGCCTTGAGTTCCGGCTTCTCTTAGCGGCCATGCTCAATCATACAGGCAACGCCTATACGAGTCGATGGGCTTCAAATCCGCACGATCCGCGGTTTCCTAATACTCTGCTTTTGGTTAAGATGCTCGCCACGGCTATTCAAATCCTCCATTCTATCTTGGTTGGCTCGACTATCGGCTTGT
The DNA here is from genome assembly GCA_041616875.1 of Nitrospiraceae bacterium. Classification (GTDB taxonomy): domain Bacteria; phylum Nitrospirota; class Nitrospiria; order Nitrospirales; family Nitrospiraceae; genus JBFJQA01. The sequence goes on along the minus strand of JBFJQA010000324.1, from coordinate 2,218 downwards.
GTCTCGGAGGAGATCCAGTATGAACTATGACCAACTTTTGGCTGATCGCATCGCGAAGGTGCTGAAGGGGAATGACCTGCCCCCTATAAATCAGTCCGGTTTTGAAGCTACGGTAGACCGGCTTTGGCAGGTCCCCTGTTTTTAGGCCAGTTGGAGCGTGCGTTCGTTGGCTTTATTAACTTCCTCTATCCTGTCCGTTGCCGCATGGTTCCTGGCAAATTCGTGTGGCGTCTGGTTCTGTAACGCCCGGTGAGGGCGACTCACATTGTACTCCTGCCGCCAGCGATCCAACTGCGTCTGCGCATCCGCCAGAGTCTGAAACCACTGGGCATTGAGACATTCCCGTCGTAAGGTCCCGTTACACGACTCGATGTGGGCATTGTCCGTCGGTTTCCCAGGCCGCGAGAAATCGAGTTTCACCTGATGCTGATACGCCCACAGATCCACCAGGTGACTGGTAAACTCGCTGCCACTGTCGCAGGAGAGCCGTTTCGGCGCCGGCCGGACTTGCAGAATGTGGTTCAGGACCGCCACCACGTGTTCCCCTCGGAGACTGATGCCGGCGTGAATGGCCAAGCATTCGCGGGTAAACACGTCCAAGACCGTCAGGGCTCGGAACCGGTGCCCTGTGGCGAATTGATCGGCCACAAAATCCAGACTCCACACCTCATTGGGCCGGGTGGCTTTCACGGGTTCGCGTCTGGTCCCCACCGCCTTGTGGCGTCGGCGGGAGCGCGGATGCAACGTGAACCCTTCTTCTCGATAGAGCCGATACACCAGGTTTTTCCCCACCCGCCAGCCCTCGCGTTTGAGCAACACGGTCAGCTTCCGATAGCCATACCGGACCCGGCTCTGACTGAGGTCCCGCAACCGTTGGCGCAGGGCGGTCCGGGGATCCCGGTGGCTCCGATACCGATGGGTAGCGCGATGCAGCCGGAGTGTGCGACACGATCGACGCTCACTGACCCCATACCGCTGCCGGAGATAGGTCACCATCGGTCGTTTGTGCGAGGGCATTAGAACTTTTTTGCGAGGACATCCTGGAGCATCACCTTATCCAAGGGCAGATCGGCCACGACCCGCTTGAGCCGCGTGTTCTCCTCCTGGAGCTGTTTGAGCGCCCGGACCTGTTCGGATTCCAAGCCGGTGTACTGTTTCTTCCACCGATAAAAGGTCTGTTCCGTAATGCCGACCTTGCGAATCAGGTCGGCGACCGGGATGCCCTGCTCGGCTTGTTTGACGACGGCCAAAATCTGTTCAACGGAAAAGCGTTGGCGTTTCATGGCATCCTCCTCCGGGCCCCATTTGGGCCCAATTATGCCAGAAACTCACGCTCACTTTGGACTCAAAAACGAGGGGCCGGTCAGTGCAGCGGCGCCTCACCTCGCAGGAGGTCCAGGCGGTCTTGGGCAACTTGTTTGTGGAGCACGGCTGCCCCACCTACATCCGGTCAGATAACGGCCCGGAGTTTATTGCGCGCGCGTTGCGGGCGTGGTACGCCGTCTTAGACGTGACGCCCTTGTATATTGAACCTGGCAGTCCCTGGGAGAATGGCTATATTGAATCGTTCAATGGCAAGCTGCGCGATGAGCTGCTGAGCGGGGAGCTGTTCTTTACGCTCCAGGAAGCCCAGATTATGATTGAACGATGGCGCCAGATCTATAACACGAAGCGACCACACAGTGCGCTGGGCTATCGGCCACCCATGCCCGAAACGAGGCAGATCGGAATTCCACAGGTGGCCTAATCACCGGGGGCGGGTCAGTAGCCTTTCGAACCAACCCTTCACCTGTGAGTTGGCAAAGTAAAGACCTGACCCTGAATTAATGCTTCTTAATTACTTATCTCTTGTTTCAATCCTCTAATGGATAGCGGAATAAATGTTGGATTTATCTGGCAAATTAACGTATGGTCCAACGAGACTTCTCAGGAAGGAATGGTGTCAACATTTACAGCAGAGGTTATCAACATGCATTCCTCATGTTGTCTCGCGGCTTGAATCACATGAACCGTGTGGCATATCATCATCCATCATTACTCTTGGCGAGCATTAGCCACGATGCGCCGAGCATTCAGCACGTAGGAGCCATCGTTCCACTCACCAACCTTCCACCCTTTCTTCCACAACAATAAGAGAGAGTTGGTTTATTGCGCGCGTTAGTGACCGGGGGGTCAGGGTTTATTGGTGGGCATGTGGTCAACACCCTCCTGCAGGAGG
>JBFJQA010000323.1:0-2800 GCA_041616875.1 Nitrospiraceae bacterium | reverse complement strand
TAATTGTGGTTCACCTGTGGCCACCCTAAAGGCTTGCGGGGCCTTCTACACCTAAGTCGCTTTGATGGTGATTTGTTTCGGTTTGGCTTTCTCCGCCTTGGGCAATTTGATCGTCAGAATCCCCTGCGCATACTTGGCTTCAGCTTTTCCCGAATCAACTTCGGTGGGTACATGGAGGACTCGTCGAAAAGACCCGCCTTCCCGTTCCCTCCTCAAGTATCTTATATTGCCGCCTTCCGCGGGAATCTTGCGCTCGCCCGAAATGGCAAGCCCCTTCCCTGTTACAGAAAGGTCGATGTCCTTGAGCTCCATGCCCGGAAGTTCTGAGCGCACATAAAAATTGTCAGCATCTTCGGAGACATTCATGAGGGGAAATACCCCCGCTGCAGCCACCCGACCGCCGTTCTCCCCCAAGCTCCCTACCAATCGTCCCAGCTCTCCTCTTAACCGTTCGAGTTCGGAAAAAGGATCCTGCCTCATTCCAAACGGGGAACTCTCAAATCTCCGAATGATCATGGTAATCCCCTCCTTGTTGGGTATTCTGCCCGGCTTAATCTACGGGTCGTTGTCTTACGTGAGGGCTGCCCTATCCCCATTCCACTTCCAGAACGCAGTGCATCCACTGTGTATATTAGTTTAGGGGTATACGCGTCATGCCCTCTGTGATGAGGGATAAGCCTGGACTGCAGGTTGTCAAGAGGTCTGATAAAGAGAAAAAGTTGAGCAAAGTCTAACTTTTTCTAGGGCAGGGTTCTTGACTCACGTGCGCGGAGGATTATACGGTCAGGTCCCCCCATCACCAGCGGGAGGTCCATTGTTCGCAGGTGTTTGGTGGATGGTGGGCCTAGGAATGGAGGGGTCTTCGTTCTATCATGTCTTTGGCTTCAGCAACCACCCTCCTTTGTCTCTTATGAATGGTTGTCCTATATAGGACAAAAACCTGTAAGAGCTTGACAAAACTTGATAAGAGTTGGAGAGAGGCAAAACCTAAGTAGTTGATTTTATGAAGGCTCATCCGTGCTTTTAAGGCGAGGGCCCTGGGTTCGAGTCCCAGGCGGCTCACCAGTTCATTCAAGGGGCTGCGTCGTCTCTGGCGTTTCCTCTCCTGCCCTGGTCCCGGTTTTTGCTCGCGTCAGACCTTCCACCGCGTTCCACAGGTGAGTTGGGGAGAGGTGCGCATCGCGTGTCAACATAGCCGGTGACGCCCACCCCAAAAAGGATATTCTTCTCGCCTCTTCTTATCGCCACGTTAATGCAAGCCTGCAAGCGTGGCCCAGACGCCCTGGCCAAGATTCGTGGCAGCGGAGTAGCTCTGTCGAGCCATTCGCATTGCCAATCCCCACGTCGAGGGAGAGAAAAGAACATGTCTGGCAATTTTGGGGATATGGAGGATCTCAAACCCACCGAGGATCGGAGAGAGGTCATCTTCAATGCCATCGGATACTCCTTTGATCGCCATGCAGCGAATCCCTCGCTGGCGGCAGAGTTCCGCGATTGTTTGACTTTCCATATCAACACCAATGGCCTGACTGCTGGCAGATAGCTCCCTCCGGGCTTCCGGAGTCAAGACAGGTTTGGAGACAGTGACTAATGGGCCAACATGAAAGGGGATCCCTCGTTTACTCAAGACTTGTTCCGCATGAGTGGACAGTGAGGTATCCCGGGACTGAACAATCAGGTCCCCGACCGACACCTTGGGGCAAAGGGCCCCTGCCAGGCCACAGGAGATCATGATTTCAGGCGCATGGTTATCGAGAAACCGCGTGACACGTTCCTTGGCAATTTTCGGGATCATCCCTGACAGACACAGTCGAACTTCATGTCCGTTGAGGGCAGCACCCCATATTTGATCATTTGGATCAACCAACGTCATATTGAGTTGACGACAGACTTCCTGAACCTCCCACTTTACTTCAGCGACTAACCCAATTCTCACACTCGGCCTCCTTTTTTATTGGTATAGCCATTCTTCCTAAACCATTCGACGGCCTCAGCGACGGCCGTAGGGATAGGGGTTTGGGGAAGTCCCAGCAGCTCGACGGCCTTCGTACTGGTATACCGCATCGGGAGCCCTGCCATCCGGACGCCGTCCATGGTGGCTTGAGGCTCTCGTGCGGTAATACGTCCATAGAGATTCCCCCCAATAGCAGCCATCCACGCTACGGCATAGGGAATACGTACCTTGGGCGCTGGTTGCCCGCTGACATTTGCTAAGATTCTGAAAAACTCTCCAAGCGACAAATTTGCATGGCCAAGGATATATCGCTCGCCAATACGCCCCTCCTTGGCGGCAAGCCAATGTCCCGCAGCCACGTCCTCGACCGACACCCAATTCAGGTCCGTGTCAAGAAAGGCGGGAAGACGTCCAGTCAGATAGTCGACAATGAGACGTCCTGTGGGAGTCGGTCGACGATCTCCAGCGCCAATCGGAGTGGACGGATTGACGATGGTAATTGGCATTCCCTTTGCAATCAGCTCCCAGACGGCCTGCTCGGCTAGCACCTTTGTCCGCTGATAGGTACTCCGACATTCTTCGAGTACCATGAAGTCCGCTTCCGTTCCAGGAGTCTCCCTCGAACCTCGTACCGTCACCACGCTCGAGGTATAAATGATCCTCGACACACCAGCGTCACTGGCAGCTCGGAGGGCCTGGATCGTCCCCTCGACGTTGGTCGCATGCATCCGCTGTGGATCCGGAACCCATAACCGATAGTCAGCGGCGACATGGAACAGGAGATCTACGCCGCGAACGGCCTCGCGGAGAGAGGCCGGATCGGTGACATCCCCGCATACGACCTCG
>JBFJQA010000322.1:0-2849 GCA_041616875.1 Nitrospiraceae bacterium | reverse complement strand
GGCCACGTCAAGCGCCCCGGAAACTATGAAGTCCCGATGGGAATTACCCTGCGAGAAATGATCTTTGAGCATGCTGGTGGCATGCGATCGGATAAGCCGTTGAAGGCGATTATTCCAGGCGGGGCCTCTGCGCCCTTTCTGACACCCGACCACCTCGATGTCAAAATGGACTTTGAATCAATCGCACAGGCTGGATCCATGCTCGGCTCCGGAGGCGTCACCGTCATGGAGGAGGGTACCAGCATGGTGTGGGCTGCCCTAAGGCTGATGGAGTTCTTCTACCACGAATCCTGTGGGAAGTGCAGTCCGTGCAGGGAGGGCAGCTCCTGGCTCGTGCAGACCCTCCGACGCATTATGGCCAAACGTGGTCGCATGGAAGACCTTGAAACCTTGACCGATCTATGTAAGAACATTGCCGGCCGAACGGTTTGCGCCTTCGGTGATGCTGAGGTGTCCCCAATCCTCAGCACCTTGCAGTACTGGCGGCATGAGTATGAGGAGTTGATTCGGGAGGCCGAGGCAGCCAATTTGATCCAATTACAGGCGGCCGGAGCGAATACCTAAACACTGAGGGAGCTGATCATAGGCGACGAGCCATAGGGTCACCACCATCTCATACCCTATCGCCCCTAGCCAACACCTACCATGGCCAAAGTCTCATCAGAAACTGTGAACCTGACCATCGACGGCATCTCCCTCACGGTGCCGAAGGGCACCCTGGTGATCGAAGCCGCCCGGCGGGTTGGTGTGATGATCCCACATTTCTGTTACCACCCGAAGCTGGCCCCCGACGCCAACTGCCGCATGTGTCTGGTCGAAATTGAAAAGGTGCCGAGACTTCAAACTTCGTGCAGCACCCCTGTTGCCGAGGGCCTCGTCGTCAGGACTGCGACCACAGTGGTCAATGAGGCGCATAAATCCGTACTGGAATTCATTCTGGCCAATCACCCCCTGGATTGCCCGGTCTGCGACCAGGGCGGCCGGTGTGACCTGCAGGACTTTTCTCACGAATACACGCCAAGTACCAGTCGCTTTGTAGAGGTCAAGCGGGTTTTTCCCAAGGAATATTTCAGCCCGCTGATCGAGACACAGATGAATCGTTGCGTCCAATGTCTGCGTTGCGTGCGGTACTGTGACGAAGTCATGGACGTCAAGGCGCTTGCACCGTCTGGTCGGGGGACCATGACCGAGATCAAACACTTCACCCATCACGAATTGGACTGCGAATTTTGTGGGGGGTGCGTACAGATCTGCCCCGTCGGCGCCATCACCAGCCGACTTTCCATGTACGACTACCGACCCTGGATGCTGAAGCGCGCCGACACCATCTGCACCTACTGCGGCGACGGCTGCCAAATCACCCTCCAAGCAAAAGGAAACGAATTAATTGAGGTCAACTCCGCTCACGGCGCGGGGCGCAACAACGGTGACCTCTGTGCACGAGGGTTTTTTGGATACCAGGTGACGACCCACCCAGACCGTCTACAAACTCCGTTAATCCGGAAAGACGGCGAGTTGATCCAGACGACCTGGGAGGACGCCCTCGAATTCGTTGCCGAGCAGAGTCTTCGTCTCAAACTGTCCTATGGCCCTGAAGCATTTGCGGGGCTGATTTCCTCTCGCTGCACGAACGAAGACCTGTATATGTTCCAAAAATTCATGCGCCTCGTGATCGGCTCAAACAAGATCGACAGTAGTGCCCGCTATGGGCATATGAACGGAATCCGAGCGATGCAGCGCGTTCAGGGAACCCACCGCTGGACAGTCACCTTCGAAGACATTGTCCAAGCTAAGGTTCTTTTGCTGGTGGGCACGAACATCACTGAGACCAACCCGATTACGGGTCTCAAGGTGAAAGAGGCAGTCAAGAAGGGTGGTGCCACTCTGATCACAGTTGAAGCGTTGGAACCGGCGATCGGGACGATTAGCAATATCACCACGCTCTCCAGCCACCACTTTTCTTCACACCCTGGCCACTTCAAGAACACCGTCCTGGGATTCTCCAAGGCCGTTGTTGAGGAGGGACTGATCGACCCCTCCCTCAGCCAACGCGCCCCCCTCTACGTCGAGAAAGTGAGCGACCAGCTCGCTGCCATCCCCTGGTCCGCCGTTGAGGAAGCCACCGGCTCCAGCGCATCAGCTGTAAAAGAAGCAGCCAGGGCCTTTGCTCAGAGCGAAAATGCCGTGGTCATTGTCGGTCAGGGTGTCTTACGGAGTGAAGGTGGGGAAGAAGTCACCACCCTTCTCCTGGAGCTTCTCCTGCTGACCGGGCATCACACTCGCCCTGGCTGCGGCCTCGCCCCGTTAGCCGAAGAGAACAATGACCAAGGCGCAGTTGAGATGGGCGCGGTGGCAGAATTCCTTCCAGGCCCCTGTGAACTGACTGACCCAGTCGCCCGAGAGGGTTTCGCTCGTAGTTGGAAGGATGAGGTCCCTCAAGCGCCGGGTCGGCCTTTGATGGATATCCTGAACGACGCGCGATCCGGACTCGTCAAGGCTGTCTTCGTGATCGGGGAAAACCCCGTCGGATCCTTACCGTCCTCAGCCCGCCCCAAAGAAGCCTTGGAAGGGGTGGAACTCCTCGTGTGTCAGGAATTGTTCCTCACGGAGACCGCAAAATTGGCCCACGTGGTCTTCCCGGCCTGTTCCTATGCCGAGAAGGATGGGACATTCACCAATTCCGAGGGGCACGTACAGCCCGTGCGTCATGCCATAGAGCCGATCGGCGAGAGCCGGCCCGACTGGGAAATTTTGTCCGCCTTGTCCGTTCTCATGGGCTACCCACTGGAATATGAGGATGCCAAAGAGCTTTTCAAGGAAATCAGGACTCTTATCCCTGGGTATGGACT
>JBFJQA010000321.1:0-2853 GCA_041616875.1 Nitrospiraceae bacterium | reverse complement strand
GACAAAGAGACGTTCAAATGAGCGCTGTAACCTTGGGAAAGAATTCGGGGCAACTAGGGTGAAAAGCGCCGAACAGGACTCGTTAATAAACCTGACCTTGACGCTCCAGAAAATGGGCTTTTGTCCTTCTTACTTATACGTCACACAGCGCACCAGTGGGTTGAAGTGGGATGTGTGAGCCCTCGGCAAAGCAGATGTTACAAAATGAATGTTTTTACCGCAGCAGACTAGAGAGGCTTTCCGCCTGAAGTCCCTCAAGGCATTTTGTCGTGTGTTGATAGAGGGGACCACCATCCACGATTAGACCCGAGATTCTTACGGGGAATATGTATATGTTGCCAGTGAGGCCTGCATCACCAAATTGGTTGCTGACCAGTTGGGCAAAATGCCTCGAGTCCATAACATGGTTACGGACGGACTGAGCCCCTGGGAGATGGCTGCTTTGGTGGACCAGCTTGAGCCGAGTTTTGATGCGGTCCTCGTCAGTGGCATCGCACGGGGTGTGCTCAGCAATGGATTTGCCTGGTTTGCCCAGACCACGAAACATCCGAAGCTGGGAATTGTTTTGGCGGCGGTCGTCAACGAGGCGCTCTCCGCGGGGGTTCAGGCACTCCTTCGTACTGACATTTACGCTCTAGACAACAGGGATTACCTTCTGGGACGCCGGTTCCTGATCGCGAACAATCTTCTCTTCGGCGCGCCAGCTCGCGGGGACCCTCTATATGCGCTATGGATGAAGACCGTCAATGACCCCGAGTACTGAAAGCAGCAGATCGTCATCTTGCCTGGTAAAATTGATACCTGAGATGTGAACAAAGATGCCAACAAAGACGCCAACCTCGGTTTTATCCAGCGGTTCGCCGACGATCTTTGGAAACGACGTGACCTGTCCGTTATCTTTCTTTAGTCGGCCGTCAATCCCAGTTGGAAACTTGCTGAGGCCGGCTGCTCTTTCTCGCGACATTGCGAGACGAAATTACTCATTTTGCCGCGGAAAACGGAATGGAATTCATACCAATAATTGACGAGGCCGTACTACACTCTACCGACTTTGTTGATTATGAGAGACATTTCGGCAACGAATCTGTTGGAGAGCGCTGCACCCAGCGTCTCGCCCTTCAGTTGGCTGAGAGGCTGTCGGCAGGAAGAGAGTCGTTGGAAGGCGACCCGGAGTATTCATCATGAAGAGTTGGGCTTATGTTTCAGGCGTCTGGGTGCAAGGCCTCGTTCTTGGAATTCTGTTGTTTTTCGCACTGACTGAGCTGTGGGCGGTTACCGACGTGGTCCGTCTATTCAGGTACCAAGGCTTTTAAAGGCAGGGCGGAAATAGCTATCCAGAATGATTCAGAGTCCCTTATTTTTCCTCACGCTGGCCGCGTCTGCGCTCGTGTACTGGCTGTTGCCCTCCAGGTTTCGGGACGGTTTTTTGGCCGTCGTCTCGTTTCTGTATCTCGCGAGACTCGACGCCGTCGTCGTCACGACCCTCGTGGGGTGGACGTTGCTGTTTTTCTACCTGGCGCCGCACGCAATCGCTGCGAAGAAGATGCGGCAGCTGGTGGTTCCCGGCCTCATCCTCGCTATCCTTACGTATCTTGCATACCACAAATACGTCCCTGTGCTCGTCTCGATTTTCTCGAACGAAGTACTTGAGATTCCGGTCTTGGTTCCGTTGGGAATCAGCTATTTCACTTTCAAGCTGATTCATTACGCCGTGGAAGCCTCGCGTGGCAATATCCAGGACCGTTCCCTGCCGCGTTTCTTTTGCTACATTTTTCTTTTTCCAATATTCACCGCCGGGCCAATCGAACGCTTCGACCACTTCGTTTCCAACCGTGAAGTCAGCTGGCAACTGCAGTCTACCGTCGATGGGGTTACCCGCATCATGCACGGACTGATCAAGATGTTTGTCATTGCCAGTCTGCTCCGGCCCTCGTTCTTCGGCGGTCGTATTCCTGAACTGAACGAGGTGGCGACAAACGCAGGAGCCTTCCATCCGCTTCAGGTATGGGCCTTCCTGGTCGTGTCTTACCTGCGAGCCTATATGGACTTCAGCGCCTATTCGGACATCGCCATCGGAGCTAGTCGCCTCTACGGATTCCGCATCATGGAGAATTTCAACTTTCCGGTGCTGGCGCAGAATATCGGTGAATTCTGGAGGCGGTGGCACATGACGCTTGTTGGATGGTGCCAGAGCTACATCTACCTTCCGATGATCGGCTTGACCCGTCGCCCGTACGTGGCGGTTTACTCCACGTTCGTCGTAATAGGTCTGTGGCATGGTGGCGTTTCCAACTGGCTGCTCTGGGGGCTGTATCACGCAACCGGAGTTTCCATATTTCTGACCTGGAGTAGGCTGCGGCGCAGTTGGGGGTGGCAGCCGTCGAACAATGTATTTCGGTTATTTGTGGGAGTTCCAGCGACGTTTGCCTTCGTGACGGGTAGTTACGCCTTTTCCACAACGGAAGGCTACGGCGCCTGGGCAGCCTTACAAATCTTCGCAAGGCTGTTCGGAATTAATATGGGCGCGTGACCGAGTTCGATGGCAACGGTTATAGGAGAGCGGAATGAATGAGCCCAGATCGTTGAGTTCCGGCTTTATCGAATCATCGCAGCGGTTTCCTGACAGGCCAGCCCTCCAGTTCGAAGACACTGCCGTCACCTATGAAGCCCTGTACGAGCATGTGGCGGCGCAGGCGGCTTGTCTGCTCCGGCATCGTCGCCCGGACGCGCCACCGCTGACGGCAGTTCTGGCCCAACGATCGTTGACCGCGTATTCGGGGGTGCTGGCGGCCCTTTTCTCGGGGCATGGGTACGTTCCCCTGAATCCTGGGTTCCCACCGGAACGCAGCCGGT
>JBFJQA010000320.1:0-2892 GCA_041616875.1 Nitrospiraceae bacterium | reverse complement strand
GCCATCAAAGGTCCCCGCATAGATCGCTTGGGTTCCATCAACCGTCAAGACGCGTATGAAATTCTCGCCCAAGCCTTCATGGTCAACCAAGCCCTCGGACAGTCGGCGCCACCCTTTCGACTTGCTCCCGGCCCGATAGCGGAGGATCCCTTTCCCAGAAGTGCCGGCGTAGAGCGTGCCGTCACTGGCCAGGGCCAGGCAATGCACGAGGATATTGTCTAATCCTTTTGTCAGCAGCGACCAACGGCGTTGCGACAGGTTATATTGGTACACCCCGTTTCCGGTCCCCGCGTAGATCGAGTCCTTGCGAATAAGCAAGGCCTTTACCTGGAGGCCCTTTAATCCTTCATTGATCGAATGCCAGCTTTTCCCATTGTCCTTGGATCGGAACACCCCGCCTCTGAACGTCCCCGCATAGATTGTGCCATCAGGGGCCACGGCCAGAGCCAAAACGAACTGATCCGTCAGACCTTCACTGACAGGCTTCCAGGACTGTCCCTGATCTCCACTGTGAAAAATACCCTGACCAAAGGACCCGGCAAACACCGATTTGGAATTCACCACCGTAAACGCCTGTATGCTTAACCCCATCGGCGGAGCAAACTGGCGATGGGCTCCCTCCCGATTCCGTTGAACCGTTTGGAAAAAGGATTTGGGACCAGAAACAGTCTCGACTTGCAAATTCCCGGCAACAGCAACGGGACACGACACGGCACACCAAGAGACCGCTGCGAGGAGCAACCCGGATCGATGGGAAAACATGAGTGTTACCCTTCCTCCAAGAGGTCACCGGACCCGAACACCGGCTGTACCTCCTGATGTTGATTCTCCCGCCGCCCCACCGGCCTTGGGCTGCTCACTGGACGGCTCGGCCGGGGCGCTGGCTTTGGTCCGACCGAAGATTCTCGCGCCTACAATTCCCAACTCGTACATGATCATAAGCGGGACAGCCATCAGCAGCATGGTATAGAAAGTCGCATCCGGCGTCACGATTGCGGATACGATCAAAGACACCAAGATGGCATACTTTCGCACCTGGCTCAGGCTTTGAGCCGATACGTATCCGGCCCTCGCCAGAAGCGTCAACACGAGTGGTAGCTCAAATGCAAAACCCATGACAAGCAGGAACTTGACATTGAAATCGACAAACACACCCACAGCCAATTGAGGAGACAGTTCCCGTTCAGTCCCGAACTCAACAAAAAACTGGATGACGAGGGGCAAGATCACCAGATTGCAGAACACCAACCCCAACACAAAAAGTGCCCCAGCCAACAAAAAGATCGGAATCGCAAGGCGCTGCTCTCGTGGAAGCAGCGCCGGTGCGATAAATGTCCACGATTGGTAAAAAATCATCGGCAGACTCAGTACCACCCCCGCAAGAAAGGAAACCTTGATAGCAGCAAAGAGGGCCTCTGTTGGTCCATAAAAGATCAGGTCATCAGCGAAGGGGCGACTGAGCCACCCGATCAGCTGTCCGGCATAGGTGAAGGCCCCCACGAAAAACACCATGATCGTGGCGCCGATGATCAATAGCCGACGCTTGATCAGCCTAATATGCGCGTTCAGTGGAGCCAGAGTCGCTTGCATAGAAACCTTCCGCTATGCGTCTAAGTCATCTCCGTCTACGAAATGAGGGTATCATAAAACACGCCCTGTCTGACTTAATGCGACCCTGAACCTGTTCCCTGCTCGCGGTAGTGGCGAATCAACTCCGCCATTTTATCCTTTTTGGCGAGCTTTTCTTTCTGCAACTGCTTTTTCATGAGTTCTTCCTGAGGGGTCAAGACATGTCGTTTCTGAAGCGTCTCTAACTCCGCGTCAAGGCGGTGGTGGGCATCTTCCAGCTCACGAAACTCATGGCTGGTCGCGCGTAGATGGTCACTAATGGCACCTTCCGTCAACATACGACACCTCCCTCCCGTAAAAGTCCTGCCACACACTCATGTCTACCACCCAGAGCTTCATCCGGGTATTTGAGACGGCTACTGTGTTGCAATAGGGGATAACTCCATAAGAATGGCATCTTCCCGCGGATTCGAATAATAGTCTGGCCGAACAGCGGTACGTTTGAATCCGAATCCTTCATAGAGGGCCAGAGCCGACTCATTGGAAGCCCGAACCTCGAGGACTGCCCGTTTCACTCCACGGCGTTCCCCGTCCCGAAGGCCATGCCTGACCAACGCCGTAGCCACTCCCTGGCGGCGAGCCGAGGGATCGACCGCCAAGTTCATGAGTCGCAATTCCTCAAACACCACCCAATAACAAATGTACCCAAGCACTCCGCTCCCCTCGTTGGTCCGGACAACGAAGACTGACGCGAATGGATTCCCGACTAACTCCGCCTGGAGCATTTTCCTGGACCAAGGGGCCGAGAATGAGGCTCGCTCGATCCGTTCAAGCTCGTCCAGGTCCTGCAGTGACGCCGCGCTGATCCTGCGGGAGGATTCGTCCGATATCAACCCCACCTCCCTGATCGTTCGTGAGACAGGCATATCCCCTACATCGCGAGGTTTCAACAATCCAGACCCTCAACGAGGGCCAGGCTTCCGTGACCTTCTTGGGTTCCTGCGCTTGCCGAGGTCCGTTCTAGTTTCCCCAGAGGTCGGTCCTGCCCGCTGCCAATTCGTCTCAGCCTCCGACGGCTGGATATAGCGCGGTGCAACGCCAAGCGGAGCCACCTCACCACGCTCCAGGAAGGCCAGGCCCGCGAGGCCCACGTGCACAGCCGAGGCAATGATAGCTCCCGGGGGGGCTCCATAGACGTTCACGCCAAGGTCGTCAGATAAATCGTCTCGGTAGGCTTCCCAGCCATCGCCAAAGAGGATGGTAGGCTCGTGAATCCAACTCACCATTTCCCGATACGGGCTGACGCGGTCCCCAGTCAATTGT
>JBFJQA010000319.1:0-2893 GCA_041616875.1 Nitrospiraceae bacterium | reverse complement strand
GTCCGCTAAATTAAAAGTCAATGTGCCGTGGAATTCGCCTTGGGAAGGAGTTTCTAGCACTTCTGGTGAGAACTCGGTCTTGACAGTGACGCGAGGAGATATGTTAAGAATAGTCCGGTGTTCATCTTTAATTCAAGGAATCACGACCTATGCAATTCTTCGTCTATGCTGACAATCTGAATCCGACCCAACTGAAACGGCGCGCTCCCGAGCACAAATTCCTTTGCAAGGCGTACCTCCCGGATCATAGCATTCATTTCAGTCGATGGTCCTCACAGTGGCGCTGTGGCCTTGCGACTGTGGCCCCTTCGGCTGGAGAACAGGTTTGGGGGGTTGTCTTGGAGATTACGGAAGAGGACCTCAAGCTTCTTGATGAATGCGAAGGCGAAGTCCCACCGGGCGCCTATCGACACGTGTCAGTCACGGTCATCACAGAACCTGGGGAAAAACTCCTGGTAGCCACCCACGCCGCAACCCCAATCGGCAAGTTCAAACCAAAGGAGCATTATCTGGAGTGGGTCATGAAAGGAGTGAGGCACTGGAAACTTCCTGAAGCCTGTCTAGAGATGTGGCGATCCTTTCTCCCGCATTGAACTAGGATTCTCACAGAAGTGTCTTTGTCAGGGTGTGATCGTCCCGCAACTCGTTCATTTCTCCGTCCCCGAACCACAAGAAAAGGAGCCGCGATGCCAAAGCCAAGATACCACATCCTTGTATGCACGAATTCTCGCCCCCCTGGCCATCCCAAGCCCTCCTGCGGCGCCTCAGGGTCAGCCGGAATACTTATGGCGTTCAATATGGGGATTATCGAGCGTGGGGTCCAGCCAGGTGAAGTGTTAGTAACAAGCTCAGCGTGCCTCGGCCCCTGTGAACAAGGCCCAACGGTCGTGGTGTACCCAGACGGAACGTGGTACACCCAGGTCAAAGAGGAACACGTGCCGACCATTCTGGACGAACACATCGGAAAGGGAAAGCCCGTCGCAAGCCTGAACCCAGACTCGGTGTGGAGCTGACAGATTGTAAGTTTCATGGGTCGAGGGCGGAACGGCCTGCAACCCTGTTAAGATAGCGAACAGCCTTTGGAATCAGCCCGGCAATGTCTAGTCACGTCCCCGAAACCCATCGCGAACATAAGGCTCATGCTCCGCTCAGAGTTTCCTGTCTGGTCATCACCTGCAGTGATTCCAGAACGCCTGAAACAGATACGAGTGGCCAGCTGATTCGACGGCTCCTTCTCGAGCAAGGCCATGACGTAGGTGGGCCTCAACTTGTGAAAGACGAACCTGTCGAAATTCGAAAATTGATCGAGGCCGGAACGGCTGATCCAGCTGTTCAGGCGATTATTATCAATGGAGGAACCGGTCTTTCTCGTCGGGATTCAACCTTCGAAGCCATCGACGGGATGTTGGAAAAGAAATTGGACGGGTTCGGGGAAATCTTCCGATACCTGAGCTATCAAGAGATCGGCTCCTCAGCCATGATGAGTCGAGCGACAGCCGGGTTGGTCAGGGGTCGCATCGTCTTCTCTACGCCAGGATCCGAAAGTGCCGTCCGCTTAGCGATGGAAAAACTCATCCTTCCGGAACTTGGTCATCTGGTTCGAGAACTCACCAAGTAAGTTCGATCCGTCGACAATCACCCTGCCCAGCAACTAGTCCTGGGTGATTTTTGGTTCCGAGACCCGTTTGAAATACACCAAGAGGTCTCTTACCGAAACTAACCCCACAAGCTTACCGCCCTCGGACACGCCCAAATGTCTGACATGCAAATCGCCCATCATATCGTGAGCATCTTGGACGGTCCGGACCGATTCAATGGTGACAATCGGAGAGGTCATGATGTTTTCCGCTGTCAGCCTGTTGATATCGTTTTCTTCGGCAATTCCACGGCGCACCACGTCCGTGTCCGTAACGATCCCCACAAGCGCGCCCGCCTTTTCCACCAGTAGAGCACCAATCCGTTCATCCCTCATCCGCTTGGCTATTGCTCGGATGGTGGTCGTAGACGGGACCGACTTCAGATCCTTTCGCATCACGTGGGCAACTGAGGGCATAAGGAGTTCTCCTTTTCGTTAGAGGTGTACTCACCTGCTGTTGATTCAAGCCACCGACAACACGACTTTTCCAAATACCCTTCGGTTTAACAAGTGTTCCTGCGCAGCCCGTGCTTCCGCTAACGGAAAGACACGGTCGACGACGGGCCGTAATTGGCCACGCCCAATTAATTGTGCAGCTGTTTGTAGTTCCGCCCTTGTTCCCATATATGAACCCTTGAAAACCAGCTGCCGAGAAAATACAGCGCGAAGATCCAGTGCAACCTCTCCACCCGTGGTGGCACCACAGGTCACGAGTCGTCCACCTTTGGCCATGGCCATCACGCAATGGTTCCATGCCTGGAGCCCAATGTGCTCGATGACAACGTCCACCCCCTTGCCCTCAGTTAAGCTCTTGATCCTGTCCGCGACATTTTCAAGGGTGTGGTTGATGACGCTGTCAGCCCCAATGTTCTTGGCCTTCGCCATTTTCTCGTCGGACCCAACTGTGGTAATCACCCTTGCGCCAACAAGCTTGGCCATTTGGATTGCCATGCACCCTACTCCACTGCCGCCACCCATAATGAGGGTCGTTTCGCCGGGCCTCAAACCCGCTAACGGAAATAACATATGCCAGGCGGTCACTGACACCAGGGGGAAGGCGGCAGCTTCTTCAAATCCCAACCCGTGAGGAATGGGGATGACATTGAGGGCTGGTACCGTTACGAATTCCGCGTAACCTCCGTTTTCTTGAGCGCCAAGGATTTTAAATGATGGACAGAGGTTGTCACGTCCAGATAGGCAAACATCACACCTCCAACAACTCAATCCCGGGCTTACGAAGACTGCCTGGCCAGGACT
>JBFJQA010000318.1:0-2923 GCA_041616875.1 Nitrospiraceae bacterium | reverse complement strand
TATTGTCCCGTGTTATAAAAGCCTGCCTGGCCTTGAGATCAAACATGTAGAAAAAATACGCTTTTTTCAGACGTTTGATGTTTTCTTGCGAACCGTCCAAGACGAAACCCCTCCAATTGTCTTTCACCATCAGAAACCTGGTGTTTGACTCTAAGTAGTCCTCAATCCCGAACTCAATAAATGTCTTGTGTTGAATCGGGATGTGGGACACAAGGTGCTGAATAATTCCATCCTCGCCACTCTGGGAAAATACCTTAAACTCGTAATCCTGGAGTGACCTCGCGCTTTTTCCACGAAAAAGCTCCGACAAGATTAAGCCATGAGCGATCTTGATCTCATCCAGCGAACGTTGCTGTTTGCGAATGAGACGACGCAGCGTGCCAAAAGGCCGGATCAATCTCCACAGTCGTTTGAGCTTCTGTACGATCATGGCAGAGGGTTATTCTATTATCACCTACTGAACATTTCTAGCATGACGAGTAATGCGACGGGTGTCGATTGCCCACCCACCGGTTTCATCCGCTGAGGCGTGCTCGCATATTCCTCGTCGGTTTCGGTGCACAAGGACACGGTTGCAACGTGCGACGCATACGCTGTCGGCCAGACGCTATGACTCGCGGTCCGCAGATGGACAAGGGATTTTTGAAACTCCGTCCTGAGCAGGGTTTCGGCCTTCACGGCGTGCCAGGGCGAGAAAAGTTGGGCTCAGACCTCTCTCAAACGCGTCCAATGAGAGCGAGCGTTGTGCCTTCATCAATGCGTTTGCGCCCAGCTGGTGGCGGAACGTTGGATCCTTTCCCAGGCGCCGTAGCAGGTCAGTCGCCGCATCTAAATCAGGCTCCGCCCAGACCTGGTCATGACCATCATAGATCCCTTGTGGGTCACGGACCGGTACCAACTCGTACGGCACGAGCGCCGCGCTTTCGGCATCCATGAAGTCCATGTTTCCTGACCAAGCCGTCGCGACCACGGGCTTCGCGGCGAGCATTGCCTGAGCGGGCACGAGGCCAATGCCCTCGGACCGATGAAGCGACAAGACCGCATCCACGCCTGCAATCAGGGCCCCCATTTCCTCCGCGGACAACCTCTCAACAAGGAGTCGAATATTTGCCGCCGTCTGTATTTCGGACTTCAGCTCGTTGAATGAATCAGGGCGAAACTCTGGGTCGGTAACTTTGACAAGGAGCACCGCGGCTGGACTGTCTCCGAAGGCGCGGCGAAATGCGCGTACCGCACCAATGGGGTTCTTGCGCGCCTGACTGGATCGCATGTCATAGGTGCACAGCACGACGAAGGTTTCATCGGGAATCTTAAGAGCACGGCGGTCCCATGCCTCGCCTTCGTAGGGTCGAACGGGACAGGGGACAACGAACACGGGCTTCTTGGTTTCCGAGCGGATCGCTTCCGCGCAGAACCGGCTGGGGGCCCAGACCTCATGAAGCTGATGAAGGGCGCTACGCCAGCTCGGGGGTATACGCTCTAGCTCCCAAACCCAGCACCCTATGAGCAGACGTCCCGCGGTCTTTTGTCGCCCGAGCAAGGAAAGCGTACGATCGAACTCGGGAGGCTTCACGTGGAGGAGCAGCGGCCCCAGCTCTTCAAAGGCTCTCGAATCCTCCGAATCGATCTTGATGACGTTGACGCTCTCGCGACGGAACAAGTGGCTGACGTCGAAGGGGCCAACAGGGAAGCCCAAGGCGCGCAAGGCGGCCAAATTAAGTCGCGCGAACTCGCCCATCCCGATGGGTGTTCTTAACAATCCCACGACAATGGGTGGGCCGGATCCGGGATGAGCCGCGGGGACAATATTTCTCGCCTTCAGACGGTAATAGGCATTCCGAACCCGGGCTTTTACGGCACGTAAAGGCGACCACACGGCCATCAGCCTATCGACTACCTATGGGAAACGGCTGCGTGTCATCCACTACCTCTGCGGGGGAACCGCTTGTGATGCAAGACCTAAGGCCCTGAATGGATGGCGACGGATTGTTCGCGTGGCAGGTGGCAAAAGGTTTGGCTGCAGGGATCGCCACTCGCCCTCTCAGTGGAAAATCCCTTGTGACGGACCCATCCATTTCAAGCATAGTGCTCCTCAAAGCGCATGCGAGCCTCATCCTCCTCCATCTGATATTGGTCCTTGTGCAACAGTGAAGGATGCCCCCCGCCTCTACTCTTATCCCCGGCCCATGCATGTGTGCAATATTGGCTGATGTCCACATGTCGAAATCTATAACCACGGTTGCACAGCATGTGAAACCATCGAACACCAACGTCCAGCCATTCATCCGATCCCATCGGAACCACAAGTCCATCGGGAATGCAAAGGGGCCGAAGCGTTTCTATGTCGACCAGGCATGAGAACTCATTCAAGCGGCATTCCGGAAGCGGCCATGGTTGTCTGGCGTCGAACACGACCTGCGAGTGGCCCAAAAGCTTGGAGAGGGTTGCCCAGATCCTCGCGCCCATTCCAAGCGCCTTCGCTCGTGGCTCGCGAATGAGCGGGAACTCAGATACGAGCTCTTTGATCTCAGCGACACTCGGCCTGTAATCATAAAATCGATCGCTCCCACACCTCCCAGCTTTTGCCGCGGGACAATTCCAGCACTGTCCAATTTGGCCGACGCCAACATGACCCTGTATTTGCTCGAGAAAGACGAGAACGATGTCCTTCTCATACAGAATGTCATTGTGTGTGATGAGAAGAAACTTTTTGTCAGTGGCTTCGAATCCGTACTGATAACGAATAGACTGGCGATAATCCTGATTCATGTACAGACGAGGATCCACATCACCGCACCATATGTGATACTCCGGAACGTGAACGATCAAACGATCCTTGATTTTATCAAGCAACTGAAGAACGAGCTCCGCATCCCGTTCGTGTGGTTGGACGCGTTCGATATTGAGGTAGATGCGGTCTATG
>JBFJQA010000317.1:0-2924 GCA_041616875.1 Nitrospiraceae bacterium | reverse complement strand
GTGGTGGACGCCTCCAAGAGCGTGAACAGACTGATCCGTTTGATGAGTGGGGAGCATACGGTCAGAGTGATTCATCTCGTCAGGGATGTGAGGGGTTTCGCGAACTCCCAGTCTCGTCAAGGAACGCCAATATGGAAGTCATATCTTGCCTGGACAATAAACAATCTTTCTGTTCTTTTCCTCCGTGTCATGACATGCAGACACAGACGCATCTCCTGGATCCAAATAAGCTACGACCGCTTTGCCTGCCAGCCCGTGAGTGAGCTTAAAAGATTGTCCGATTTTCTCGGTCTGGAGTATAGCGATCGCTTACTTCACTACTGGACGGGGGTGCATCACAATATCGGCGGAAACCCAATGCGCGTAAGAAAACGACAGATAACCTACGATGGCTCGCCGCGTCTCCCGCGTGGATACCTCATCCGACTCCTTCACGCCATGGTGTCCCCTCTGAACAGAGTATTGGTCGGCACTTGGTGAAACGAGGTCTCTCTTCGGTGCATTGACCTTCAGTGTCATGGCTTGCGTCAGAATTCGTGGCGAGCGGCTCAGGCCGTCTTCACAAACACGACTGACCGTAAGGTGACGATCCGCGTTGCCGGGCCGTAATCGTCGCAAAAGGCCGCACGAGAGGTGGTTTCCGGTGTAACCCCCGACTCTCGGCCTGACCAAACCTGCATCCATGTCAGATTTTCTCGCGGGCTGGTTGGAAGGACAGTGGCCGCCGGATGCAGAGCAGTGTGTTCTCAGGAACTATTACAAAAGGCTATGTGCGCCATTTCGGTCCCTATGTGCGGTTCCATTACGATAACCAGACGAGAGAGCTGTTCAACGCTCTCGGGCATTTCGATGGTCCCACCGTTTTGGAAGTGGGCTGCGGCTGCGGAACAGAATCTCTTTACATGGCTCTGCTCGGTGCCCACGTCCTGGGGGTTGACCTTCGTGAGGACCGGTTGGCAGTGGCCCGGAAACGTCTGGAACTGCTCAAGCGGCTGGGCCCTGAGGATGTGGACTGTCGTTTTGAGGCTCGATCCTTCTTCGATCTGCAAAAGGAAGGAGGCTTTGACATTATTTGGCTGGAGCAGGCCTTCCATCACATCGAGCCGCGCCGGGAGGCTGTCGGAATGCTGGCCTCGCTGTTGAGGCCAGGAGGCTTCGTGATCATTTCTGAGGCCAACGCCTGGAACCCCTTGATGCAAATTATGCTCTTTCGGCAGCGTGGATTCCGCACTATTTCAGAGTATGTCGATGCCACGGGGCGCCATCATCTATACGGTAAAGAGCGCGTGGTCACTCCTGCTGCTCTGTTCGCCGCCCTTGGGCAGGAAAAGCTAGAGAAGGTATCGCTGCGCTATTTCCGTTTGTCTCCCAACTGGTCTCAGGCTGACAGTCTGGTTTGGGTGGAAAAATATGTACCACAGGCATTCCGATTTGCATTTACTCATTACAACGCGGTTGCCCGTAAACCAGGCCGTACCCATCTCGCCGGCAACCCCCTCTCAAGGCCGATCGCCACTCATTCAAGACTTAGTGCTCTTCACGGGTGAGTGAAGCCTGGTATCTTCTAGCCGAACTTCCAGGTGTTATTTCGACCGTTCGTCTTCTAGCACACGACGCTTGCATTGTGAAACTGACGCGCATCGTTTAAAACGCCGATCAATTAAGCGAACAACAATAGCGTCAATGCAGACTGGGCGGAACAATTCTGAGCTTCGAGTCTTACACGTCATCACGACGCTCAGAACCGGTGGCGCGGAGAGGATGCTGACGTCGTTGCTGCTGGCTAAACCGCAGCGGGCCATGACTACGCATGTCGCGTGCCTCATGCCCGGTGGGTATTTTCTCAATCGCCTTCGTCACGATGGGATTCCCATTACCGAGCTTGACCTAGTGCGAAGTCTCGACGCCCCGAAGGCCGTTCTTCGACTCGCGCAGCTCATTCGGTCCTATCAGCCGCACGTCGTACAGAGCTGGCTTTATCACGCCGACATGATTGCGACTCTAGCGCTGACATTGTCGTGCCGACGGTCGAAGACAAAGCTGTTTTGGGGAGTTCGGAGCTCGAACATGGAATTGTCTCACTATGGGTGGCCGCTCAGAGTTTCCGTTGCGGCTTGTGTACGGCTCTCCTCCGCGCCCGATGCGATTGTTGCGAACTCGGAGAATGGACGTGACTGCCATCGTCGAATCGGATATCATCCCAAGCGCTTCTGTGTCATTCCAAACGGGATCGATACTGATTGCTTTCGCCCTGACTCCGCAATTCGGAAGCGTATCCGGGCTGAATTTGGGTTCCCCGAGAGGACGCCGGTTCTTGCGATGGTTGCGAGAGTTGACCCTAAGAAAGATCACGCCTGCTTTCTCAGCGCCTTGGCGCGTCTGCCTGGCATACAGGCGTTTGTAGTAGGGAAGGGCACCGAAGGGCTTCCCGATTTGCCCGGCTTGCATAGGCTCGGACTGAGAGACGATGTGCCAGACGTGTTGGCCGCATCCGATCTGGTCGTGTCAAGCTCGGCCTTTGGGGAGGGATTTCCAAACACGATCGCTGAGGGAATGGCTTGCGAGTTGCCGCCGGTCGCGACCGATGTGGGCGATGCGGCGCGAGTCGTCGGGCAGAGTGGCATCACTGTCCCTCCCGGAGACCCGGGCGCATTAGCAGCCGCGATTCGAGCCCTGGTAGACGAAATGCCCGAGGAGCGATTCGAGCGGGGCAGACAGGCTCGAAAGCGCATCCAGGAGTTGTTCTCAGTGGAAAAGGCCGTAACTGCTTTCGAGCGGTTATACCACGGTGAGGCGGTAGAAAGCTGAAGCCGACGATAACGTGCCAACCTCATCTTTTTACCGTTCAGGGTTGAAGAATACATAGGTTTCATAAAAATGTCGCTCGTATCTTGGATTCAGTAAGGAAAATGGCAGAAGTATAT
>JBFJQA010000316.1:0-2952 GCA_041616875.1 Nitrospiraceae bacterium | reverse complement strand
TGCCTGTCGAGGGAATGCCATGGAAGTCGGCCATGCCCAGGTGGGAGCTTGAGCTGTCCGATGAAGAAATTTGGAAAATCATCATGGGGGAATATGCTGGAGCCGGGCAGAAACCTAGGACCTGGGAAGAGGAGGAAGAGTAACGTGCGCGTGTGGGTACGACCGGGGCTATTCCTTCTTGCCGGTGTTCTTGCGTGTGGTCTTCTCTGGGGACTGACACCCTTCGGCTCCGTCCTGGCCGAGGACGATGCGTCGCCAAGCTCTGAAACGGAAGAAAAGGGCGGCGCCGTTGGGGTTCGCGTTCATTTGACTGATGGAGAACTTCCGGCTGACGACCCAATGTCCCCGGAATGGGAGAACATTCCTGTATCCGAATTCAACCTGTCTCCTCAAGTCCATTGGCCGGAGCGACTATTGGACGCGACCGTCAAGTCGGTCAAAGTCAGGGGGATGCACGATCAAGAACGAGTCGCCGTGCTCGTGGAATATCAGGATCCGACCGAAGATCCGGCTGATGCCGCAGCGTTGGAGTTTATGGTAGGTGACCAAAAAGCCCATTTTGCCCATGGACAAGAAATGCTGCAGGTCGAGGGTGGTCCCGTTAACATCTGGTATTGGAAAAATGAATCAGGGAAAGCGCTCGACATGAGTGCAAAGGGATTTGGAACACTCCGACCGCAGGAGCAGCAAGACGTGTCGGCCAAGGGGGTGTGGAAGGATGGCACGTGGCGAGTCGTGTTTTCCAGGACCTTGGAAACGTCTGGGAAAGAAGAGGACGCCCAAATAATTCCGGGGGAGTGGACGAATGTCGCCTTCGCCATGTGGGACGGGAAGCTCATGGCAACCGGAGAACCCAAGGAAAAAGGCTCGCAAAAAGCAATTTCGTCCTGGTGGTACATCCGGGCCGAACCGCCCCCAGATAGGTCAATTTTCTTCTACGGATTTCTTGGATTGGGAATTGCCGCGCTGTTCGAGATGGCGCTGATTTGGAAGCTAAGGAAGGGACAAGCGGCATGAAACTCTGCGGCGCAAAGAAGGCGGGGATGGTTGGAGCTGCGATCGTCGCGGTCATGGTGGTCGGTGCGAATGGCTGTGCGCTATTTGAAAGTGAGCGGGTGGCGAAGGGCAAGAGTCTGTACCAGCACTATTGCATGCATTGCCATGGAGAAAATGGCCGCCAGAATGAGGGATTCAATTGGATGAGTATGCCGGATCCCCGGCCCAAGGACCTCTCTGCCAAGGCAGAAATGTCTACCTTCCAAGATGAAGAAATCTTTCTCACGATTTACCGTGATATGAAGGATACGACACCTGAGGTCGGGGATCGCATTGGGGATGAGGAATTCGCCGTTCCGACCATGCCGACATTTAAGTACACGCTTTCTCAAGACGAGATCTGGTCAATTGTCGCATATGTGAGAACGCTCCACGGCATGTCCTTAACCCACGATGTCGATGGACAATTGCAGGAGCTAAAGGCGCGGCACGAAGAGGCCCGGCAGGCCTTTGATCAGGCTAAAAAGGCGCTCGAAGCTGCTGAGGCAAGGGCGGAGGACGCCGCGAGCGAAGAAACGGGCGATGAGGATGTCGAAGAGGAAATCCTTCCTGAGGAGGAAGCTTTGGAACAGGCGGAAATGGAATTGGCAAAGGCTGAAGGGGCCGTGGAGAGCTTCACCAAGCGACCGAAACAAGCCCAAGTTCCTCGACCCCAGCTGCCGGACTCCCTCGATGGCCAGGCGGAAACGGTAGCATTGGGGAAGCGTCTCTATTCGAACAAATACGGCTGTAACGGCTGCCATAAGATTGGGGAACAAGGTGGGTTGGTCGGTCCCGCGTTGGATCGGGCCGGGTTTCGCCTCAACGCCGCGTGGATTTACCGGTGGATTAAGTATCCCCAGGCGATGAAACGCAAAACGCGTATGCCAAACCTCGGCATCACTGACCAGGATGCCAAGGCGATTACCTTGTATCTCAAGACTCAGCGGGCCCCTAAAGCTGACAAACCGATTGCGCCTCCGGGGGCCTGATCGCCTTACAGAAACCCAATCCAAAAGCCCAAGAGAACCGTCACGCCAATTCCCGCGTGCTGCTTAAATAGCGCAAGTGCCCGGGGGGGAGCCACCGGCCGGCGGAGTTCCCAAACCTGCCGGCCCAAAATAACCACAAGGGCCGCGAGCACAAGATAAAAGGCAGAGTTCAGACCTGCGAGCCACCCGCAGAGGGTAAGGCACGCCAGCATCACCCCAGAGAAACTTCCGACCGCCAACCAGGTCCATGACCCGAACAGGATGGCTGAGGATTTCACCCCTATCTTCTTGTCGTCTTCCAAGTCCTGAAGCGCATAGATCGTGTCATACGCGAGGGCCCAGAAGACTGTTGCGCCAAAAAGGAACCACACCGGTTGGTCTAAGGCATTGCGGACTGAAGCCCAGGCCATGACCACGCCCCATCCGAACGCGATGCCCAAGATGGCCTGCGGAGTATGGAGTACACGCTTCGAGAAGGGGTAGATCGCGGCGAGCAACACAGCCACTGGGCTTAAAGTCCTCGTCAGGGTGTTCAGGAACACGAGCAGAGTTGCGGCCAGGGATAATAAGATCGCGACAACGCCTAGGGCAGTGGCCACGGTCATGTGGCCCCCTGCTAAAGGTCGTGTCTTCGTGCGCTCTACCTGTCGGTCGAAGGAGCGATCAGCCAGATCGTTCATGGCGACTCCGGCGCTTCGCATGAGGAAGGAACCGACAGCAAAAATCGCCAGGAGGTCGGGAGGTGGTTGTCCATGGGAGGCGAGCACCAGGGCCCACAGGGTCGGGAACATCAGGAGGAGGGTGCCGGTCTGGTTGCGGAGCCGAATGAGATCCAAGACCGCTGACCAGGTCATGTAGCGCTAATCATGTGTAGGGGCTCCTGGCTACTCGGAGGAAGGGGGATCAGGCGGGCTGACCTTAGCGT
>JBFJQA010000315.1:0-3009 GCA_041616875.1 Nitrospiraceae bacterium | reverse complement strand
CCTTATTCAAGCAGATGAGAGCCGTTTGTTTAAGGCCCTTTATAATCTCGTTTCCAATGGGCTGGCGGAATTTACAGGGGAAGGCACAATCACTGTCAAAGGAACATCGGACCCCAATGGCCAGCATGTCTGGTTGACCGTCGCGGACACTGGCCCAGGGATGTCGCCTGAACTCCGCGACACCGTGTTGAGCCAGGCAGGCGTCAGTAACAAACCGGGGGGGACCGGTTTAGGCCTCAAAATCGTCAAAGATGCCGTTGTGGCCCATCAGGGAGACATTCGAGTGGAGAGTAAGTTGGGGCAGGGCACTGCGTTTCACATTCAATTGCCCATCACGTAAGTCAACCTTGCAGAATTCATCGCAGAATTCATCTCCTTCTTCTGATATGTTGAATGTAAGCAGGTTCCACGAGCATTTCCAACACCTCCAATAACCCTGTTTCCAACCGCTCCGCCAACGTGAACCGGCGTGAGCGAGGAAATTTATCCAGCTGCAAAATAAGCCAGAGCAGCAAGTCATGACAGGACTGAACACCTTGCGGCACATTGGAAGGAGACATGAAATTTTCGACCATCTTTTAACCTAAATGGGTGGGAACGGCCGACCTTTCGTTTCCATCTTGAGGTAGCGACGGGTCGGTGACCCGTCGTCTTGGACCGTATCGCCTATGAAATCGTTGTCCTACCTCATGTCGTCCAGCCAGCCAAGATAGACGCCCCACTGGGGCGTCTCTACAAGAAACACGAAGAGGAAAAGGGTAAAAGGATACAGGACCAAGGGTTAGGGGATGTCCTGGGCAAGACGAAAGCCGATGTAGTCGTACCGGTTGACGGGGGTGTCCCAGAGCCGGATCGATGCTCGCAAGTCCTCCGGCCTGCTGATCCAGGCACCGCCCCGGAGCACACGCCGGCCGCCCGAGTCGTCAAAACCTACTGACTCTGGCTTCTCAGGGTCATCATAGGTGTTCAGGCACCACTCCCAGACGTTTCCCGCCATATCCAACACCCCCTGCTCCGTAGCGCCTCTGGGATAGATGCCAACGGGGGTCGTGCGATTGAGGCGGCTTTCCTCACTATTACAGCGGATCCCATCCCAACCTCCGGGCCATGGATACTCATACGTTGGATCGCCGCCCGTGGCGGCCTGTTGCCACTCCCACTCCGTGGGTAACCGAATAGTCGAACCCGTCCGGTGACTGAGCCAGCGGCAAAAGGCCACCGCTTCATACCAGGACACCGTTTCCCGCGGGCAATTCGCTTCACTCCATGCCGATGGCTGAGACCCTTCGCTCTGCTCTAAAACTTTGCCACCACTCCCTGTTTTGGAAACCATCCTTGCAATCAATAAACGCCTGAAACTGGATATTCGTCACCGGATATTTGGCCAGGCGAAACGGCTTGACCTCGAACACATGGTCGACATTATCCAGTTGAATTTGGCCCGTCGATATTTCGATCCATTCAATATTGGGAAGGCCATCCTCACGCAGTCCGACTCCAGGCCTAGGATCTTCGAATTCGGCTAATTTCTTTCCTATGAGCAATCGATCTTCATGCGACAACGCGTCATTCTCTAATCGTTTAATTAACATTTCCTGGGGTCTGAGCATCTGTTCCAGCTTAGGGGAGGGGTTCTTACTAAATCGATTGAGCGCCTTCTGAATGCCCACGACACGTCCACTCAACCACAGCTCTTGGAGATGACCGCCCATCTCATGCCATCGCTTTGCCGCCTCTTCTGCATAGTCAATGAGGCGCAAGCTTTCACCGCCGTCGTCGATCCAGATTTTTAATTTCGGCCAGGCGGTAAAGAGTTTTTCGTGAGCAACTTCGACCGTGGTGTCATGTTTCTCGCCCCCCGTGACTAAGACCCGACAGTCCTTGCCGGCCAACGCCTGAATCAGGGTGGTCGCCCCAACGTCATCCTTGAAGCTAGCCAGGGAAACCCGCTTGCGGGTTGGCGGCCGATCCCGGTCAAGATGCACGAGCTCCGCAAACACCTTGTCAAAGGAGGCCCTTGTGTCGGCCCCCAAGGTCTCCATGACTTGATCCGCTTTTGTGCCAATGGCGCCAGCCACACCTCCAAAAGCTTTATACGCCGCACGCGTGAAAATTTTCCCTTTCCGCCGCTCAAAGAGTTGTTTCAATGTGTAGGCCACGAGCGGCAGATTCCCGGGTTCTTTCCCGGCTTCATCCAGGATCGCGTCGACCAAATGCGGCTCAAATTCGTAGCCCGTGGCCTGAGCCGGTTTTTCTATCATTTCCTGTAAGATCCGGGAGGACACTGGTCCTAGATGGTAATGGTAGCCAGTGTTGAGCACCTTCAGGACCGGCCCAGATTCTTCCAACTTTCCGATGAACTCACTGCGCACGGTGGTCACCACCCGAACACGGTTCTGCGGGTCGCGAGTCGTGGCGACTAATTGCTCAAGGAAGTGCTGTAGGTCCTTGTCTTTGAAGCCTTGGGTATAAAGTTCCTCCAGTTGATCGACAAACAACAACAACTCCTGATCGGACGACAGATGGGAGGCCAGCAATGTTTTCAGGGTGGCAGGGTCTCCGGCCAATTCATGGGCTAACTCAACAGCTTTCTTAGAGACTTGGGGAAAGGTTTGCTTTAACCCCCAGGCTAGCGAATCAAACGGTCCCGTTCCGTCGCCAGGGGTAATCCGGAGCCAGACCCACTTCATGCTCCCGGGGAGACGCCCATCCTTGTTCAGGGTATGCCACAGACCAGCCGCAACCAAGGAAGACTTGCCCGAACCGGAGGCCCCGCTGATGAGGAGGAAGCGACCGTGTGGCTCGCTCATCCTTGCAATCACGTCGTCCACTTCCTGGTCCCGCCCGAAGTACAAGGGGGCATAGTCTTCATCGAACCACTCAAGTCCTGGGTAAGGGGATACACCATTGGGCCAGTTAATCCGCGAGATCTTTCCAAGCCCTGGCTGGCTTCCCTTCTTCGCCAACCATCGTCCTAGAGCACCGGTCAGGTCAATTGAACGAGAGTCT
>JBFJQA010000314.1:0-3015 GCA_041616875.1 Nitrospiraceae bacterium | reverse complement strand
TGGCGCCGAAGATGACCCCCTTGCCCACGCTGCCCAGGAGGAGCGGGTAGAGTTTGCTGCGGAGCAGGAGCCCCAGGGCACCGGGGACCCAGCTCGACAGCAGGAGCACGAGCTCATACTTGATGAGCGGCCACCAGCCCCTTCGTCCCACGATAAGGTCCTGGTACTTGTGCCGGAGCGGCCTGTTCTCCTCGAACAGCTTCCGGTGGAGGACGTAGGTCTCCTTTTTCGCCTGCTGGAGCATGCGCTATTTCCTCGATCGAGCGGGCTCTTCAGGCTTTCCCGTGGGCTCTTGAGTTTCCGAAATTAACACGGTCTCTGTGCTGCCCGGACGAGCCATGTCATTCGAAAAGATACGCACACGTCGCACCGTCACGACCCCTAAATACCAGGCTGTCGCTGTCTGTTAAGAGCTCCGACACACCCGCGGGGATAAATTGCGCATCCCTTCCTGTGAGCTCGCCTGAGGTGATAACCCATATCCTATAATCCCGCGGGCTACGTATGAGATCGCTCAGCTCTTCCTTGGTCGTGAGTGTCGGGGTATTCGTGTAGAAATCCAATCGTCGCCCATTAGCCTGATAACTGTAGGCAGCCGCGTCACCTCCTTCTCTGAGCCAGTAGTCTACCTTTCCCAAATAGTAATATTGTTGCAGCACGTCCATTGCGATCACTAGATCACTATCTTTGCGATGGTTTCCCACATATTCCGCTGCGCCACTGTGATCTGCCCTGAATTGGACGGGTGTCTGACTCCAACTCACTCTGGCATTGCCGTAGGTGACGTGAGCCGCAGCCACACCATCTGCCAGTCCATGATATTCGTTAACCACCGGGACCAGCAGCAACCCCATCATACATACGAGAGGCACCCCCCAAGTACGTCGCCTTAGCCAAGTAGCGCCTCGCATGTCCACACGACTCAACCGGTCATCGACCATTCTCAGAACAGTAGATAGACTGACCGCTACGATCCCAAGGTATAGCAAATAAATAGGGAGAAGGTATCGCAAGGGCACCCATTCCTTCGTCAACCCTACGATGAACAGTGGGACCCAGAAGGCTACGAACAACCACTGCACGCCCTTGTCGATTTCCCTGCCCTTCATATACAGGACGACGGCCGCTCCGCTGCTCACCACGACGAGAGTCGTCATCGCTGGAAACGAAAGGAAGAACGTCATGATGTGCAGCGCAGGAAAGTACAAACTATCCTTGATTACCTTCCTCAACAGCTCCAATTCAGATAGCCCACTAAACCCATCTCCTTTCCATATCACAAACCCATAGAAGAGCCAGAAGCAGAGCAGCATGGCAACCACGGAAAGCATGATGAGGACAAAGTTCGCCTTTTCAGACCATTTGATAAAATTCCGAAACCATATTCCTCCGCATACAAGCGCGAGCGCCACCAATCCAAACAAATTCATCGCTGCGGAACCGACGACAAATAAGGACAGCCATAGGATCCCCTTGCTTGTACCGGCAGGCCGACCGAAGCGTATCCAAGCGTAAATCGTCACTGCCGCGACACTTGCAATGAGGAGCGTCAAGGCGATCGGATAATGAAGCATCAAATGTGTGAAAGACCACATTTTGGGAACGAATTTGAGTTGAAGCATTTCTAAAAGGCTCTCGAGAAAGCCAACCGATGCTTTATTGGGGTCCGATGCAACGCCGGCTTTCACGGGCGCATAAATAAATCTGTGGTATGTGAGCCACCAGGTAGCCACTCCCAAGCATATGCCCGCAGAAACCCATCTTTTTCCCTTTGGCACCACTCCAACCGCAAAAACAGGCACCCATATCAAGACAAGCAGTATGCTCAGCTCATGAAGCGTCACTGCAATTAGCCCCGCCCCCAATGCAGCGATATGGTGTCTCCATCCCCTCCCATACACTCCACAGTAGATCGACAGAGTGAGGAAAAACAGAAACGTGGCGTACATCCGACCCATTCTCGAGATGTCTACGTGCCATGCCGAGAAAGTCAGGAGCAGCGAGGAGATGATGGCAGGCCAACAACCCGCGATGGCTCGGATGAAAAAGTAAAGGAGTGGAATTGTGAGGACTCCGAACATGGCACTCGGCAGACGGACCGAAAATTCATCGAGTCCAAGGAGCCAGACGGAGACAGCCCCGAAATACGAATACGCCAGGCCCCTCCAATAATCTCCTCCTGCAGGCATGTTCGGAAACCCATCTGAGAGCAACCCTCTGACGGCAAGCGCTGTTGTTTCTTCGTCTCCCCTAAAGCCAAGGGAACCAAGATCATAGAACCTGAGCCCAGCGGCGGCAATAACCATGAAGAGCAGAAATAGCTTCTCTGGATGTGAACCCCACCATTCATCTTCGCAATATCGCTCGCTCATGACCGGCCCCAGCCTGCGGATATCTCCCCGTCCTCTAGTATTTTCCGGCTCCTCTTCACAATTTATCGCGGGAAGGCCTCTTTTACGCCCCCATCCACCGGGATCATGGCCCCGGTTATCTTCGCTGAGCGGTCCGATGCCAGAAACACCACGGCCTCAGCCACATCCGGTGCTGCAATCCTGACTTTCAAGAGATTACGGGAGACGCAGTATTCCTCGAGCTCTTCCACTCTTATTCCGTAGACCTTGGCGCGGGCCTCCCGGATCTGCTCGGACCAAAGCCCTGATCCATCAAACACCGCATCCGGGTTCACCATGTTGACCCTGAGACCGAAGTCTCCTCCTTCTATAGCCAGGACACGCGCCAATTGAGCCTGTGCGGCTTTGGAAGCCGAATAGGCGCCAAAGTCTCTGCCGGGTGCCAAGATGTTTTTTGTGGCGATGACCACGATGCTCCCACCGAGGTTCTGTCGCGTGAAGATTCTCACTGCCTCGCGGCAGACCAGAAAATGGCCCGTTGCGTTCACCGCGAGGGAATCGCGCCAGTCATCAATCGAGAGTTGATCGATCGATTTGCTGCGCGCGATGCCGGCGTTGGACACAAGAATATCCAAGCCCCCATATGCCAGCACCGCCTGCTGGA
>JBFJQA010000313.1:0-3022 GCA_041616875.1 Nitrospiraceae bacterium | reverse complement strand
GGGAAACGGGTCACATCCAAAATCCGTCGCGTGGACAACCAGGCCACGGCCACGAGCCGCTCCGACCTGAGTTGGTTCTCGTTCCAAGCCCTCAACCTCCCATCCGGAACCAGCAAGGAGGGATGCCAGCTCACCGCCTCCACACCCGATGTCCAATAACCGCCCTGGTGTCTCTTCACCAAGCATGTGAAGCAGTTTCGTGAGTCGGGACTCTCTCAGGTCCAATTTGTGAGAGGCGTAGGAAGAACGTGCATTCTGCGTCATGATTCCCTCGATCTCATTATGCGTCATCCTCTTGATCCAAGGATTGTGGTGCGAGTGAAGGGTTGCCCCTTCCTCGGAAACAGCCTGTGCGCCTGAAACGTCTGCAGGGGTGTGCCAGCCTGCCCTGTTGGAACAATCACAAGGGCCCCTCGCATGTGGCCTCCTTTTTTATGGCCAATACTGCCCACCCAAGAGCATCTCGAACCCCGTCACGATTCCCGTGCCCGCAGAACCAACCGTCGAGCAAGTCAAAGAGTCTGTGCGTGAACGCCACAAATATCAGTCTTGTCTTTGGCGGGAGATTCCGCTCGATGGCATGAAACACGACCAGGAGAGGCCCACCGGTCGCACGAATATCAAGGATGTGGAGGCCAGCTGCTTGACAGAGAAGTCTAAGCCCCTCCTGGGTAAACCGAAAGTAGTCTGCGGGGTGATTGTGGGTGATTGAGTACTGCGGCGCGGTCAAACATATGTATCCTCCTCCCCGCAGGACTCGCGAACACTCTTGGAGGACTCGCCCGGGGGCAGGAACGTGTTCCAGCGTTTCCATCATCAAAACCAAAAAAGTCGTACCATCCCTTAGGGGCAACTGATGCCCATCGGCTACAAGGTCGAGGCCTGGACCAGGAACTAGGTCTACTGCGATCCGTTTCCCCTTCCAATGGTCATTCAGAAAGAACGTTTCGAAGCCAGAACCAAGGTCAAGGAGAAATCCATCCTGCTCGTGACGACCGACCTCCGCGAGCATTCGTTGGGCATGCTGAATCGGATGGTCACTCCCCTGCCGAACCCACTTGTGGTGACACCGCAGATATGCCTTCTTCAAGCAATTGAGCATGCTCCGATGCCTCACGCCTCACTGGGTCATTAATCGCTTGACCGCCAGGAGGTCGTTGCTTTTCAGATACCCCAGTACAACCAAGCCTGCGCTATAGGTCAGTACCCCAAGTACAACGTGTCCGAGCCACTCCGCTCCAGGCAACACCCACAGGACAACACCCATCCCGGCAGTCGCGAGGAGATACCGCCATAGTCCCTCGCCAGAGAAGCGTACACCGAATCTACGGTGGATCAACCCGAACACCAAGGCAAGATTTAACCATTCGCAGAGCAGAGTCGCCGCGGCTGCTCCCATTGGACCCATACTCGGAATCAGAAGCATGTTGGCAACGAAATTTATCACTACGCTCACGCCATACACCGCAGCCAAGGGGAGGACCAGCTCTGCAGCTAGCAAGGCGTGGTTCGGAATTGTGATCAAGAGCAGGGGGATGCTCCCCCAAATGAGGACCTGCAGCACAGAGCCAGTTAATCGGAATTCGGGACCAAACAGTGTGAGCGAGAGAGGTGTCGCCACAAAGAGGGTCCCGAGGGTCAGGGGAAGTCCCAATGCCAGCATGGGTTTCCAGGTGTCCTCCAACATGGAGCGAATGGCCAGCCGGTCACGTGACGCCATGTGTGAGAGCCGCGGAAATAAGGAAGCACTGAGAGCAGCCGTGAGGAGGATAATCGCATCCAGGAACCGGTAGGCTGCCGAATAGATGCCAACCTCCCCAGATCCGCGGAGCCAATGCAGCATGATCATGTCCATTCGGTAGTACAAAGAAAATCCGAGCATCAATAACCCGAACGGGATAACCTGACGAATCATTGATTGCAAATCTGTCAGCCGGAGAGCCGACATGCCCCAATGCTCCCGCGCAAGGGCACGTGCCAATAGAAGCATGACCGCGTTCACCGCCGCGGCGGTTCCAAGTAGCTCGAGTGTGGCTCCTCCCCAGAGTAGAACCCCGAATGTGACAGCGGCTCCCACCCCGGATGCGACGACACGATGGAGAGAGAGCGTATGAAGGTCTTCGCGCGCTGTCAGAGCAACCAACGAGGGTGTGGTGGCAGCCGAGAGCAACATTGACAACCCCGCCAGTGCCAGCCCAGAAAGTGTCACGAGGTCATGCTGCGCGAGGAGGGCGACCCCCAGCATGGCACAGAGGCTAATTCCCGAAAGGACGAGAAGGGCGCTTGTGAGCTGCGCCATCATCTGCTCCTTACGGGACGGGTCTCGACAAATCTCCCTAGTGGTGAAAGTGGCGATTCCAAAGTCGGCAAGGACACCGAAGGGGTAAGCAAACGCCAGAATGTAGGCGTATCGACCGAGTTCCTGAGCTCCGAGATAGCGGACGACGGCGATTGAAATTGCAAAGTTGATCGCCTTGACGACCACTTGGGCGGAGATCAAGGCACTGACGTTCCTGAGCAGAGATCGGTGCGTGTGGCTCATGACCCTGGAATCGACCCACGTTTAAACCCTAGCGGAAGCGGCATCCTGGTGCCTGCACCCGTGCTGGATAACCGCCTGGCATCCATACCGTCTCCAAGTGCATAGGCATCTGAGCCCTCCGGTGCTACTTTGAGGATATAGGCTTTCACCAAAAGGGCTGTGAAAAGCCAGAAGGGTTCCATGATTCTCACGATGATGAATGAGTTGGCTCCAATTGCATGAACCACAAGGCCGAGGAGCCCAAGCAGGAAACCCAACGCCAATCCTCGGACAAAGGGGTCGTCCCCTGAGTGATAGGCCGTCAGGCCCATCTGAAAAAGTCTCCAGAGGAGATAGAAAAAGGCCGAGATCCCCAACAGTCCTGTTTCCGTCAGGACCCTGGGATACATGGCATCCATAAACGGTCCGCCGGTCACACCAGCACCCCATAGAGGAGACCTCCAAAACACGTCTAGAGCTTCCTGCCAAGAATGCAGGCGC
>JBFJQA010000312.1:0-3040 GCA_041616875.1 Nitrospiraceae bacterium | reverse complement strand
CCCACAGCGTGAGGGGTCTGTCCCTTCTCACGGCGCGCTATGCTCACTGAGTTGCGCATTGCCAACTTTGCTGTCATTGATCGCCTCGCCCTTGAGTTTTCGAGCGGCTTCCATGTTTTGACCGGTGAAACGGGTGCCGGAAAATCCATCCTTGTTGACGCGATTGCCCTCTTGATCGGGGGTCGTGTTTCTGTCGACCAGATTCGTGCCGATGCTGCAGAGGCCGAACTTGAGGCTGCGTTTACCGTACCTTCTGGCAGCCCGTTAGTGGATCTTCTGCGGCAAGCCGGCGCGTTGGGTCCGTCGGATGAGGAGCTGATTGTCCGTCGAATTATTTCGAGAAGTGGCCGTAACCGTAATTATCTCAATGGCCATTTGACCCCGTTGCACGTGATCCAAGGTCTTGCAGGCACCCTCGTTGATATCCACGGACAGCACGACCAACAGTCTCTCTTGTCCTCGACTGCGCAGCTCGAGGCGCTTGATGCGTTTGGCGATCTTCATGGGTTGCGGAGCGAATACGCCACTCGGTATCGCCAGTGGCAAGCCCGACAACGGGAATTGCATGAGGTGGAACAGGCGGCCGCGCAACGGGCCAGGGAGGAAGAGTTTGTGCGATTTCGGTCCCAGGAACTTGAGGATGCTAGCCTTCATCCTGGCGAGGAGGAGGCTCTCCTGGCCGAAAGAAATCGGTTGGCTCATGCTCAGCGTCTGGCCGAGCTCGGCGAGGGTGCCTATCAGTCGCTCTACGAGGGTGAATCTTCCGTGCTCAGCGATTTGGGTCGGGTCAAGAGCCGCCTACGAGAACTTGGTGCCATTGATTCTGCTACGTCCGACTGGGCTGATCTGTGCGACGCGAGTATCGTGCAACTGCGGGAGTTAGCCCAGCAGGTCCGAGAATACCTCCTCCATCTTGAGCAGGACCCAGAGCGACTCAGCCCTGTTGAAGAGCGTCTGGATCGCATCCAGCGCCTCAAGAAGAAGTACGGGGGGAGCTTCGACGCACTCCTGTCGCAGGCTGAGGAACTGAAAAACCAGTTGAGTCAGTTGGAGAGCTCGCAATCCCGAGAGGCGGATCTCCGCGAGTTAGTATCCCAAGATCGTGCGGAATTGGACACCCTCGCGACCAAGTTATCCCAGGGGCGACAGCAAGCGGCAGGGGAACTGGAAAAGCGGGTCATGGAGGAACTGGCCACGCTGCGCATGCAACGGACACGTTTCCATATCGAGGTGCTTCCTGAATCGACGGATATGGAATTCACGCCCAGTGGTCGTGACAGGGTCGAATACCTACTCTCGGCCAATCAGGGGGAACCGTCACTTCCACTTGCAAGGGTCGCTTCAGGCGGGGAATTATCTCGCGTCATGCTGGCTATGAAGAGTGTTCTGACTCGGACTGACCGCGTTCCGATTCTTATCTTTGACGAGGTGGATGCTGGTATCGGCGGCGCTGTGGCTGAAGTGGTGGGGCGGAGACTGAAAAAACTGAGCGAGTATCACCAGGTGTTCTGTATCACGCATCTTCCTCAGATTGCCTCACTGGCTGACCACCATTTCGAGGTTAAGAAAGCGGTCAAACAGGGGCGGACGGTGACCGGTGTCCGACGCCTCGATAAGAAGGGACGGCGAGAAGAAATTGCTCGAATGCTCGGGGGACTCACGATTACCCGTGCTGTCCGAGAAACGGCGGCGGAAATGATCGGCGAGGCAGATCGAAGTCCGTAGGATATGTCGGAGGGTTACGGCAGGCCTCTTACAGATCGGGCATGGTGGTCGGATGGCTTGAGGGCGTCAGTGCGGGCAGGGAGGCCTTGCACTGGCTCATGACCTTGGTGAACACCTCGACGAGAGCGGGGTCGAACGCCGTTCCCGCCTGCCGCGCAATGTGTTTGATCGCGTCGTCCACCGATAAGGCCTGTCGTCCAGGCCGTTCAATGGTGAGGTGGTCAAAGCTCTGGGCGATGGCGACGACACGGGCCAGGCGAGGGATCCCCTCTCCCTGCAATCCGTAGGGGTAGCCGGTTCCGTCATGCCGTTCATGGTGATAGGAGATGATCTGCCCAACCTCTGCCGGAAACCCCAGGGGCAGGATCATCCGGGCTCCAATTTCTGG
Source organism: Nitrospiraceae bacterium (assembly GCA_041616875.1). Lineage (GTDB taxonomy): Bacteria > Nitrospirota > Nitrospiria > Nitrospirales > Nitrospiraceae > JBFJQA01. The sequence goes on along the minus strand of JBFJQA010000312.1, from coordinate 927 downwards.
ATGGCGTTTTAATGACTCACATTCCTCGTGCGAGAGTTGGTCTGGATGCGCAATGATGTGATGATCATACGTGATATTCCCAATGTCATGCAGGAAGGCACCGAGGGAGAGAGATTTTTGTTCGGCTGACGCGAGGTTCAGGTGATTGGCAAAGAGTGTCGAGTAAAAACTGACTCGGCTGGCGTGGTTGAAAAGATGGCGGTCTTTTGCTTCCAAAAGATCTGAGAGGAGCGGAAGTAATTCTGAGTACTTGCCAAACAGTGTCTCGGGATCGGGTTTTGGCTTCGAAAGAACAAAGTATTCTTCGGTGAGATGCTTCCACGTCTGTTCCGTTTCTTGTTCGGAATCCCAATGGGCAACGGAATCCTTCAGAAGTTCACGCAAAGAATCGAGGCGCTGTTTCTTTTCGAGGGTTTGATTGATCAGGTTGATCAATTCAGTGACGTTAAAGGGCTTGAGTAAATACCCGGCTGCGCCGTATCGGATCCCCTCCATGGCTGATTTGAGGCTTCCATACCCCGTGATGATGATCACTTCTACGTTTTCGTGCTGGACCCTGATGTCCTGAAGTAGATCAAGGCCTTGTACGTCTGGAAGCTTCTGATCCAGGGTGACAAGATCAATGGAGTGCTCGCGGAGCATCTGAAGTGCACTCTTGGCATTCTCAGCTACATGGACATTGAAAAATGGGCGGAGAATGACCTTGAGTGCGTCGCGAGGGCCCCTTTCGTCCTCAACGATTAAGACCGTGGGTTTGTTTCCCTGAGCTTCCACGTGTGTCGACCTACCGTGTCCCTCTGAGTGGCGCTTCGATCCGAAAGTCAATGAATATTAAAGCAAAAGCAGTGCCTTTTGCCAACAACGGAAAGGAAAGAAACCTCAGGGGTACCCTGAGAAATCATTCTCCATATATGTAGGGAGGGGAAT
>JBFJQA010000311.1:0-3076 GCA_041616875.1 Nitrospiraceae bacterium | reverse complement strand
GGGTTGGGATCGACCCACAGACCTCGCTTCGCCACCCTGGCTTTAGCCCCAAACTGCTTCAGTGTGTCATCCTCCGCCTCCATCCCTTTAGTTCCTGGAACTAGTATACCTGGCGCTGTTGCCCACACGGTCGACAATTTCTAGGTATGGCTCTTCGTTGGGCGTAAGTAGTAGCGCTACACTCGGCTTTCCGGATTCAGCATACGCAAGACGCAAACCCTTCCCTAATTGGTTTGAAAAAATCCCAGCTTGAGACTCCCCATCTTCTCCAAAAAGCACCAAGGCAGCGCCTCCCTCGGGGCCTGGATCCAGGTTTAGGGTCGCGGCCTTCCGACCGTCCTTTCGGTACAGGTCCAAACCCGGTGGTGTATCTAGTTCTTTACCGGACCAGCCGGCTTTGGCTCCTTCAATAGCGCTACCCCTCTGCAGAGCGTCGGGTACCGTTAACCCTAGTTGTGCCCGGAGGTTTCCATAATGATCTACGAGCCGAAAGCCTTCACAAGTGACAACCCGTTTACGGCTCGATACAAACCCTGCCGCGAAACCTCCAGTGACTGCCAGTGTGAAAGTCCATCCATCGTTTTCACCACCAAAAAACCAGGCGGCAATCAGCAAGGCACCAATAAGGAGATAACCTCTTAGAGTTTTCATTAGCATAGGCACCCCCCATCAGATGAAGACGGAACACCGCTGGCCTCCCATTCCACCAGCCTAGGCTTTCAGCGTGAGAAAGCTTCTCAAATACGCCTGCTCCAACAGCTCGGCGATCTGGCACATATTGGCGATGGCGACGCATTGATGAGCTTGAGGACGGGGCATATCAACGGTACCGCTTCCTCGCCGCGCGCCACTCCCACGGTGGCACCGGGTCAGGAGCGACCCACAACCCTCGCTTTGCCACCCTTGCCTCTAGCTCGGCCTGCGCCAGCCGCTCATCATCCAGCGCATATCGCCGGTACCACCAACACATCCCCGCCCGGACCAGCTCCTCGTTGAGGACAAGCCCATCCGAAAGCACAACATTGCCGACGGTGCGCTTGTAGCGGTCATAGTCCACGACCTGCACGGTCACAGTCTTGCCGAAGACCAACTCGGACGCGGCCTGCTTGGCCCTATTCCCGAAGGCCTGGCGCCTTTCCGGACAGTCGATGCCATTGAGCCGGACCTTCTCGCCCACCAGGTTGTGCATGACGGTGATCGTGTCCCCATCAGTTACGCCGACAACCTTGCCGGTGAACGTTAGGATGACCTGGCGTGGAGACTTGTGGCGGCGTTGAGCAGGTGGCGGGGCGGCCTGCTTGAGCTGCTGGAGCATCTCCGCCTGCGAGTCGAACATTGCGCCCTTGAAGGCGCCCCGATGACAATGGTAGCCGCCCTGGACGCGGTTTTGGTGGCAACCGTAGCGGTCGAGGCCACCGCCGTGGGAGCACAGGACTGAAGGCACAAATATGATCAAAGCTAGAGCGGGGAGAACACGGGACACGCTAGACGGCATATGCCTAAACTCTTTGGAATATTCTTCAAGCCCTACGGGCCGTTGTGACGCCAGCGTAAGAGAGTAAGGGGGTCAAAAGCTATCCAATGATAGGTCTTAGGGACGTTTAGGCTAGGCGTCGACAACAGAGCCCAAGAGGACCACTGTCACGATCTAGAAGTAGGGCTATTTAATGTGCTAAAGAGCCATCTTGGGATACAAGGCCAAACAACCAAGGCACGCCATAAACGACGACGAGGAGGAGTTTAATGAAGAACGTAGAAATGATCGTCGAGGAACAAACGCTTATTTTGAAGGTAAACCTGACCGAGGAGTTCGGACCTTCGGCTTCCGGCAAGACGATTATCATAGCTTCTTCAGAGGGTAACGTCTCAGTCCCCGGCAATAAGGATATCAAAGTCGGTCTTAACGTTTACCGAAAGAGGACATGAAATGCCGGATGGAATTATTATAAGTTCCCGAATTGATGCCTTAAGGTAAGAAGTCTCGACCGCATGTTCACTGTGACACGCCCCAACTCGAAAGTATCTGCCAGACGTTGTATCAGTGCGTCGCTAGAAAGCTGAGGTTCTTCTCGGAGTATTTTGATGATCGCAGCCCCTATTTCCGATGGAGGAATCTCATCGAAGAGTCTATCGCCACGAGTACGCAAGACAACGGGGGACGTTTCGGCTCCTCTTACTATAAGATACGACGTATCTCTTTTCTCATGCTCATTCTTAGCAACGATTTTGCCACTCCTTAGTGCTTTACGAATTGCATTGTTGAAAACATTTCGTATCTGACTGCCCACCCTTTGTACTTCTGCTGCTCTTGCGTACAGAGAATACGCTCTGTAGGCGACCATCGGTCCCTCGGACTCGATTATTTCCAGTAGGCCATCGACTACCTCGTCAAGTCGTGCATTGCGTGGGTCGGGCAGAGGCCTCGGCAGCCAATTTCGGTAGATTACCTGCACGCTATGCGCCGATCCAATCCCTCTCTCCGGTGCATGCAGGGAGGACGATCCACCTGGATCAAGACCGCTGCGAAATCTGTCTTGGAATGCTGATTGTACTTCGCTTTCTTCCTTCGACAGAGCGACCTCACTCGTATCGCTTTGACTCAGCGCAATTTGTCTTACCTCTGTATCATGGTCAGACAAGTGCTCCCGCGATGACGATTGTGTTACAGGTACGGAAATAGTGGTCTCAGGCCTGGCCGGCTGAGAATTCTCACGATTTGATACATTCACAGGTCGGTCTATCTCGTCTGTTTCAGTGTTCACTCCGGAAGGATGGATACCTCGTCGCGCCAATGAGCCCCAAAGTTCATCCAAGGCACCACTAGGATCACGATAAAAGGTTGATCCACGAATCCGCCAAAAATCCATACCACAACGCTCTAGCTTCCGCTGTCGCTGCATATCCTGCAGATAGGTGTCCGATCCATGCCAAGCATCTCCGTCACACTCGACAGCCAACCGTCCTTTCATGCCCTCAACCACTAAATCGATCCTATAACCAGCCAGTTCGAACTGCGGTAAGACTCTATACCCTCGACCGGTAATCTCCAGAAAAACTTCCACTTCGAACCAACTGT
>JBFJQA010000310.1:0-3081 GCA_041616875.1 Nitrospiraceae bacterium | reverse complement strand
GACGGCCGTTTGGCCCCAGCCCTTACTGGACCGTGAAGTTTGAACAGGGCCTATTGGGCGACAACGAAGCCGTGAACGAAAAGGCGATTCGTCGATTGCAAGGATACGAGCCCGTGACTGACAAGATCACGATGGTTCTCACGGTGGAGACTGTCTTGCGCGTCAATGCCTTGACCTTGAAGCGCAACCTCGAGAGGCTTGGGAATAGGTCCCTCGTGGAAACCTTCTCTTGTGAGGCCTCTTGCATCTGGGGCACAGCCCAAGTCGGTGAGGTAGCGCGGGCCACGGGGCGCGCCACACGGGAGGGAGCGGGCGGAGCCACTTGTTCCGTCTGGAGATCTTTTTCTCCCGGAAACAAGATGCCAAGGTCGAACGCGCGAGCCGCAGGAGTTTCTTCCAGCGGCGAAGAAGCTGGCGGTTCAGCGTCGTCCTGCTCAAGACCCTGAGGGAAGGAGATAGCTTCGACGTTCGGCGCTGAATCGACGGGTTCTTCTGCAGGGAGCGTGGGTGTCGCCTCGACGTTCGAGACCTCCTCCGCAGGGGCTAACGGCTGGCCTATGGGGTCCCAGGGAAGTACTGTCTTTGGCGCTTCGTGGGGGACTACATCTGCCGGCTCTGCGCTTCCGCCCGTCGTCTCTTCCTTGACCGATGTCGGGTCAGCCTCATGGGAAACCTCCTCGGTCGCATATTTGAACATGACGGGTGGACTTTCCACGGGTTGGATCGTCTGCTCCGAGATCTGATCTTCTGTGGCTGTGGTCTCCTCTCCGCTCTCTGCGAAGGCGTGAGACACTCCCTCCTCGATGATCGAAGGGATCTCGATTGCAGGCAACTCCGTTGGATCAGACGCGATCATATGGTCATCACCCTGAAGGGCTGCGTGCTGGGCAACGTCAGGGTCAGAGACTGTCGGAGCCTCCAACTGCACCTCCTCAAGGTTCGTCAGAGAATCCGCTATCTGCGCCAAAGGTTCAACCTCGGCCTCGGGACCCTCTTGGGGTGACGACTCGGCCGATACGTCCTCTAAGGGCTGGATCAACGCGGGCTCGGGAATGATCGACTCCGTTGGTGACGTGTCCGCACTGGGAGGTACCGGGTGGTCTTCTTTCAGCGCCTCCAGTGCCTCGGCAGCAGCCTGCGCCAACGAGGCTTCTCCTGTCTGGAGGTTGTCCTCCTGAGGAAGTTCGACCGTTCCCGCCGCTCCTCCTTCCTCGAGGACCGAATCCGTTGCCGTGGGCGGCATCGTCGGAGCGGCTGAGGTGACAGAGGCACCTGGTTCTCCCTGGAGAGCTGCCAATGCCTCGGCAGCAGCCTGCGCCAACGACGCGTCTTCTGTTTGATGGCCATCCGGCTCTCCACTCTCAGAATCGACGCTCTTGACTAGAGACAGCTCCTCGGACGTAACGGGTGGTCTCGAATCGCCTGTGGGGACTTCGGAAACCGGCTCAGCTTCCTGCCCCGAAAGAAAACGGCTCAGGATTTTCAGATCGTCTTCAGGCAGGGATTCTTCTGCAACAGGCGGCTCGGATATGGCTGTGTCCGGACCATCGTGACGCCCTGCGACCACTTGATCACCGCGCTCAGACTCTCCATTGGCAGCGACGCTGACTTCCGCCGGCGTGATATCGGTGCTTTCATCCCGAGTCGGGTCGAGCACAGAAACCTGTGGAGGGCCATCGTCTTGTAGGGCCGAAGCCGGTAGCTCTTCTGCAGAATCCTGGGCAGGTTCGCTTGTGGCAGCGGGAATGGATGCTTCTTCAATGGCCGACATGGATTCAGCCGATGTTCCAAACCCTGAGACCGCTGGCGCTTCCGCGGATTCATCTGTGACTTCCCAGGGAAAAGGTGCGGGAGTTCCTTGCCGTTCCCACGGCTTCTTGGTCGATTCTCCAGACTCGGTCACCCGCTCAGGAGGGACCTGGCCTTGTACTGTGGGGGAGATCTGCTCCTGCTGTTCAGGATGCCCCAATGAGGTTGGTTCGGCGGCGGGTGCAGGCTCCTCCCATGGCAAAGGAGAAGCAGTATCGGGCACCTGTGTGGCTTCAGGCAGCAGGGATGAAGCAGCAGGCTTCTCCGAAACCGGGGGCTGAGGCATCAGTTCTGGAACCGATTGAGGGGACACCTCGGGCTCTTCCGCGTAGGCGGGGACCTCCGTGTCCTCAGTGGGGGCCCAGGGAAATTGAGCTGTGGCGCCCTCATCTCTCGTTGCCTTCAGGCGAGGCGTTTCGACAGTGGCCTGAGGAGACGCGGCCTCAAGAACCTCGACGAATTTCTTGGCAACAGAGCTATCCGGTCCGAGCTGTTTAATCTTCTCGTAGAGCTCGGTCGCTTGGGTCATTTGCTCCGGGTCACGATCCTCCACCAGGATTTCGACAGCCTTTCCGTACTCCTCGATGGCGGCCACGGAATCGCCCTCGGCTTCAAGCGCCTGGCCGAGCAATTCGAGGAAGGGAACATATCTAGGCGCAACAGCCAGATACTCACGCAGGAGGGACTCCGCTAGTCGGTAATCCTTCTCCTCGATGGCTTTCTGCGCTAAGGAATCAAATGAGGTCTTGGCCGCCATGAGGCTGCCAAGCTTGAGATGGAGAGTCGCAAAAAGTCGGAGCGCTTCGGGGTGGTCCGGTTCACCGGCCAGGACCTGCTTCAACGCCGATGACGCACGCCCATACTTGCCGGCATTCATGTGCGCGACGGCATCATCCAACAGGGTCCGCTTCTTCCCCCCACCATCCTGACCCTTTTTTTGGGGACGGAAGACGGTTTTCTTATTGGAGTGAGAGGAGGATCGTTTGTCAGCTCGCACGAGAGTTCCTTCTCAGTCAGGGCGAGAGCCACAGGGGAACATATTGCATCCGTACGACCAGGCGGAACCTATCCCGAGACCTTATCTGTCTCGAACTGTTCTCTAAACCCTTTGGCTATAAACGAAATGAGGCTGGGAGGATGTAAAACCTCACTCACAAAGTATAGCCGAGATAGAAAAAGTGTTGGATCGACCGTCCCTGCATTCTGGACAACTCAGCCTGTGCCTCCTGACTCATACCATGGATAATAAAATAAGAAATTATTTTTATTTGT
>JBFJQA010000309.1:0-3123 GCA_041616875.1 Nitrospiraceae bacterium | reverse complement strand
TACCCTTCCGCAGTGGCTTTGAACGGATTCTCAAAGGTCGGCAGACCCCGATTATTCCAGTCCATCTTGACAGAGTATGGGGGAGTATTTTCAGCTTCATCGGGGGTCGTTTTTTCACCAAGTGGCCCGAACGTATTCCCTACCCCGTAACCGTTTCGTTTGGCTGCCCTCTAGGGGCGAAAACTCCCTCCGCCGACGTGCGGAGTGCCATCCAGGAGTTGGGCGAACGAGCCTGGGTATATCGAAAGCCACACCGACGCCCCCTCCACAGGTCCTTCATCCGCGCCGCGCGTCGTCATCCCTTCCGATTCGCCATCGCGGACTTGACGCGGCCGAGGATGAACTCCATTCAGGCCCTCTCTGGTACGATCGCCCTCGCTCGAGTTCTGCGCCGACACTGGGAGGGTCAGGCCGCCGTTGGGATTCTCCTTCCTCCCAGTGTCGCCGGAATGCTCACCAATCTGGCTGTCACGCTTTCGGGACGGACGAGCGTCAACCTCAATTACACCGCCGGAGGGCCTGCCATGCAATCAGCGGCACAGCAAGCCAGTCTACGCACCATTATCACCAGCCGACATTTTGTGGAGAAGGCGAAATTAGCGCTTCCGCAAGATGTCTTGATTCTCTGGCTGGAAGACATTCGTAAGGACATCGGCGTAGGCGCTAGAGTTCTGGGCATCCTCCTTGCGCTGTTCGCCCCTATTCGGGTCTTGGAATGGATGGCCGGAGCTTCTCGTTCCCCGACGGTCGATGATCTCGCCACCATTATCTTCAGTAGCGGCAGTACCGGAGAGCCCAAGGGAGTCAGGTTAAGTCATTTTAGTATTGACTCCAACGTTGAAGGGGTCGCCCAGGTCTTCCATGTTGGCCCAACAGACAAGCTGCTGGGCATTCTGCCCTTCTTTCATTCCTTTGGCTACCTGGTCACCCTCTGGCTGACGGGCATTCATGGTGTGGGAGTCGTGTATCATCCCACGCCCCTTGATGCGGGTGCCATCGGAGACCTCATTTACAAGCATCGGATCACGATTCTGATCACGACTCCAACATTTCTCCAACTCTACTTGCGCCGGTGCCTCCCTGAGCATTTCGGGTCCCTCCGTGTGGTGCTGACCGGGGCGGAAAAACTGCCAGAACGCCTGGCCCAAGCCTTCGAAGATCGTTTCGGCATCAGGCCGATTGAAGGGTACGGGGTAACCGAATGTGCGCCAGTGATCGCGGTCAACTGCCCAGACTTTCGGGCTGCGGGCTTTCACCAACCCGCTTCGAAGCGGGGGACCGTCGGGCAACCCATCCCCGGTGTCGCCGTCCGCATTGTTGACCCCGAGACCTTTGAGCCCTTACCGATCGGACGCGCTGGAATGTTGCTGGTGAAGGGTCCCAACGTCATGGATGGCTATCTCGGACGCGAGGATTTAACGGCGGAAGCGATGCACGACGGATGGTACGTCACCGGAGACATCGCCGTTGTGGACCAGGACGGATTCGTTCAAATTACCGATCGACTATCTCGGTTTTCAAAGATTGGAGGGGAAATGGTTCCCCATGGAACAGTTGAAGAGGCCCTGCACCAGGCAGCCGGCGCCGACACCCAAGTATTCGCGGTGACGTCTATTCCAGATGAGAAGAAAGGGGAGCAACTTGCCGTGCTCCACACCGTAGACGAAAACGTGATTGGCCCAATCCTGGACAAGGTGACCGCCAGCGGCCTGCCGAATCTATTCATCCCACGCCGAACCTCTTTCGTGAAGGTCGACACCATCCCCGTCCTCGGCACCGGCAAGTTGGATCTTCGCGGAATCAAACGACTCGCCCTTGAGAAACTGGGAAGACACGCTTAGGCTTCGCACAGTCATAGCTTACCAATGACAGATCGCACATCCAACAAAAGGACCGAGGTGAGTGCACCCGACTCTTTAGATTGGTACTTTCGTCTCATGACGTTCAACGGCGCGGCACGCGTCTATCATACCGCACGCGATGTGGGAATCTTTGAAGCCTTGAATGCCGGGGCTCTGTCGGCAGCTGACGTGGCCCGGACGTGTGGAACGAAGGAGCACCCGACTGCGCTGCTTCTCGATAGTCTCTGTGCCTTGGGAGTGATTGAGGAGGATACACAAAGGTATTCGTTGACCGCCACGGCGCACCTGTTGGTTGGAGACGCTCGAGATCTCGGCGATCGATACTGGGAGTACCTTTCCCAATTTCTCAGGACAGGGACTCCGCTTCTCAGAATGGAGGATCCCGGCCACTGTCAGGACTACTATCAGCGTCAGGTCGAGACCATAGGCCACATGATGAGTCCCGCAGCTAGGGCGGCAGCAGACACCCTCGACATCGGCGGCGGTCGGAAGGACCTACACATCCTTGACGTTGGAGCAGGCTCGGCAGTATGGAGCCTGACCTTCGCTCGGCGGGACCCTGGAGCGAGGGTTACCGCCCTCGATTGGCCGGCGGTCTTAGAGGTGGCGACACGTGCCGCGCACCATGCACGACTCACCCGTCGATTCTCGACATTGCCCGGCAACTATAAAGAGAGGGAACTGCCCGCGGCTGCCTATGACATGGCCATTGTCGGAAATGTGGCACATCTCAATTCTCCCGAAGACAATACCAGCTTGTTTCGGAAGCTTCACCTCGCCCTGAGGCCACAGGGAGAGATCGTCATCATCGATGTATTTCGTGACGATACAGGCCAGGACCTTGCTCGGACCCTCTACGCCCTAGGCCTCGCCATTCGAACAACTACCGGAAAGGTCTACGCCTCTCAGGAATTGTCCACCCTCCTCATGGAAGCGGGGTTTCAGCACGGCACCCTTCACAATCTCGAGGCCCCTCCCTTTGCCATGGGTCTGTTGGTGGCCAGCAAGAGGCGTTAACTGGGCCGGCTCCACGTCAGGCATAGTTTTTCCATGGCTCTCTTTAACGAATGACTAAGCCATTTATTGATTGCCACGTTCACCTCGCAGCCCTCCCGGACGGGCACAACGGTTGTTACATCTCGCCAAAGATGCTCAAGAGCCCGCTTTTTCGCTTCCTGCTGTGGAAGCATGACCTCCCGCGGCACAATCCTCAGCAAGCCAATCAGAAATACGTAGAAGATTTGCTGAAAGAACTGCGAGG
>JBFJQA010000308.1:0-3137 GCA_041616875.1 Nitrospiraceae bacterium | reverse complement strand
GGCCATGAGGGAATTTAAGGGGTCAATTTAAGGGGTCGGGAGTCTTTTCTGGCCAGGTCGCGGACCGTGAATCGAGAGATACAGAGTGCAGGGGGCAATTCTTTTGTTGATTGCCCTACCTGCTCTCTTGAAAACCGTGGTGCGTGACAGGTGCTGGCTGGGCCTAAGGCAAAGGTCAATAGGGGAGCGAAAGGGAGGGGGCAGGTCTCTCCTTGCCCATCTAGGGTGAGCCACGAAGAGGGGATGCTTTTCGGCTCAGGGCTCGGCGTCGTCAGTGGTGCGCGCGGTGACACCACGCATCATCTTGGCAAAGGCACTGACGCTGCTGACGCGTCGGTCTCAGTCGTCCCGTCATTTGGACTATGCGTGCTCGCCGCCGTCGTCGGGACGGTCACGAGGCGCGACACCGAAGACGCCCGGCCACTTCAGAAACTCCCTGGCTGTCAACGGAAGCAGGTCGGGGCTCTGCTCCCCCGATGTGTCGCGCGATTTCGACCTGACAGGACGCTTGATCTGCATGCGTTTCATACGAGCCTCCCCTGCGTGAGTGGTTGCCAATGGAACCAGACCCAATCGTCAGTGTGATGAGCTGATGAAAAACGCGCGTGCTCGATGCCTCCTTACTCCTTACTCGGTCATTCTTGCGAAACGCTAAACGCCAAAGAATACGCAGGCGCCCCAGTTGTATCGCCTGACACTACCTACACAGTATAGCATGCCGGACAAAACACAAAGAAAGATCCGAAATCCGACGTATCTCGGACCCGCGGGTCTTGGTACATGCACGGCATGGCCGCATTTGGGAAAACTTTAAGGGGTCGGGATTCTTTCCTTGGCAGGCCGCGGACCCCACCCCGTGATGGGTTATGCGTGAGGCGTGATGAGTTGGGAAAGTGCTGACCAGAGAGCGGAGGCATTTGAAGCGTGATCGGTGTTATGCAAGGACATTCTCCTTTGCGTTGAGCAGCCTGTGGGAGGCCGTGGACCCAGAACCTGTAATTTCGAGGTTGGAAAGGCCGAAAAACCACCAAGAATTGACCAAGAAACCCTCAAGATTCTCCAATAGTCCCCAAAATATCTCCAAAAACTCCCCAAAGACCTATAAATAGTTCCCATAGATCTTTCCTGCTAGCCGAGGCTACAGATTTTCAGCTGTTGGAATTGTGGCGGGAAAAAAGTGTCAGGAACCTTTGCATAATTCCACCCATTGCCTCGACCCCATTCACCTTGTTACCCACGAAGACCTCGCCTAGGGCAGCATGTCGGAAATTGCAATGCTTGGCGAGGTGCTAGAGCTACATGGAGGGGGCCATTTATCCTTACCCACAAGACCGGATAGCTTTCATCCTCAAAAAGGTGTAAAGGTTTGCCCATTAGCCCGGAGCCGTTATGGGTTAGGACAGGGTTCCAAAAGGCAGAAGAACAGGAGGCCGTGGGGGCGAGATGTAGCCCAACGGCCTTTTTTTTGATGTTCATAGGGAGATCCGGTCGTCCTAATACGCCACGGATCTGACATGAGGAGGCATTTGCCTGAACCATTCAACCGTCTGTCTTACACTAACAGGAGGTGTTTCATGACCTATGCTACACGATTCGCTGCGACAGTCCTCGTTGCCCTTCTGCTCACCCTTGCCGCTGCTGGGACCCCCGCCTGGGCAGGGGGGAATGCCGATGCACTTCTGAAAGGGGATTATTACTTGAGCCTGACTCAGGTGTGTTCGCTTGGAGGGCCTGCAGGATTTACGGACCCGCCCGACCTCCAGCCAATTCAGGGGTTCGCTCCAATCGTACCTATCATCCTGACAGGCACCCTCAGTTATAACGGGGATGGAACTGGAACATTTGAGGGCACCTCCCTCCCGCTATTCCCAGGACCACAACCACCAAGCGGTCTTCGCCAGGACCAGTTCACCTGCAACACAACCTATTCAGTCGGAGCTGACCGGGGTGTTTCCCAGCAGTTTGCATGCGTTGCCTTGCCTCTCACCGGCCCTTTGGCAGGGATACCGTTTAATGTCGATTTTGAAGTCCAAGGGCAGCTGGGCCAGGGAAGGCAGACGGTGGTCTTTGGTGACACGGACATCAATCAGGAAACTCTAACGACGCCGGTCCCTGTCAAGAGGATTTGTGGCCGGGCGGGCGCTGCCCAAAAAATCAAAAAAGGCGGTCAACCCGACTAGAGACTGTAGTTCGAGTTCGCCACTGATCGGTCCAAAGGGAGCCCCACACCTGCTGGTGTGGGGCTTTCCTTTTAGGGGGCGAAAAGAACGGAACATTCTGTTTTGTTTTGAGCCGTGGGTTAGCAGGGCGGGAATATTTGAACTTGTAGTTTCGGGGTTTTAACGGCCAAGAAACTACCAAGAAATCCCAAAAACCCCTCGAGGTTCTCCAATAAACCCCAAAATATCTCCCAAAACTTCCCAAGAACCCCCAAAACCCCTTGAGAACTTGGTCATAAGGCCGTTCTAGAATCCTCCTGAAGTACCCCGTATGAGGGAGAGCTATACTTGTTCTATAAGCGGGCAAGGTGACTAAACCGCACTCGCAAAACGTCTCCCGAATGAAAAGGATTAGAAGACGCGATGGGAAAGATTGGATACGGATATGGCAGCGAGTGGCACTTGCTGCGCTGGATGGGCCGCCATCGGACCGAACTCGATCAACGAATCCTTCATACCCTAGGACGTGCTGGCGCCAAACTCGAATGGGAAGATTTCCCTTTCGCTGCAGAGTCAAACAACCAGGATGCTGAGTGGAAAGGGCTAGACTTCCTGAATCATGACCGCGCTCTGCAAAGGGCGTGGGCGGAGTTCTGGCCAAATGGCAGCGGCATTCATAATTGGGATGCCGTCGCTTGGATCAAGACGGAGCAAGGCCGCGAACTCCTGTTGGTCGAAGCCAAAGCCCATGTGGGAGAGATTGGGTCGCACTGTGCCGCCAGGTCAAAGGACGGGCGAGAGAAGATTGAACAGGCCTTCAGGCTCAGCAAGCACGCCATCGAGGTGGCGGAAACGCAAGACTGGATAAACGGGTACTACCAGTTTGCCAACCGCCTGGCCGCCCTCTATTTTCTCCACAGGCACCGCATTCCTGCCCATCTGCTCCTGATCTACTTCACGGGCGATCGTCGATCCCCT
>JBFJQA010000307.1:0-3139 GCA_041616875.1 Nitrospiraceae bacterium | reverse complement strand
CCAGCGGGGCGCCTCGAAGTGCTTGAAAAGCGACCCTCAAACAACTGGGGGGAATTGCACGGACTCTACACACCCGCCGTGGGGAGAGGGCCGGCGAAGGTGACCCGTTGGATACGCACCGCCAAACGTCAACAGATTGTGGCGTTTCGGACATTTCTCCGGACGTTGGTCCGCGAGCTCTGTCACCACTTCGATTATGAACTCCTTCACCAAGGGGAGTCCTTTCACACCGAAGGGTTTTACAAGCGAGAATCCAGCGTCCTGTATCGTTGACTGCCTAACACGTAAGACCCTTGTATACAGGGGTCTTACAGGAGTTGAAGCCTGGAGCGGCGCCAGGGTATGATTCCTGTCTGAAGGCGTTAACTCTCTTATTGGTGTTCGTCTCACAGGCTAATCTCGAGAGCCCATGGTTCCACGCTATTCGCCTCGCATCCGGGCACACTTTCCCCTCATATTTCTGGGTGACGGAATCGCGGCCCAAGGAACCGTGATCAATCTTTCCCTCCCAGGGTGTACCGTCGCGAGTTGGGAACCCCTACAGAAAGGCACGTACCTGGCACTCCAACTGAAAATGCCCGACCTCGATACGCCCATGATCGTGCCCCTTGCCGCCGTGCGTTGGGCGACTGGGAGACTCTGTGGGCTTGAGTTTATCCGCATGGCTCCCGCAGACCAGCGACGACTCGCCACCGTCGTGCTCGACTCCCTCAACCAGAGACCCTCTGCCGAAACCTCCTTCCTTCCGGAGGCCACCAGGGGGACCTAAGACAGCGCAAAATAAGGCACTCCGAACGGATTTCCTTGATCAGAAGTCGGACCGCCCACACCGAGCGCATTCGTTCCACGTCTCACTTCCCGCCAAGGGTGGACGTCTCCCCCTCCAACGAGGAGTAGTTTTTGCCCAGGCGAAGCGCTATCGTCTCATTTATTCGACGGCTTGTTAGGCCCTGTTCCGCTCAAGGTAAACGGCCGGATCTGTGCTCGTTCTTTCGGAGGCCATTCCATGGAATTGCGCGGGTGTCTTCGTATCCCTGTCCAGTGCCAATTTTCTTATTCAGGAACTCAATCGGGTGAGCCCATCGCTGGCCAGGGAACTGTCGTCAACCTCTCGAGGGATGGATGGGCCATAGAGAGCCAACACGCAGTTCATCCCGGAATGAATCTCTCCCTCCGTGTCCACTTGCCTGGTCATGACAAACCGGTTGCAGTCGAGCAGGCGACGGTTCTTTGGGCAAAGGGGGGAAAATTCGGGTTGAGATCCATCAGAATGGAAGAAAAAGACCGGCAGAGACTCGTGAGATTTGTCGTGAACAATATGAACCGATCCTCCTTTGTGCAGTCTCGATTCGTTGTCCGATTGCGTTCATAGCCGTTCTCCAGAGCAGGGCGCTTGGCGTGGCTGCTCTTTCAGTTCGTGTTTCAACACCTTGGAACAGACGATAATATGGAACGTCCTTGCGCATGATCCCGGCCGCAACCTTCGGGTGCTGTAGTCCCTACTGAACACGTTTCGGTCCATCCTTTCCTCTGAACAACCCCTCGCTGTCCGTGATCTTTCCCGCATGAAAGACAAGATCTTTAATGGGACACTCTACGCAGGTGTCTGCCGCTTCCGTTGACCAGGGCACTGTCGCGAACACATTCACCGCTTTCACCTTTTTGCTCTGAAGGAGGTCCAGAAAGGTAATCGCTTCATCCAATGAGTGAGACGTCCATAGGACTGATCTCATGGCCCCGCGCGGCTCTGTCAGCGGAACGGTGACCACATACCTACGGGGATTTAATTCATGGGTCGGCTGCTCTAAGTTTTTCGTCAACTTTTCAGCCGTTCGACAGATTTTCCTCACTTGGCCCGCCAAGTCCTCCTCCTCAAATCCCAATTCCCGGAGAAGCTCAGGCGTGCACAACCCCATAAAATTGGGACGAGGGTCCTGCAGGACTGAAACCGTCACCGTGGCCTCATCAAGCACGAGCGACGGCAGGGGAACAGAGATCACAGTCTCGCTAGTTTTGTCGGTTGCCTTGTCTGTGCTTGGGTTCACCGCCATCACGACTCCTGGCCACAACAGAATCGCAAGAATGGCCACGAACCTTGCTACCTTCCACCTGGGATTTCCTTCACCTGCTTGTTCCATGGTCTTGTCACCCTTATTCTCTTCATGAGCCTATCATTGTCCACGCAAGGGACCCCAACGGTAAAATGATGATCCTCTTGGCATCCGATTGTCCAGCCAAAAGTCCGTCCCTTCAGGGTCGCCGCAGAAGCATGGTCAGAGAAGTTCTTCCCCCGTCCCGTCTGCTCCGTAGCCTAACGATCCTTTCCTGTGGTAAGAATGGGAACGCATACGATTTTCTGACGGCTGACGGAGGAGGGA
Organism: Nitrospiraceae bacterium; assembly: GCA_041616875.1. GTDB lineage: Bacteria > Nitrospirota > Nitrospiria > Nitrospirales > Nitrospiraceae > JBFJQA01. The sequence continues at coordinate 761 of JBFJQA010000307.1, read as the reverse complement.
ACCTATGTGCACCCTTCAGATTCGGACCCGGATCCGGCCTCTCTTGTCCCTAGCTCTGTGTCTCGCTCTTCCGCTCTTGATCATTTCAGACATAACTATTGCCGCACCCAAAGATAGAGACCGCTGGGACAGAAAATACAGCGAGGATAAATTCCTTTTCGGCAAGGAGCCGATTCCGTTCCTCCGGGATAATCTTTCCCTTCTGCCCAAAGGCACGGCTCTGGACATTGCCATGGGTGAAGGGCGAAACGGTGTGTTCCTGGCCACGAAGGGCTTCCAGGTCACCGGCCTGGACATTTCTGAAAGGGGGCTGGAGAAGGCGCGCCAACTTGCTACAGCTCATGGAGTGAGCATCACCACACAGGTTGTTGATCTTGAAACCCATCACTTAGAAAAAAACGCGTATGACGTCGTCCTGTGTACCTATTATTTACAGCGCGATCTGTTTCCACAAATGAAGGACGCGCTCAGGAGTGGTGGCATGGCAGTGGTCGAGACGTACACGCTTGACCACCAAAAATACCGGCCGCGCTTCCGCACAGAGTATCTGATTCGCCAGAACGAGCTGCTTGACATTTTCAAGGATTTTATAATCCTGCGTTACCAGAGTGTCGACGACGGAAAATCCGCCTACGCCAGCATCATCGCTCAAAAGCCGTAAGCCTTTTAACCGGAGCGCGTCTTGGTCAACTGGCCTGTCCGAAATCCCGAGCTCCTTGAGGCCCCCTGTGTTTCTGTCACTGAGTCAAGGGTCCTGTCTG
>JBFJQA010000306.1:0-3169 GCA_041616875.1 Nitrospiraceae bacterium | reverse complement strand
GGTGGCCGCCACGCGGGTGTGCTACAGGGGCGCGTTTCGTCTGATTACCTCGGTGTGGTCCCGGGCGTAGAAGGTTTGACGGGATCGAGCCAGTAACGCCTTGCTGTATTCGACGTGGGACCACATGAGTGGCGTGCAAAACTGGATATATTCTCCCCCTGCCATGTCCTTGTCCGGGTAGACGAACTTCTCTTGGACGGTGAGATAGGCCTGATACATCTTTTCCGCCTCGCTTAAGATTTTGTCGAACGTCAGACCGTCAATTAGAATGGTGTGGTCAAACTCCTTGTTAAAGTCAATGCCGGTATTCCATTCCTTTTTCATGAACTCCTGAAACCGGTCGACGGTCGAGATGTGTTCCGGCAATTCGCCTTGGCTGTTCTTGAATTGGTTGATGAGATTGCAGACCATGTCGCCCATTTTCGTATTGCCTTGACGATAATAGTATTGAGCCAGGATAGCCGAATAAGGGATCCAGGCGCCGTTCCCCGCATGAAGATGCACCGCGGGATCCTCTGAAAACGGCAGATAGCGCTGCAGCAAGCCAAGCTCTGGATCCCAGAGCTGCCGTTTGACGATGTTCATGGTATTTTCCAACACGTCTGCGATCTGCTTGGTTTCAAACCCGAAATAAAAGGGACTCATCAGCGTGATGTCCGGGCGGTAGTCGGCTCTGCCTTGGGCATCAATTCGCCTGATAAATCGTCCATTTTCGCAGAGAAGCTCGATGAGGTTGTTGCGCAGGGGGGTGCGAATGTCGTAGAGCTCGTTGACAATCAGCTGGTGGACATCCATGCGCTCACAGACCTCATGGACAAGGCTGAGCGCATAGAGGTAGGCACAATTCACCCAGCAGGAGAAGCCTTGTTCCAGGGCCGACTCATGGATGGAGGTGGTAGAGAAGAAGAGATGCATCTCGTTGCGATAATAATGTTGAAGGGCATACCGGCCTCCTGCGTTCATCGCATCGAGACACCCCTTCAGGTTTTCGACCTCTTTGCCGAGTTCATGGGCTGTCAGCAGGTAATTGCACAGAGTCGCGATCGCATGGGCGATGTTGTCCTCCTGTTTGTAAATCCCTTCGTCCGCCCCTTCCACCCCATACCGTTGACCCCAATAGCCGTCCTGCCGCTGCGTTTCTCTGAAAAACCACGCCATATCTTCCAGGAGTTGGTAGGCCTCCTCGCGAAAGGCAAAGTCTGAGAGGGCATATTTTCGGAATAGCCTGGCTGCACAGGCCCCATCCCGAGGGTAGAAGAACGGGTATCGAGAATCAGGTTTTGTGGCCAGCAGGACGCGCCTGCCGTCCTGTCTTGTGATGGAACAGGCCGTGATCACCCGGAAATGAAATTCCAGTTCGGCCTCGAGTGTGGTGAAATCAAGCTGTTCGGAAGGTCCCGGTCTGGCGTCACTGATGGTCTCCTCGAGTCCGGGCATAGCGCCCTCATCCTGGCCCAGTTCTGCATCAACGACGAGCTGGGTGTTTCCGACTTTGAGTTGGTCGTGGTGATGGAGGAATCTATGGTCGACGCGCTCGCCATTGACCCAGGTTCCGTTGGCGCTCCCAAGATCAAAGATTTCGATGAGCCCATTTGCAATCACGACCTTGGCGTGGTGTTTCGAGACGTGAGCATCCGTTAGCAGTAGGTCGCTCTCCTTCATCCTCCCGATGTAGGTCACCGGCTTTGTGAGGAGATACTCTTCCTTCTGCCCGTTCCCCGTCAGGATTCGGAAAGCAAATCTCACTGGCCACCTCGTATGTCAGGTCGCGGTAGCATTATAGGCACGTCCGAGAACCCACGATGTCTCTCAACCCTGGGGGACCCTTACACTCCGGCCGGCTAAAAGGTACCTTCTCCCACGCGAAAAAGCAAAGCTCCAAAGTCTGGTCCACAGATCTTCCTTCAGCAGTCTGCTTGATTTCTCTTGGCTCGCGCACCATAATGCCTTGCACCGATGGAGGATTTCTGATGCCGGATAAGACTACGGAGCGATCTCTGACTATTGAGGACCTGTCGCAACTGCGGGAAAAGACGGAGTCGGTTGCGCAATTTTTCGAGGGACAGCTCAGGCGCTACTTGGATACCTTACGGCCCCTCTTTGCGCCACGGCGGCTTTTGGGTCGGCACGTGGGGGCGAAGGATGACGTGCCCGGGTCGGACCGGGCCCTGGCTCAGGTGCAGGAAAAGTATCGAGAGGTGTGCCGCCAGCCGTTTGGATTGCCTCCCGAATTGCCTGAGGACTTCTTAGGTCATCTCGACAACCGTCCGGAGATTTACCCATTGGAGTACACGCACGTCGCGAAAAATGTCAAAGAGTCCAAGGGCCTGACCATTACCTCTCCTGGTCAATGGATCCTGACCTATCGCTCTGACTATACGTTAGGACAATTTCGAAAAACGGTCATCGGAAAAAGTGAACGACGGGCAGCTTCTGTTCGGGATTTTGTCGTGGATGCCCTCGCCATGCACTTATTCCTGCAGGCCTTTCCCAACCTCACGCAGTTGCTTGCGGACTTGCGGTATGACGTGCAGATGGAGACCTTAACCGGCTTGGGCGATCTGCAATGTGTCATCATCCGGTCCTGCCTTCCGTCGTTTCGGCCGTCTGATGAATTGCTGTTGACCGCCACGCGATTCTCCGGTGTTCCCGCCTTTATCGAGTTGATTGACCTTGATGCGACGCGGTCTTTGCAAGACCCCTTGAAATCTCGCCTGGAACACATGCTCTCCTAGAAGCGTTCGATCACTGAATGCCTGTCTGGGAATAGCCGAGGGAGTCCTATGACGATCGCTTTTCTTCAGGTGCAAAGGATTTTCGCGCACGGGGCCTTGCTTTAGGGTTTGACTCCCGGCTTGCTCTTCGGTGGTCTGCTCGTTCTGGTCATCATTTCGAGCTTCCAATTGCCATCGGCGACCGGGCGAAGCCGAAAATGCCTGATGAACCCGAGATCGTAGCGCTTATCGACGTCCACAATGGCCACCTTCGCGAAGACCAAGAACAGCTCGTTTGTCGTGTCATAATTGGAGATGGCCAGAATATTCACGTCCATCTCCTTGTCGGAGCTGATATCCTTGGTCGCTTTGCGAACCACCTCTTCGATCCCGTTCACGATCAGGGGGTTTGGGGGGAGGTCCATCGGTTGAACTGAACCAGGCGTTCCTTCAGC
>JBFJQA010000305.1:0-3227 GCA_041616875.1 Nitrospiraceae bacterium | reverse complement strand
TATCGTATCGGCGCAACGGACATTCTTCGAGACCTGACCTTTGACGTGGAGTCGGGTGAGACTCTGGTGCTGTTGGGGCGAAGTGGGTCAGGCAAGACGACCCTGTTGCGACTGGTCAACGGTTTGGTAAACCCCACTGCGGGAACCATCTTGGTTGAGGGACAAGCGACCATCACGTGGGATGCCATTCGTCTTAAGCGCCGAATCGGGTACGTGATTCAAGAAGGGGGCTTATTTCCTCACTTCACGGTGGGCGAAAATGTCGGCCTGGTGCCCCATCTGGAGGGTTGGCCGCAAGATCGGATCAAGGCCAGGGTGGAGGGATTGCTTGATCAGATCGGGTTACCACCCAACCAGTTTGCGCAAAGATATCCACGCGAATTGTCTGGGGGTCAGCGCCAACGGGTGGGGGTGGCACGCGCCTTAGCCGCGGACCCAGACATCCTCTTGTTCGATGAACCCTTCGGCGCCCTAGACCCCATCACCCGGGTCGAACTGCAGCGCCAATTCCTTGCCCTCCGAAAAAATTTCGGTAAGACCGCGATTTTTGTCACACATGACGTGCGGGAGGCCCTCCTTCTCGGAACGAGGATCGGTCTCCTCAACCATGGATATCTCGAGGTGTTGACGACTCCTCCAGAGTTTCTTCATTCCCAGGGACAAGAGGTCCAGGCGTTTCTCTCCTGCCTAAGCTCCGGGGTGGATGCCTGATGCCAATGGGTCTTGAGCGAGACCTCGTGACCCTGACGCTTGAACATCTGTTCCTTGTCGCAACAGCTCTGGCTGTCGCCTGTGCCGTTGCTGTTCCAACGGGTATCCTGTTGACTCGACGTGAAGCTCTTCGACGATGGGTCGTCGCGCTCACCAATGTGATGCAGACGGTGCCAAGCCTTGCGCTATTCGGATTCCTCATTCCGCTTCCACTACTTGGTGGTATTGGGAAGCATACCGCGATTATCGCACTGGTCTTGTATGCCTTGCTGCCAATTCTACAGAATACGCTGGCTGGGATTATGGGCGTGGACCGGGCCGTGCGAGCATCGGCCATCGCCATGGGCATGACTGGGCGCCAGCTTCTGTGGATGGTTGAGTTACCCCTCGCATCCCGAACTATTCTTACCGGCATTCGCGTGGCAACTGTGATTACTGTTGGCACAGCGACCATTGCAGCCGCGATTGGAGGCGGTGGGCTCGGTGTTTTTATTTTTCGGGGACTCGCCTCCGTGGATACCACCCAGATTCTGGCCGGGGCCGTGCCGGCCGCCTTGATGGCGCTGTTGGCTGATAAGGGCCTCTCCTGGGTCGAGCGACGGTTCTTACCCAGGTGACCAATCCTGGCTCTTCGCTGTCTTGCAGGCTCACGTTTTGAGACCAAAGATGCCCTGCCAGCATATTCCCCTGGACATGACTGGTGAGGATCTTTCTCAAGCAGGGTACAGGGACACATGACGTCTAAGCAGGCTTTGGCCACGTCGTGCCGTTCAGTCGTACTATGTGCGGCGGCTTTCATGTTGGTTGCATCGGTTTCCGGCTGCAACGGAGAGCGGCCGCTTGTTGTAGCTTCGAAAAACTTCACAGAACAAGTCATCCTTGGCGAAATCATTGCCCAACACCTTGAACACCGATTAGGAAAACCAGTTGATCGCCGGCTCAACCTGGGAGGAACCCTCTTGGCCCATGAGGCTCTGATCAACGGCGACATTGACCTCTATCCTGAATATACCGGCACCGCCCTCACCGCAATTTTGAAGCAGCCACCATCCTCCGAGCCGGCTGCTGTCCTGGCCACCGTGAGAGAGGCCTATCGGTCGCGCTGGCAGATCGAGTGGCTGGATCCGCTAGGGTTTAACGATACCTTTGCTATCGTGATCCGCGGAGAGGATGCGCGCCGACATGGGTTAAAGACGATCAGCGATGCGGCAACGTACACAGGGAGTTGGAAATTGGGGATGGGGTACGAATTCCAACAGCGGCCTGACGGATTACAAGGACTCCAAGACACCTACCATTTACCATTGGATGCATCGATCAAGACCATGGATCTTGGCCTGCTCTATCAAGCGTTAAAACAAAACCAGGTGAACATGGTGGCCGCGAATTCTACGGATGGGCTGCTGGCTGCCTTAGACGTGACGGTTCTTGAAGATGACAAGCAGTATTTTCCGCCCTATCAAGCGGTGATTGCTGTTCGCTCTGAAATCCTCGGAAAAACCCATGGCCTCCAGGAGGCTCTGAATCAACTCGCCGGCACACTGTCTGAAGCAACGATGCAACGATTGAATCACCAGGTGGATGGAGAGCATCGATCGGTCCGGGCGGTGGCGCGGGATTTCTTGACGGAGAAGAAGCTGCTTCCCTAGCCTTTGGGTCCTCTATGAACGATATGGGTCCGTCGAGAAAGACCTCGTCCATCTATCGGGCGTTGTCGTGCGTCATGCCTAGGGTTGGTCTTTTCAGAACTGGACTGCTCTGATACCATCAAACAACCGACATTCCACACAAGGGGGATCACCATGAGACAGAGCGCTTCGCTCGTTTGCACAATCGTTGGCTGCTTTCTGCTTACCGCTGCGTGCGATTCCAGCAAGCCAAGTGGGGAAAGCAAGAAACCCGAGGAACCCACAACGCCACAAGCAGCTGAGGACACCATGAAGGAGGAAGAGGTGCCAGGAGCCAATACCGCTCTGATGGCGATTCCCGGTTCACCTGGGCGAATGGAAAATGACGAGGGGGTCAGTCATTACAAGGAGGGCCATTGGGATGTGGCCGAGGTACATTTTCGAAAAAGCCTCGGAGTGGACCCCGGTCTGGCCGAAGCCCACTTCAATCTCGGTCTCACCCTAGACAAATTAGGAAAGCACGAGGATGCCACGAGGTCGTTTAAGAAGGCGGTGGAGCTTGCGCCGAATAACCCGCAGATTGCTCAGTCCCCCATCCTCAAGGCTCACGTCGGGCTGTAAAAAAGGGATCTCTGGGGTTCCTCGGGGCTCAGGCCGACGTGGAGGACTGTATGACGCTGACCAGCCGACTCAGAAGCGGATTGTTCATGCACTCCTCCGTGAAGGACGACGTCCTTTGCCCTTCGGATTAGGACCTGGCCCCGCCGTTGCACGACCTCGTAAGAGTGCCCGGGGCTGACGCGTACCCGATCGGTGCGTATTCGAACGGTGAGTCCTTGGGCGGCATAGGCGTCCTGATGATCTTGCAGGTGATGAATAAGGGGGGCC
>JBFJQA010000304.1:0-3257 GCA_041616875.1 Nitrospiraceae bacterium | reverse complement strand
CCACCCCGTCTCTTCCAAGATCGCGACGAGATTCTCACGCTCTTTTTGTCGGATTTCCGCATCGGTGAGCAGTCGTCGGCCTCCTTTTGGCGGGGGGGACTCCTCGCTTGACTCGGGTAGATCCAACCTCAGCGGACCCATTTGAGATGTGATGATGGCCCGCTCGATCACGTTGCTCAGCTCACGCACGTTGCCCGGCCAGGAATAATTCTCCAGTTGCAGGTAATGCCGTTTCTTGACCTTCGGTTCGGGAAAGCCCGATCTGCGCGAGTGCAGCTTCAGAAAATGGCTGGCCAGAAGTGGAATATCCTCACGTCGTTGCCTCAATGGAGGAACTTCTATCGGGAATACGCTCAGCCGGTAGTAGAGGTCCTGGCGGAACCGCCCCTCCTCCACCTCGATTCGGAGGTCGCGATTCGTAGCAGCCACGATCCGAGTGTCCGCCGACCTGGGCCTCTCATCCCCCACTCTTTCGAAAGTCTGCTCCTGCAGGACCCGAAGAAGTTTGCTCTGCATGTCCAAGGGAATCTCGGCCACTTCGTCCAGGAATAGTGTCCCACCGCCGGCCAGTTCGAATCGACCCACGCGGTCGCGCACGGCTCCGGTGAAAGCCCCCTTGAGATGACCGAAGAATTCGCTCTCAAACAGGTCGGACGGAATCGATGCGCAGTTCACCTTGATGAGAGGGCCGCCGGACCGCTGGCTGCGTTCATGGATGGCCCTGGCCATCAGTTCCTTTCCTGTACCGGTCTCGCCCTGAATCAGAACGCTCGTCACCGTGGGAGCTACCAGGCTTACCTGATCCAGCACCTTGAGGAGAGCGGGGCTTCTGCCCACGATGTCTCCAAACCCCTGAGCCGTCTTGACTTCGTCCCGCAGGTATTCATTCTCGAGCTCGAGCTGAGTCTGCAGCCGCTCGATCTCCTCAAACGCCCGGGCATTGGCAATGGCCGAGGCCGCGTGATCGGCGATCAGCCGCAACCAGGAAAGACTCTGGCCGGGTGCTTCGCGAGTGAATATCGCCAGTACCCCGAGAACTTCATCCTGGTGGTCGAGAGGCTCTCCGCGGAATCCATGGATCGATTCCCTCTTCGCCCAGTCCGGTCGAACGATCCACTTCGATTCCTTTTCGATGTCCCGTATTTCAACCGATTCTCCGCTCGCAGCGATGTGTCCGACCTTGCGGACTCCCAGGGGGAAACGCCGGAATTTGCCGTTCAGCCCCGACCAGTCAGCGTCGTCGACCTGAGACGCTCCCGCGCTGGCTACCAGATGCAGACAGGACGTTTGGTCCGGGCACTCGTCTCTCATGTGACACGCGGAGCAAATATCGCCGGGACCGATCAGCCACACGCGAGACAGTGCGACTTGGGGGATAGCATACAAGCGCGAAACGACAAGCTCCAGGAGCTTATCCAGACTCCTCTCCTGCGCCATTTCGAGCAGTAGTTGCCGAAATATGGCTGGTTGTCCCGCGGTTCGGATGGGAGGCATAGGAAGCATTGTTCATGAAATCTCATGAATCGGCAACTGAAATCTCACGAAACATTGAGATCTCAGTACCGGCTAATTCAACCATTTCTGTTCACAAACTGCTTCTCATAAAGGAATTAAAGTGTAACTGGGGTCTCTGGAACAACGGTTGCAATAGGAAGAGCATGTCGACGCGGGGCAGCAGCTGAAGGCGGTCTTCAACCGGAACCCCCGCTCCAAAAGAGAAGGGAGATTTCGAAATGAGAACCAGGAATCGAATCATTGGAATCAGCGTTGCGATGGGCATCGTTCTTGGGGCCGTAGCTGGATCCATTCCATTGGGACTCGTGCTGGGAATCGTCGTCGGAGTCGCAGTCAGTACTGTCTCACCCTACTGGCTAGCGGAAGCCACTGGTGATCGTGGACCGGATGAGCCAAGCGACCCTTCTGAAGACTAACTGCAGCCCCGTGGAGTAATGCAAGCCGGATTTTTACTGAAAAGGGTCAGCCACCATGGATACGATACTGAAACTCCAAGCATTCCTTCTGCAACACCTGACCGTGGCAGAGGCCCTGATCCTCGGTTTGATCGTCGATGGCCTCATCATGATATTTGCGGTGAGCTTGCTCTTGTTTCTGGTGAGGACCCGTCTCCGTATTGCACATCTGCTCGGGCTGATTACTCGGGAAAGATATCAAGAGTCGCTTCAGAAGAAACTGCATTCCATCGGAGAAAGACGCAATCCCAAGAGAGTGAAGAAACAAAGATGGGTCCTAGCTGCCTATGGCGCCTTCATCCTGCTCGTTATTCTCGGCATGGGCTTCAGCATAGGTTGGCAGAGCGAGGGGGCAATCAAAAGTTGGCAAGAGGGGACGATCGGCCCGTTGGACGCCAGAATCAATAGGCTTTCCGTCAACTTCTTGAAACGAAAAGATATTCGCGATATGTGTATTGGACTCGTCAAAGGTGAAGACGCCTCTTCACTCTGCTTGAGCCAGGGCCCCTCAAGTGACGCCTTTCGCCTTGATGACACCACCATTTTTGAGATCGGCTCTGTTACCAAAACCTTTACGTATGCCGCCATGGTGCGGGTTTTGGATAAACACAACCTCGAGCTTGACAGCACAATTGAACCCTTTGTACCTCAAACCGTTCTTGCGAAAAACCCGGGTTTGGGACAAATCACGTGGAAACAACTGGCGACCCACACTTCAGGGCTGAGCAACCTTCCTTATAGCGTGACCGACCGGGCACTCTTGCGGGGGACTATGCGCGCTATCTTGGCAGAGCACCTGCTCGACAACCCCTACGAATACCTCCGTCAAGACCATGTGTTTGAATACCTTGCTTCTGCAGCCCTGGACGAGAACTCGCCAGAACAATTTCACTATTCAAACCTGGGCGCAGGTTTGCTGGGTTTTCTGCTTTCTGAAATGGAAGGCGAAAGCTTTCAAGAGCTGATCGAAAACAACGTGCTGTCCCCATTGAACATGACTTCAACCACTGCGGGCGTGGCCGTCGATAGCGATAGAGCGATTGCCGGATATGCTCAATATCGCAGGTTTGGCCCAATCGTGATGACAGCTCAGGTGGCCCCCTGGATCTTCCCCAATGTAATGGCCGGAGCAGGAGGGATTACCGCTCCATTGGGCGACATGGTTCTCTATCTCAAAAGCAGAATGGAGCTGTACAAGGAATTGTCGTTTCAGAATCCAGAGCACACAGTTTCCTTAGGTGATGGAGATAACGCGAAAATCAATCTCGGCTGGTTTGTCGCGCCATT
>JBFJQA010000303.1:0-3281 GCA_041616875.1 Nitrospiraceae bacterium | reverse complement strand
GACAGCAGCTCATCGGCAAACAACTGATAGAACAAAGTGAATTTCAGAAATGGAAAAGAAGGCGTCAGTGTTTTGTGTCGCAAGAACCCCGGGCACTGTTCTGATGATTTGTGCAGGCAGAGGGACAGGGTCTGTAAGGTCTCTTGCTTGCTGTTATGTCCCGGGCAATGGGAACGCTTAGTCTTGCTTATTCAGCCTGATGGTAAGCATCAATCGCTGGCCTGCGGAGATTTCTAGGGTCTCCTCGTAAGGCACGTAGCCCTGCTTGCGGACCAAGACGGTGTGCTTTCCGACCAGCAGCCCAACTTCGTAGGAGAGATCGCTTCGTTGTGTAAGCGGGTGGCCGTCGACAAACACCTCCGCACTGACCGGATCTACCAGCAGCGCCACTCGTCCGGCCGGAATCACTTGCTGATCATAGGGCCCGCCTGAGGGCGGTGCGTAGTAAGAGGGAGGGGGTGACCATGGGTACGCAGGATAGGGGTACGGGGGATAGGGATAGGGATAGGAATAGGGATATGGAGGCGGGTATGGTCCGCCGTAGATGTGACCACGTTGTGGCGGACCAAAAGACGGCGGTTCAACCGTTAAGTCCCGCATTCGATCTGTTGCATGGACTCCCTTGTCCGATCGCAACCCCCCTGAAAAGGCTGGACCGGTTGTCACCATGAGGAGAGACACAGACATCACTATGGTCCAGTAGAAAGTTGTCCTCCAGTATCCGCATCTCATTCCACATGGATGTGCTAGTTGAATCGCATCGCGGGAATTGATTCTTACCACATTGTGACTCGCCTGTAACATATAGGAGGTCCTCTTTTCAGCTAGCATCTGCTCACGTTTACGAGTGCCATTCCTTGCAGCTCGTGTTGCGTGCTATTTCTGAGCCGAGTAATGAAAAAACCGCTGGGGGGTCTGTGTGACGATATAGTCAACCGCCTGCTGGATCATGTCGCGAATGGCGCGCTCCATCGGGGTTTTTGAGAAGCCACTGAGTCCGCCACCAAGGCCCGTTGCGGTGTAGCCGGCCTCTCCGCTGACTCCAGTGGCCGTTCCTTCCACGCTGGTGGCAGCGAGAACTCTCGCCGTGCGGGTATCGATGACCCGGATGTCCATCGCGACACGTGCGGTTTGGACGCTTCCCGCCATCTTGTCTATCATGGCACCAAACGCGCCGAAGAGGTCCCCACCCGCACCCCCCGAGCCCTTGGATACACCAGGATCGAACCCTGTGATCGCACCCGTGACCATGAGTTCGGCGCCTTCCAGTTCGCCGATGTCTGCAGCGGTTTCCTTTTTGACGCGGCCAGATGCGCCCAAATTCTGCTCTGCCATGACGGCCTGAAGTTTTTCTCGCTCCAGCACGATGTAGCGGTTCGTGTGAAACAAGGAATTCGTGAGCATATCCGACATCCCTCGCCCATATTCTGCGCGATAGTACCCCGAGCTTGACATCTTGTCTTCGAAATCGGCTACGGCGATACGAGCCTTGGGGCCGTCGTAGGATTCAGCCCGTTTGGCAGCCATTGGATCGCCCCCGGTGCTCGTCACCTTGGACGAGGCGGGCAGAGAGCAGGCGCTCAGTCCTACTGCCATCAGGCTTATGAGCAACCCTGTGATTGGATACATGGTCCATCCTCCTTGTGGATCCCCCACGTATGAAGATTCATGCACGTTGAGCACTGAACTGCGTCGTAAATTCAAAAGAGAATGGTAGGGCGCAGGCCGTCTGACCTACTGGCCCGTCCCTCCAAGTTTCTCATACCAAGGAACATCGCTCTGCAGAGGCCCTTGCTCCGATCCCGATGAGAACGGATCAAAGCTGTCCCTCTTTTCAAAAGATTCTTCTGATTCCATATCACTCCTCTCCTCAAAGTAGTCATAAGAAGTGTCTTTCGTTCCCTTGAAATCCTCCTCCGCGTACTGACCACCTCCGGCGCAGTCCTCAGGAAAGGCTTGGCAGTAGCAGTCTTCCGACGAATAAGGGTCTTCGCATACATCTGGAGAGGTCCCGGTCCCACTGCCTCCGATAGGCGGACTCTTGCCGATCGGGCCTTTTCCAGGAGAGGATCCTGTGCCCTTATTGGGAGTTCTTGTAGAAAAAGTCCCGAGCCGAGGGTTCACGAGGGATTTGTTCTTGCCGAGGACTGAAGGAGGTGAGCCGCCACCTTGAGCCTCTGTCTTTTTGGCGACTATCGATCCCTCAACAAGCCGGTTATCCACATCAAACTTTTTTGGGATATAGACTTTTACGTGAAGCGTTTCGTCCACGAGTTTTCTTCTGATCTTATTGGTGAGCTGAAAGATCAGCGGTTCGGGAAGGCCGAGATCCTTGCCAAAATAGCCATAGAGGGAAGGCTCCGTGAAGCCCACGTATTTCTCAATATAGTTGATCATCCAGTCAGGAATCTCGAGTTCGGCGTCCTGGCGACTGAAACTGAGCACCCCCAGCATCATCGCTGCGGCTTCATCACCATACGCTTTTTCGAAGTGTCCGTACCCTGTACTCACATACTGACCACAGACGGCGACCTTCCCTCCCAGCTTCCATCTTAAGAAGTGGTTCATTTCCCGACTCGCTCGGTCGAAGTCTTCTTGGGTAATAAGCTCCTTGAGTTGGAAGCGCTCGACTGCAGCGCCGGTGGTATGTCTCGCGACACGCTTCGTCTGTTTGTCGGCCTTGCCACACTGTTGCAGCCGTTTTCCACCTTTTGGATGGGAACCGTGCGCCTCCACGGAGGCCGGTAGAGCTGTGTTGACAAGGAAGCTAAAGAGGATGATCCCGGCAACGTTTATGTTCTCGAATTTACTGCGCATGGTACACCTCCATGTATTCCGTGGGGCGGTTGGCTCATTGTTCCCGGCCTGCCAGAAGCCCTGTTTTCTTCTGGGGCCCATATGATCGGCTCTTGCATCAAAAAATTCAACCTACGGTTTGGCCTGCTCCCGGTTCCACGAGGAAGCTAAGGGTTTATGCCCATGGACTCTGATCCGGGCAAGCTGTCTGCTGAGCAATGGAGGTGCCAGAAATCTGTTTATATGTGAAAGTAGCCTAAAATCAACGAGTTGTTAACATTTTTCATTGTTCAGATCAGTCGCGGAATAGCCGGCCTGCTCCTTTGGTTATGAAATAATTTCATTTTTGAAATCTCAACCTACTATTAGGAAGTGGAGTTGCCCGTGGGAGTTACGCAAACGGGTGTCTTTCAAGAGGTGACACACAGGCTTGGACATTGGCGCTTCCAGACAAGGTCAGGCTTCGCTACAATGTCGACCGGCTG
>JBFJQA010000302.1:0-3306 GCA_041616875.1 Nitrospiraceae bacterium | reverse complement strand
GGACCGTGCCTGGCTCCATTGATGGATCCAACCGTCTCTTCAATCACCCGGTTGACATCCACTCCAGTCGGCCTCTTTTTCTCCGTACTCCCCCGCAGGGGTTTGGTTGAAAATTTGCCGATAAGGCGTACCATCTGATCCGCCGTGTCGGCCACGGTCCGCATCGCCGTTTCGCGAAAAGCTGGGTCGCCCCCATGGCTCTTCGCATTTTGGACCACCAACGTCAGCCTAGCGGCTAAATTTTTTAAATCGTGCAAGCAAAAGGCAGTGAAGCGGTGGAGAGCTTCCAACTGTGCAGCCGCGCGACGCTCCTCCGCTAACTTTGCCTGGGAGATGAGCACGCTGACGTGATGCAAAACGGCTTGAAGCAAGTCACAATCCTCCGGCCCATAACGTGTTCCCTTCGGATCCCGGCTTAGCGCCACAAAGCCGCCAAGGTCGGCTCCGAACGAGATCGGGGCGATAAGCACAGCCTGGGTGTGCTCCAAAAAGTGATCAGCGCCCTGTGCTGCCGGATCGCGAAGAGGCGCTTTTGTGTCCTCGTGGAGGTTGGCGGCCGTCTCAGTGCCGCGCAATCGAACGACCATGGGGTGGGAAGCGGGTAAGGGCGTCGGAGGAGTTTCTGGATTGACCGAACGAACCTGGTGAAAGCGCTCGTCCGCTTCACAATGGAGCCAAATCGAAATTCTTTCAGCTCCGAATGTTCGACTCAGGACGGCCAACAGCTCGTCGAGGATCGTCTCAATTGAGCTACAGCCCCTAAACGCTTCAGTGACCTCTAACCACTTACTTCGATAATCATATTTGGTGCGATAAAAATGACGGAGCACGAAACCTCTCAGCTTGTTTCGTGCCGTCCTGGAGAGCACGGTTATCACCAAGCCAACGACCGCGCTGAAGGCTACGAGTGAAATCAACCCTTGGCTCCATGGCCGCCCAGACCATCGAACCAGTTGGCCAAGCACCCCTACCGCCACCAAGTACATCCCGATCAAGATAAAAGTCACGGACCCATACACGATCTGTGGTGACACGTACACCTGGGTTTTGATGGCCTCCAAACGGCTCCGCACCAATCCAAAGGTGACCAGACCAAGAGAAAGAAGGGTCGCCCACCCACCGATGATGGCATATTCCGCTTTCCAAACAGACATCAACAGAACCTGACTATCCTGGTAGATTTCGTACCCGGCCAACCCACCAAGACCCACCAGGACGAATTTGAGCTGAAAGCGATGAGGCTCCCGCAACTTGCGTAGGATGGTCTCGAACTGACCAATCCCTATGGCTAGGGCGAGAACTAAAAAGGCGTAAATGACACGCCCAAGGTTATTCACTCCGATTTCACCAATACCAGCCTTCCACTGAGGTAGGGTATAGATTTCCTCCCACCAGGCGAGACTTCCGAGTCCGAGTGCCAGGACGGCGACGACACGCGCCCGCCACCTGATACGATCATATTCGTTATTCCCGGAGGCCCCCATTAGGGTCAGGCCTACATAGAGGAGGGCCGCTGTCTGCCACAGCTCCCCCGACAAAGCCAGGCGCCTCACGGTCACAGCCTGGGCCCCGTTTAAAACAAGGAGCAGATTCCCACACTGGATCAGACCAGTGGCCGCCAACATCCACGCAACATTCCGGTACCACTCACAACGGCGGCCTTTAGCCAGGAGAATCCCAGCGAGCCCGAAGGCGCCAGCCGCCGCCAGGGCCGGGATGACAGCGTTCCAGAAGGAATACGAGTCAATCACGAGGCTCCTCCCTCTCCCGGAAGGTATGCCTGGAGCACAGGCCAGAGATCATCCAGAAAACTCAACCCCTGCTGATAGGCCGCTTGCGTCGTGATGGTGACCGGCACGGAAATCCGAACCATGGCCCCATCGGTGCGGTTCTGCGTCATCGCATCCCAAATGAGATATGCTTTGGCCCAGTATTCGCTGGCGATGACGCGTCCCCTATCCTGGTACCAGTAAAGAATCACCTGCTGATCGAGGCCTTTTTGGATGAGGACTTTATTAATCGTGGTGGGCTGCTGGTCCCGAAGGGAAACCGTCACTTGGTCATGCTCAATGATCTGCCACCCCGCGCCTGGAAGGCAGTTTTTTGGCGAGTGATAGGTCGCCCCTGTTCGCTGACTTTGGTAATAGCCGACGTAGAGGAACACGGGAGAAGCAGTTCTGTTCTCCGGTACTTTGCCCATAGCCTCGTGCCCATTGCCTCGCGCCTGTGCCGTTGGTACATACGCCCGCATCATGAAGTCGGTGAGCTTCAAGACCTCCAAGATGTATGGCGCAAGCCCAAGCTCCCTGCCCTGCCATCGCTCTCCAAGTGTGAGCGGGAATTCGGCAAACGGTTTCTTGGCCAAAAACGGTTCGCCATGCGAAAGCGAGTGCAGGATTCCCCAGGTGGCGGCGAGCATCCCAAGAGCAACGGCGGTCGGCCAGGTCTTCATCACCCACTCGCGCCTTGTGACCTTAGCTTCTCCCCAAACGCGACAGCACGGTGCCGCAGGCCAACAGCAGCACAAAGGCCACCACAAACATCAGCCAACCCGAGAACGTGTGATAGAACCCCTCAGCAGCCTCGACACCCCAGGAATGTGCCAAAACGCCGGTGCCGCTTACCCGGAAGGCATTGGCCGCGATCGCGATGGGAACGGACAAGAGCACGACGGCCCACCGCTTCCACATCGCGCGTTGGGAAAAATAGGCATAAACGGTCCCAAGGGCAAGGAGAGCTTGCAACGACCGGATTCCGCTGCATGCTTCCGCCACCTCGAGGGTGGTTCCGGACAGCACAATAACATTCCCTTCCCGGAGAACGGGAATACCGAGGTTAAACAGGCAAAACTCGGCGCTCTTCGCGGCGAACAGTTGCAGGGGAAAGGCCACCGCGTTCATGACAATCGCGGGCAGCGGCACCATGAAGAACAGAAACAGAATCGGGAAGGCGAGCGCGCGCAAATGCCCGTGACCCAGCAGGAGCAGAACCAAGCCCGCCAGGATCACGATAAGCGAGATTCGCTGCACGAACAGCTCCGCTCCGATCGACCCGATAACGAGCATCAGCAACCCGAGCGCGAGAAGCCCGACACCCCAGGGATTGGGCGTAATGGACAGGGAAAGCAACTTCTCACGGCCCTCCCAAACGAAATAGGCTGACAGGAACGGGACCAAAATTCCGTGAGAGTAATCGGGGTCTGCGAACCACTGCAGGCCGAGTTGAAAGAGAATTTTGTAATACATTAGCCCCAGCAGCCCAGCGAAGAGAGCAGCCGCGACGAACGCCATGCCGGTACCTAATCGG
>JBFJQA010000301.1:0-3317 GCA_041616875.1 Nitrospiraceae bacterium | reverse complement strand
GTGGGAGGGGAAAATCATTGTTTACCAATGATGAGTTCTTCCGACGGTCCGGTCAAGCATGGTTGCAGGAAGGGAGTCTGCCTTCGATACCGGCCGAGGGTTGGTCTGTGACTGAGGATTTACCCGAGGTCAACGTAGCCGAGCCCTGTTTGCCCGTGTTGTACGGAAAGCCGCTTTCTAGCAACCGCTTCCTGTCAGAAAGCCCGCACGAGATTTGGCTCGGGCTGGATGTGTTCGGCTCAGCGTTTTTCATGTTGAGCCGGTACGAGGAGGCGGTTACAAGAGCCATGGACGTCCATGATCGGTTTCCATTAGAGGCTTCAATCGGAGCCGCCTTCGTCTCGCGACCGATCGTCAATGAGTACGCCGAGGTGCTGTGGGCATGCATACAAAGACTGTGGCCAGAGCTTGAACGAAAGAGACGCTCTTTCAAAATGATTGTGTCTCACGATGTGGATGCCCTCACTGATAAAACTCTTTATGGAGTCTCGGGACTTGCGCGCCGGATTGCCGGTGACGTGTTACGTCGCCGGAGTGTATTCAGAGCTGCCAACACAATGAAAACAGCTATACAAGTTCGGATGAAAGGGGTCAAGGCTGACCCCTGCTTCACATTCGAGTACATTATGGACTTGAGCGAGCGAAATAACCTCGCGAGTGCATTTTATTTTATTACGGATCGTCCAGCCGGACGGATTGACGGATCTTACTCAATCAGAGATCAAAATACTAGAAAGCTGCTGCGCCAGATTCATTCAAGAGGCCATGAACTCGGCCTTCATGCCAGTTACAACACGGTTAGGGATCCTGCACAGACCTTGAAGGAATTCAACATACTGAGGGACATATGTGCGGAAGAGGGTGTGCAGCGAGAGAAATGGGGTGGTCGTCAGCATTACCTGAGGTGGAGGACGCCGGAAACATTCCGGAACTGGGACTTGGCGGGGCTGGATTACGATTCAACGCTGACATACCCCGAGCGGCCCGGTTTTCGGTGTGGAGCGTGTTACGAATATCCTGCCTATGATGTTCAAGAACGAAAGCCCCTGAGACTGAGGGAGCGTCCCTTGATCGCGATGGAGCGTTCGGTTCTCTCACGCAAATATATGTACCTGGGAGGTGAGGCTGCCTTCCGTGTCTTCGAGGATGTGAAGAACACCTGCCGGCGCTTCTCCGGAGATTTCACACTCCTTTGGCATAACACCAGTCTCGTCGAGCCGGAGGATCGGGAATTGTACGAAGCCGTGTTATCTACTTAGGAGTGACCCAGATAGTCCAGTGGTTATGCCCGAAGCCCCAATTCTCTACTTCTCCAGTGTCGATATCTCACTGCCCAATGGCCCTGGGGTGAACGAGAGGGAGTTTGTGATTGCGCTAAGGAACCGGTGGGGAGAGCGGGTTCTCTGTGTGCTGCCGCGGCCGGAAAATGCGATTCCGGAGTCGCCCGGCGAGGGGTTCTTCTTCTGTATACCCCACAGGGGCTATCGGCCCATCAGATATTTGGGATTCCTCGTTCATCATTCTATATTGTTGCTCTACCTGGCCAAGAGCCGTGACGTTGGCCTTGCTATTACGCGGCTCGGTCCACTACCGATTGGAGCATGGTTGCTTCAGCGGTGGACAAGCGTGCCGTTGGCGGTCAAGACATTGGGCCGCTATTGGCGGGACTGGCGAGGTCAGGCATTCGGCAGACGCTGGATCTCACGGCTCACAGAAGCCCTGAATCTGAGCATTATGGAGCGGGCGGTCGCGATCGACACGGTGACAAGGCAATTTTACGCTCGTGCAGCTAAAGATTTAGGCAGTGCTGCCAAACTGTTGCACGTAGAGAACGCCGTCAACACGGAGACCTTCAAGCCGGTAAAGGAAAAGCCTCGGTTGCCTGGAGTGGATGTGAGCTCATGCTGGCCGGTTTTGGGCTACGCAGGCGGCGTCCCAAGCCAAAGGGGGGCGCGACAGCTTGTAGAAATCGGTGTGCGTCTCCGAGACGAGTTTCCGAAGCTAGCGATCCTGGTCGTGGGATTCGATGATCGGCTTCATGAGGTGGTGAGGCTCGCGCAGAGACATGGTCTCGAGCAACGCTGCTTCTTCGTTGGAATCGTCCCCTATGAACGCTTGCCCGACTATATTAATTGCATGGATCTCTGCCTCGCTCTCGATGATGCCGACCGGGCCGCGACCTATGGGAACTCGTCTCAGAAGATTCGACAATATCTTGCGTGCGGGAAGCCGGTGATCGGCCTGGACATCGGGAATGAATTCCTCACAGAAGCGGAGTTGGGGTCTAGGGTTCATCCTGAGGACCTCGAGGGGTTGGCCGAAGCAGCAGGATACTGGACCAGAAAGCTCGAGCAAGAAGGAGAAGCATTTCGGATCAAAGCTAGGCGCTTTGCGGTAGACAAGCTCTCCGTGGAAAAATCATTGGATCACCGTGTTGCCTTGTGGGACCGCATGTTACGCGCCGCTGGGCGGCCATCCGTCTCCTGAGAAGACGGCCCGACTCCATGAGCAGTTGAGAAAGGTAGCTGCATGAAGGTCCCTCTTCCTCGCCAGATTGCCTACATCGTTGGTTGCGGGCATAGCGGATCCACCCTCCTCAGCATGGTGTTGGGAAGTTCTTCGGGAAGCTTTAGTGCCGGCGAACTCAAGTTCCTTCAAGACTACGTGTCGAAGCCAGAGCCAGATCATTTTTTACCGGGTAGTCCGTGTACCTGTGGTGCAGGCCATATCACGCGGTGTCCTGTATGGCAGCAGGTCTTCTCTTCGTTCGAAAAAAAGAGCGGTCGCGAGATCGCGTGCTATCCTGCTCGAGTCGGCAGAATGGAGGCTATTTCGTACCTGCTTGGGATCGGCAATAAGCAAGCCATGAGCCTCGACACGGTACTCTTCGAATCCATTACCGAAGCCAGTCACTCGAATTGTGTGGTGGACGCCTCCAAGAGCGTGAACAGACTGATCCGATTGATGAGGGGGGAGCATACGGTCAAAGCGATTCATCTCGTCAGGGATGTGAGGGGTTTCGCGAATTCCCGGTCTCGTCAAGGAACGCCAATATGGAAATCATATCTCGCCTGGACAATAAACAATCTTTCTGTTCTTTTCCTCCGTGCCATGACAAGCAGGCACAGACGCATCTCCTGGATCCAGGTAAGTTACGACCGCTTTGCCTGCCAGCCCGCGGATGAGCTTAAGAGATTATCCGATTTTCTCGGTCTGGAGTATAGCGATCGCTTACTTCACTACTGGACGGGGGTGCATCACAATATCGGCGGAAACCCAATGCGCGTAAGAAAACGACAGATAACCTACGATGGCTC
>JBFJQA010000300.1:0-3386 GCA_041616875.1 Nitrospiraceae bacterium | reverse complement strand
TAGTATCGTGCAATCGTGGGCAGGCCAATAGTGTCGAATACCAATCCCACGCTCATTGAACCTATTATGACTTCTACAGGTAGACTCATTTCCTCACTTACATTCAAAATATGCAGTACGTCTAGGGATAGCCGCTTGGGGGAAATGAAGTAGTCCATCCACCCGAGCATTTCATAGATTCTGACCAGTTCCTGACCGACAGCTTGGGGGCGGTTGGCCTCGGACCTGACCATCAATCCCGGCGCAATACGGCGGATTGTCTGCCTGAACAACTGTCGAAGGATGCCGAGTGCAACCGCGAACTCCGACTGTGGATATGGCCGACCCATCAGGCTCAGAGCTTTATAGAGATCCTCGGTTGCCTGTCGGTGTTCACCGCGCCGATAGAACGCTTCACCGATTTTGCGTTCGAGTGTCGCTCTCTCCGTAGCATCCCATTTGTCACCGTAGACCCGCGTGTAGGCAGCGATCGCTTGCTGATAGTGAGTCAGCGCTTCGGTGTCCGCCGCCATTTTGCCAGCCTGATCCCCAGCCCTCAGCAGATACTCCTGAGCTTTTGACCAGTTCTCTGCGCGCGCATAGTGGAAAGCTAGAAGCCCGTAGAATTCATCCAGTCGATCCGCAAACACCTGTTCGATGCAGGCGCCGACCCCCGCGTGCAGTTGCTTGCGCCGCTGCAGCACAATACTTTCATAGATCGCCTCCTGAATCAGTGCATGCTTGAAGAACAACTCCCACTCAGGGAGGCGTCTCTTTTCGCGAAGGATTTCTACTTGTACTAACCTGTCGAGGGGATGCAGCAATTCGCGACCGGGGCCAGCAATCGCTTGTAGGATACGATAAAAGAAGCTTCGTCCGATCACTGAGGCCAGCTTCAGCACCTCCTTGTCTTCCGTATCTAGGCGGTCCACGCGCGCCATGATCACGTCTTGCACAGTATCTGGGATGTGGATCGCGCCAGGTTGCATCCTGGCCTCCCACGAGCCCCTCGTTGTATCTTTCACGATGGCTCCCATCGCGATCAGGGAGCGGACCACCTCTTCCATGAAGAACGGATTGCCTTCGGTTTTCTCGAGCACGAGTTTCCGTACCCGCGGCGCTACGCTCTTGCCCAGAAGATTGTCCGCCAGCTGAGCACTGTCGGCGGAAGAGAGTGGGCTCAGCACGATCTCTTGGTAGCTGTCCGGATACTCCTTGCACGCCACCTTCCGAAAACTCTCCGCAGATCCGGGTTCCTTATCCCTGGCGACGATACACACGAGGAGAGGATGGACGATCGTGAGTGGAAGCAAGTGTTCGAGGAGGAATTCCGAGGATTGGTCGGCCCAATGCCAATCTTCAAAAACCAAGACGAGCGGCCGTTCTTTGGTGAGCTGCTCAAAGAAACGGCGAGAGGCGCGAAAGATTTGTTGCCCCATCGCTTGACCGTCCAGATACGCCACACGTTCTCTATACTTTTCCTTTACTGGGATGCCGATCAGAGTCGCAAGGTATGGCAGTACATCGGCCACTTGATCATAAAACAAGATTCTCAAACGTCCCTGCAGCTTGTCCCAGCTCTCGTCCTCTCCGTCCTCCTCAGAGATGCCGATGTAGCGTCTGATGATCTCTTGGAAGGGCCAATAGCTGATTGACCTGCTAAAGGAGAGGGCACGGCCTTCAAGCCATCGAAGCTCCTGCCCTGTGAGTCGGCTATGGAGTTCCGTGACCAGGCGTGATTTACCAATCCCCGCTGCGCCAAATAGCGAGACGATGCCGCCAGTGCCCGACGAGAGGCGTGCGAGCCGCTGCGCAAACGCCTCCATTTCCGATTCTCGACCGACGAGAGACGATCTCAATCCGCGGGCAAGTCGCTCTCGAGCCAGTTCGGTAGAGGACTTCGGACCACGAACCTTATAGACTTGAACAGGCTCTACTTTGCCCTTGACTCGTAATGGGCCTAATGGCTCGCAGGTGAAATATCCCATGACCTGGCCGTGGGTGGATTCGGAGATAACGACGGTATCTGATTGGGCAGTTTGCTGAAGGCGGGCCGCTAGGTTCGTTGTGTCACCAACGGCGGTGTAATCGGTCCGGACGTTATCACCGAGTTGGCCAACAACGACCAAACCTGTGTTCAAACCGATCCGGACAGCAAGCTTTTCGCCTCTCGGGAGGCCCAGCACATGGTCAGTTTCGGTCACATGGCGGAGGAGGTCGATGGCGGCTTGAACCGCTCGGCGCGCATGATCTTCGTAAGCGACGGGCGCGCCGAACAATGCCATGAACCCATCCCCGAGGAACTGGTTTACAGTCCCCTGGTGTTGCTGCACCGTAATCACGGAGAGGTCAAAAAACCGATTCAAAAGCGTGTGCATCTCATCGGGGCCCACAAGCTCCGCAAGACCCGTGGAGTTCACGAGGTCACAGAACATGACGGTGACGAGTTTGCGCTCTCCCTCTAAGGCTGTCGTGGTTCCGATCACGTGCTCGGCGAGGTGACTTGCCCCGGATGAGCTCGAGGAAGGGGACCTTGGTTGAGATATGCCTTCGCCTGTAGGAAGCCGTACTGTGCATCCCCCACAAAACTTGTTTGTGGGGGCATTCTTAAACCCGCATGAGGAGCAGGTCACAACCAAGTTTGCTCCCTTGAGGGCGCAGAAGCGCTCCTCTATTCGCTGCCTGCAGGGGTATTAGGGGCGAGTGCGTATTCGGTGGGCACGATTCTATTATTCTGACTCAATGAGATCAACTCCAGCCTTTATGGTAGGAGGCTGGTTGTCCCAGCTGACTACGCCGTATGTGCGAAGTCGCCGATCCCAGAATGATCGTCTTATAAGACAAATCCCGTAAGAGCTTGATAAAAGCTGATATTAGTTGGCAATGACGGCTATACAAGTAGTTCATTTCAGTAGACGTCGTCCGTGGTCTTAGGGCGTGAACCAGCCAGGGTAGTCAGATGGGTAACCCGGTTTCGCGGACTTGGGCTTATGCTGATGTGCTCGTTTTGTGCTCAAGCCCACCACACTCCACAGCATCCCACAACACTCCAGCTCCTTTCGCGCCTGGGCTGAAAAGCCTTGCTCACGTTGGCCTGACTGTTGTGACGTGAGCCTGAGTGAGTTGGGGTGAGGTGGCGGAAACGGTTTCCTAAACCGCGGGTCGGAGAAGGGGTGAGCGCGTACCCCGGCCCTGGAGCGAGGCCAAAGAGGCGCCATAAGATGGCGCAGCTACAAGAGGCGTTCGGGTCTGGTGGAAGGGAAGGCCCTTCGGCAAGGCTCAGCGCGGACGGCGACTGCTGTTGCCATACCGGACAGTCTCCCGACTCCGACTCGACGGACGGTGGGAGGGACTCGCCTGTCAGTGCGAATCGCGGAGGTTCGGGCCCCGCACTTGCCGAGCAGACG
>JBFJQA010000299.1:0-3393 GCA_041616875.1 Nitrospiraceae bacterium | reverse complement strand
TACAGTGGCTAGTTTTGGAAGTTCATCCGCACCAAGAGACAAGTGTATTGGGAGCAGAGAGACTTCTGGAGTGGGAAGACCTCCACGCTCGTGAGGGGGAAGAGTACATATTATGGGGCCTGATGGTTGAGGGAACATGAGCATTTCTTTATACCCACTAATAAGAGCAGGTAAGAGCAGGGCGGTCACAATACCCCTGTGTAATTCCTCCATGGGGACTCTTTTTTTGCATAGCGATGTGATCTGTGTTATCAGTGGGAGTTTGATCGTCCATTTGTGAGTAATCGCTTGAAGGAACAACGCCTGTGAATCAAGCCAACCAACCGTTTGTGTTTACCGGGTGCAGCGAGCTTCAGGAACTCCTGGGGAAACGAGCGGAGGACGAACGACGGCTCGTGGAACTTCTGGAAGAAGTTCCCTTGAATTCGATCTATTTTCATACCCATAGTTATTTTCTCCGCCAACGCTTTATCGCTGGAGGCTATTCCAACGACTTTGCCCAGTGGGTGGCGACGCAGGTGAGAGACCTGGTGCTGGGTGAACGCCTCGCGGTGGTCGATCCGTTCGATTTTGAGAGCCTGGAGGCGCTGAGAGAAGAGCTCATTTCCATCATTGACGACCATCTCTCCAGAACCTCTGTTGTGCCTCGAGTCATCTACGGAAAACCCTTTTACTTCAACCAATCGCGGATCATCCCGGTGCCGACTGGCCTCCGGGTAGGGACATTGCAGGAATTCAGAGGTGCGATTGCCGAAGTTGAAGTCAGTGCCATCTACTATCACATGTTCGAGGCCCGAATCCGGCTTACCAGCCAGCAGAGTGATTTCTCGAACTGGGTCGAGAAATCCTTACTGCTTCCGGAATTATCGGAGCGCATCAGGGCGATGAATCCCTACGTAGGGAGTTTGGAACGTTTGCGTTCAGGGTTGCTGGCGATCTGCGACGAGTTTTTGGCCAAACCGGCAACTGCCTGAATTTGAAAGGACCTTGCGCGTGCTTAAAGGTGACGAGCTCTGGTTCAAGGACGCCATTTTCTATGAAATCCACGTGAAGGCCTTCCACGACCTTAATAACGATGGCATAGGAGATTTCCGCGGGCTCATTGAAAAGTTGGATTATCTCCAATGGTTGGGCATTGATTGCATCTGGTTATTGCCATTTTTCCCGTCACCCCTACGGGATGATGGCTATGATGTCGCCGATTATTACAATGTCCACCCTCCCTATGGCACGACAGAGGATGTCAAAGAGTTCCTTGATGAGGCCCATCGGCGAGGGCTTCGTGTCATCGCCGACCTGGTGCTGAATCATACGTCTGATCAGCATCCCTGGTTTCAGGAGGCGCGGAGCTCCCCTGACTCGCCCAAGCGCGACTATTATGTCTGGAGCGACTCGGATAAAAAATACAATAAGGCACGGATCATTTTCATCGACACCGAGAAGTCGAACTGGACCTGGGATCCTGTCGCCAACGCCTATTACTGGCATCGGTTTTTCAGCCACCAGCCGGATCTGAATTATGACAATCCCGAGCTCCAAAAGGCCATGCTGGACACCATGTCCTTTTGGCTGGATCAAGGACTCGATGGATTTCGTTGTGACGCGGTGCCCTATTTATTCGAACGAGAAGGAACGATCTGCGAAAACCTACCTGAGACCCATGTCTACCTAAAGGAAGTTCGTCGACGGATTGAGGAAACGTATACTGGCCGCATTTTGCTTGCAGAGGCCAATCAGTGGCCAGCCGACGTGCGGCCGTATTTTGGAGACGGCGACGAATTTCACATGGCTTTTCACTTCCCCCTCATGCCTCGCCTTTTCATGGGAGTGCGAAGCGAGGATGCGAGCCCAATCATCGACATGTTTGTCCACACGCCAGCGATCCCTGAGAACTGCCAGTGGTGTCTGTTCTTGAGAAATCACGATGAGCTCACCCTCGAAATGTGTTCAGGGGAGGAACGTGATTACATGTACTATTCTTATGGTCGCGACCCCTCGATGCGTAGAAACATCGGCATTGCACGCCGTTTGGCTCCGCTCCTGGAGAACGACCGGAGGAAGATCGAGCTGTTGAACAGCCTCGTCTTTACCCTCCCAGGGAGCCCTATCATTTACTATGGTGATGAGATCGGGATGGGTGATAATGTTCATCTTGGGGACCGTAACGGTGTCCGAACTCCCATGCAGTGGACAGGCGATCGCAACGGAGGATTTTCCAAGGCCGATCCGGCCGCCCTCTATTTGCCGGCAATTATTGACCCAGTCCATGGCTATCAGGCTATTAACGTCGAGTCGCAACAGCAGACACCCCATTCCCTTCTTCACTGGATGAGACAAATGATTGGTATCCGCAGAGCACACAAAGTCTTTGGTCGCGGATCGATTGAATTTCTCAGGCCAGACAATGAGAAGGTCCTTGTCTACCTCCGTGAATACCAGGGCGAATCCTTGATGATGGTGCATAATCTTGCTGGCTCCGCTCAACCCGTTGAACTGGATCTTCCAAGGTTCAAAGGGGCCACGCCGGTCGAACTCTTTGGGAAATCACGATTTCCGCGAATCGGTGACGGCCCCTACAGTCTGAGCCTTGGACCGTATGGGTTCTATTGGTTCAAGATCGAGTCACGAGGATCTGAGTCCGGGCCTTACGGGATAGAAGGCAGTGTGATCTGAGGAGGGTCTGCCTCGAGAAGGAAACAAGGGTATGCCGATCGAGCTAGAACAGTATAGGGAGTTCGCCCCAAAGGGAACCGTAGAATTTCTCAATAGGTTGAGTGAGCTAGTCAAGGGGCGAAGCTTTCTGCACGTGACGGCAGTGAGGTATGGCGGTGGGATGCCGGAGGTCCTGCGCCGACTCACGCCGATGATGAAGGCTCTTGGTGTTGAAGCACGGTGGGAGGTGATCGCCGGAGTGCAGGAATTTTTCGATGTGGCAAAAAAGTTGAGCAATGCCTTGCAAGGCCAGGAGCAGCACCTGACAGAAGAAATGTACCAAACTTATCTCCAGGTCAACCAGCGAAATGCCCAGGCCTTGAACCTCGATGCTGATCTGATCATGATTCATGATCCCCAACCAGCTGCGCTCATCGAGCATCGGAAGCGTGGACATTGGATTTGGCGCTGCCACCTTGATATCGCTCAACCGCAACGGTGGGCCTGGCGCTTTGTGCGCCACTTCGTGGTCAGATATGACGCAGCAATTTTTTCCCTTCCAGACTTTGCGCAGCGACTTCCGATCCCCCAGTTTGTCGTTCACCCCTCCATCGATCCATTGAGCGAGAAAAACCGGGACCTCTCTAAGACTGAGATTCAGCAGGCCTTAAATAGATTGGGCATTCCGAGAGATAAACCCATTCTCTTGCAGGTGTCGAGGTTTGAGCGGTTCAAAGACCC
>JBFJQA010000298.1:0-3393 GCA_041616875.1 Nitrospiraceae bacterium | reverse complement strand
TGTCAATCGACCAGGGATTCGCCCGGGAGGTTTTATAGGTTCTTGTGGACCTGACTACCCAGGTTCGAATCCTGGTCACCCAGCCATAGAATCTTGCAAGGCGAATTCACGAATCGGAGGGCCGGTCCTTCAGGGCTGGCCCTCGTTGTTTAGGAACGTGATGAGTGAACAGTCATACATTCTTCTTTGACACCTCCCTTGGTTTCACCATAAGGGCAATGGTCCGGCAATTCGGGTGGTCTTGGTTCTGCCATCCCTGCATTGCGGGTCATAGTGGTCATCATTCCATCCGGCCTAGGATGTTTTCGTAAATGTCCTTCCTGTGGAGAATGCCAAGGATGAAGACCTCGCTGCCCATCATCTTGTACACCACACGATAATCACCCACGCGAAGCTTCCAGTACCCCTTGAGGGTCTCCCTCAGCGGTGCGCCGTAGCGTTCTGGAGCAGTGGTCAGGCGGGTTTCGATAGCCCGAGCGATGCGACGCTGGAGATTTGACGGAAGGCGGGGAAGATCCTCTTCATGAACCATGGGATGGTAGAGGAGCGCAAACGCCACTCAGCGCCTCGGCCGACGCAGGTGGCGCCATACTTGGTCGTGGCTCATGGCCTTCTTTCGATCAAAGGATCTCTCCCGCTCTTCGGCAAATCGGCTGAGCCGGCGGTCTTCCTCCGAATCCAAGGCATCCTTGACCAAATCCCTCACCTTGAGGGACAGCGAAACTCCGTCACGCTTGGCCCAGCGCCGGAGTCCCTGGTAAAGAGGTCCTTCTAGGACGACGTTCACGCGCGGATTCTTTGTGGGCATTTTTTTCACCTCCCGCGATAGTGTATCAAAAGTGATGCACCTCGGCAAGCCGTGAGAGCGGCTGGCTCACCCCTCCTGTGGATCTGACTACCCAGGTTCGAATCCTGGTCCCCCAGCCACTGACACGTCGCTTCTCAATCAACAGCTTACATACTGTCCCGCTCGTTGCTTTCGAGCTATCCAACCGCACGCCCCGTTTCCGGCCAACCCGTTGACAGGTTCCGAGATACGGACTAGCCTTCCACCGACGGTCAAATATCCTCACGCGTTGTGGCTATCATCAGGTTTCCCACGCGCGAGACCGACCTGCTCCTTTCCTCTGTCGAAACGTGAATCTCCCTTGATTAGAGAATTGGGTGAATGGTTATACATTCCTTCATTAATGGTTCGAGTTGTCGGTCCAGATTGTTTCTCCACTCCGACTGTTAAAGTTCTGACGGAGGCCTCGTAGACGATGCATACACGGCTCATGAACATCTGGTATCAAGTACGGTCAAGCTTGTGGCTCCCGCCGGCCCTCCTGACGCTCCTTGCGGGTCTCCTCGCCACGGTCACGCTGATCGCCGACAACGCCTCCCCAGGCGCAGTGCGGGGAGGACTCGGTCCGTTTGGAACGATGAGTGCCGAAGGCGCCCGGGCAGTGTTAACGACGGTCGCCGGCTCCGTCATTGCGATTGGAGGCGTCGCGTTTTCGATCACGATTGTTGCCTTGACCCTGGCCTCGTCTCAATTCGGGCCCCGTCTCCTGAAGACTTTCATGAAGGACACGAAGAATCAAATCGTCCTCGGCATTTTCATCGCCACGTTTGTCTACTCGCTCCTGATCATGGCGGCGGTACGCGATCTCAATGGACAGTTATTTGTTCCCATTCTTTCTGTTGCATGTAGCGTGATCCTCGCATTGGTCAGCCTGGGCGCCTTCATTTACTTTATCCATAACATCTCCACTTCGATACACGCGGACAATGTGGTCGCCGCGATCAGCAACGATCTCCATCGCGCTGTTGATCGGATGGTCACCAAGGCCGCGACGCGGTCGTCGCAAGAGCCCAGAAAAGACCCTGTGGCATCCATGGTGAGGAACGAGGACGAGCCTGCGACGATTCGATCTCTCGCCACTGGATATTTGCAGGCGATCGATTACCCGAGCCTTGTCACGACTGCCCGGGATCATAATGTGAGCTTCACGCTGCTACACCGGCCTGGCGATTTTGTGCTCGAGCGTAAACAGCTTGTCGAGATGCGGCCGCGCCAGGAGCTCACAGAGGACCTCTGCCGCGGGGTGAATCGGGCGTTCATCCTGGGAGCGCAACGTACCGAGGAACAAGACATAGAATTCGCGATCCACCAGATGGTGGAGTTGGCGCTGCGAGCGCTTTCACCAGGGATCAATGATCCGTTCACCGCGATCAGCTGTATCGATTGGCTGGGGGCAGCGATCAGTCGTCTGGCCGAGCAGGGCCTTCCCTCCCCCTATCACTACGATGAAGATGAGCAGCTGCGGGTTGTCGCTGATGCACCCAAGATGTCGGGTGTGTTCGATGCCGCTTTCAGCCAAATCCGGCAGCACGCGTGCGCCAATGTGGCCGTCACGGTGCGCCTATTGGAGACCTTCACGGCTATTGCGTCGTGTACCGACAACCAGGATGTACGAAGCGCGATCCGACGGCATGCAGACATGGTCCATGGCGCCATTCAGCCTCACCTCGTCGGAGATGCCGATCGGAACGACGTGGAGGAGCGATACAAGGCTACGTCGGAGGCGTTGGGAGGAGGGTAAGCCCGGTACTGCTGGCTTGCCTGGCCAGCAGTCAGCTCTCCGGTACGGTAGGCGGTCCGTGGGGCTAATCCGAGGGAGTGTCTCGACCTCGCCAATGAGAAGGGTACAGTTCGCAACACATACGGCCCGGGCAGCCATCGAATCTTGTAAGGCGAATTCATCCATCGGAGGGCCGGTCCTCGCGGATCGGCCCTCTCTTTTTGTGGACGATCGGTAATGACTCCCCCAATAGTCATGTCATCCACTGCTGTTCAAAACAATCTTGGGTGCCTGTTCATCCCCGCACTCATCGCCTGTTGAGGACGGTCTGATCGTGAGTTTCAGGATGAGGCCAGGTGCAGGGCCATGCCGACGTGGCCGGTTCCGCTCGTGTTGCCGTGTGGGGCGAGGGGCACGCGCGTCAGTGCGAACCGCAGCGCTGAGCAAGACGGGCCCTTCGGCAAGACTTAGGGCAGGCGTGCCCCTCGCCCGGACGGGCCACGACGCGCTACTTTGGGCAAGACTGCATGTCATCACTTTATCTTGCGCCAACCTCACTGTATGGCAGAGAGATGCCGGATCGCCTCTTCGGCCTCCTCCACCGCCTCATTGGTATACCCGTTTTTGGCTTCGGTGATGGCTTCCCGTAGGTCCTTGATGCCCTCGTCCAGATGCGGGCTCTTGCTGTCCTGCTGGGCCATCTCCGCATGCTTGAGCGCCTCCTGGGCATGCTGCACCAGCGCATCGGGATAGCCTTGCTGCCCCTGCTGGACGGCAGCTTGCGCATGGATGATCGCTTCGGCGACGTGTTGACTGACCGCGAAGG
>JBFJQA010000297.1:0-3397 GCA_041616875.1 Nitrospiraceae bacterium | reverse complement strand
TCGCGGAACTGGCTCGCACCTTTTCCGACCCGCGGATTAGGAAACCGTTTCCGCCTCATCACTCCAGCTCACTGAGGCTCATTGGACAGCGCTCAGGCCAACGACTACAAGGGTTTCCGGCCGATTCCCAAAAGGAGCTGGAGTAGTGTGGAATGAGCTGCAGTGTGGTGGGCTTGAGCACAAAATGAGCACAACTGCGATACCCTTTGCGTAGCTCCGAACTGGACTCCACAAAGTCCGGGGAGTTCATGGCTGTGGCAGGTACTTCTTGACTCAACGCCGAACAAGGCCGGCTCAATCACGATCTCGGCTGATCTCTCGTTCCATACGCTTGCGCGTCGGCGTCACCCCAAGGGCGAGGCTCACCCACTGTGCGCAGCGAAGTTCGGTCGAGCGCGTGGTCAGAGGAGACGCTTGTTCTCCATCTGATGAAACTGTTCAACATCGGTATCGACAATATCCGTGCACACCTCAAATCGTGACGTATCGAGTTGGTCCCGCCCAACGATGGCTAAATACTCCTCCAGAACACGAACGTCGATTTTGATCTTACCCGACCCTACCGAGTGCCTGTCGCTACCGGCTTTCTTCACACCTGAGACCCAATACTCCTCCCCTGTTTCCACATCGTAGTGGTTGCCCTCCACGCCCTGCCCACCGCTGCGCTTCAGAGCCCTTCCGTTGAAGTAGACAGTGTGACCGCTCTTTGAGAACTTTACCCTACCAATCCACGCCGGCCCGTTGTCCTGGTGTCCCGTCTTCAGTTCGATATACATCAACCGGTCACGTGGCATCCGAGTACCTATAGGTCCGCTGATTACCTGCCTCCCTTTCGGGACCCCGTTCATTCGCTTGTCAGGCACTGCAGCCGACTCCCGGCCGCGGCCCTATCGCAGAGAGGCTCAAGGCAACAACCAAGAAAGTGGTGTTGGAAGATGTGTCTAAAACCCTCCTGAGGTCAGCCCAATGAAACCCTTCAAAATTCACGTATTGCCCACATAAGATTCCTGGTTCACAATCAACTGTTTCTGCCCAGACGTCTCGCCTACCGTTAACTGCTCTCGTCCTGAAGGAGTATCGGAAATTTCTCCACAATATCAGGCCTCTGCTTCAAATGACGGAAGGCCTGCGGATCTTTACGGATTTGCTTCCATCTCTTGGCATCCGGCCAGCGCAGAACCATCTCTTCATAGGTTGAGCTCAAGAGAAGTCTCGCCTCGTCGAGCTTCCCAACCGTGTCATACAGTCTTGCCATGTGAATGCAGTGGTCATTCCCCGGTATGTCCTCTGGACGAAGAAACTTCTCGTAGCCTACCCGCATAACGGCTGCGCTTGGCATCTCCTCTCCATCCTGCCGAAGTATCCAGGTATCAATGGCCACCATCTCATCGATGGTGAAGGAGATTGGCGGCTTGTGAACTTTTGGCATACGACTTTCTAAGCCTTGCTCGTTCGGCCAATTGACGTAGCCCGGGACCACGTAACAGGACGGGCAAACATTCGACTCGGCGAGATACTCAAGAACAGTCGTCGCGATGCCGCTGCCGGGATAGGCCTCCGGCTGAATGGAGGCCATTCGTCTTTCAAGGTATCCAGGGCTGGCAAGGAGACGTTTTACGCGTTGAGTAACACCCGCTAAATCGGGGCCGCACAGAGGGTGGTTGCACTCTTGTCGCCATTGTCCCTTGGAAAATGCATGGCAGAGGGTGCACTGACCCTCCCCAACCAGGGGGCGTGCCTCGACTGGCCTGGACACCTTCTCCCCAAAAAGGAGGAATTCACCGAGTTCAACACGCTGTTCAACGGATTCGGTAACGAAATGGCACAGCGGCTTATACACTTCTATGGCTTTCTCATAGTCTCCCTGTTTGATATAGGCTTGAGCCAGGTCCCAAGCGAATCGTTCACGAAACAAACGTTGATCCCGACTAGAGCCAGCTTCCCATTGTTCGATGGCTTCCCGGTAACGTTCTTTCCTGAGCAACTCTTCTATACGCCGAACATTCCCCTTGTCCTCCTTCTCGGTGTCGGCTCTCCGCTCCGCCACAAAGGAATCCGCTTGGCTACCTAGTGTAATACCTGGGCTTGCCCCTTTCTCTGCAGCAGACGAAGTCGCTAAGGTGAGCACGAAGAAACAAGAAATAGATGCGCTCGTTCTCATAGCTGCCTTCGAACAGCCCTTGAGTCTGTCGTCACCTCGGCCTAACAGCTAGAGGAATCGCCTTGGGTATTCCTCTAGCTGAGACTCCATTTGAGCATATCAGGAATGGAAAGGAGCGTCAGAAACGTTGGCAACAGGAAAAGCCTCTCCAGAACCATTACTTTTTGATCACGCTTAGAGTTTAACCCTGTGACGCTTCGCAGCCGCCTTAGCAAACCCAGAGATCTCTTGATCAATAAACTTATTCACTTTCATGGAGAATTTCTGCCCAAAGATGTCAGGGACATAGCGTGGGAATCCGGTTTGTCCCTTCTCCCCTGCAGCCCAGGAGAGCTGTCCCCGACGGGGTTCGAGGTGGGCACGGACGCATTCGAGAGCCATTATTAACGCCTGGAAGGCATCGATACCATGTATGTGTTTGACCGTCGGATCTCCTAAGCCGCGAACCTGAATAGGGCACAGCCAATCGCCTCCTTTCTGCATATCCTTTCTTGGGATTCCTAATTTCACCACCACTGCCTTTCTGGGCGAACCCCTAAGAGTAAATTGTCGAATGGCGATGACGCGCCCGAGATGAGCGATTCTTTTCATTGCTTAGAGCAGAGCCTCTTGTTGTTTTTGCACCTCTATTCTCCCTAGAACAGGAAAAAGTATAGGAATGGGGCGAGGATGAGCAGCAAAAGAGCAGCAACAAGCAATGCCCTTAAGAAGTACATCTTCTTATCGCCATTCTCATGGGGCGGGACTTCGGAGAGTCCGTATATTGCCTGGGCTATGAGCTCAAAGAGTTGCACAGCCTACTCCCTCAACTTTTGTTTTTGGTCGCGTTTCAGCCTACCCCAAAGCTGTTTAGAAATCGACGTTTTGTCTCAGTGCTGCTGGGGAGGTTTTTGAAGCAGGCCTGCTCGCCACCGGTCCCCGACGCGGCATCTTCGGTCCTTGCAAGTCTTCCAACCTCTTGGTCATCCGCGCGGCGGGTGGCAGCCCCGAGCCGCCCGGCGCTTCGTGCCCCGGGATTCCAGGCCTACTACGAAAGACTCCTGCGGGAGGTAAAGAGGCGCCATAGATGGCGCAGCTACACCAGCTACTCGCAGCAGTGATGTTCCAGCTTGCCGGACGGTGCGAGGGGCGCGCCTGCCATTGCGAATCGCGGAGGTTCGGGCCCCGCACTTGCCGAGCAGCCGCGGTCGGTCCCGTTGCTCTTCCACTGCAACGGGACCGGACGGCGAGGACTGT
>JBFJQA010000296.1:0-3411 GCA_041616875.1 Nitrospiraceae bacterium | reverse complement strand
GGTATCGAAGTGAATATTGTTCGGCACGCACATCCCCCGTTTGAGGACCGTGGAGAACAATAGGTTCTCAGCCATGCGTCCCTGATGGGTTGGGATCACATGCGTATACCCGAAAATAGAGCGGACGGTTTCCTGAAGACGAAAGAAATTTTTGCTACCTGCATAGGACTCATCCCCCAGCATCAACCCCGCCCATTGATTATCACTCATGGCTGAGGTGCCACTGTCCGTCAGCAGATCCACGTAGACGCTTTCGGCAGGAACCTGAAACAGGTTGTATCCGCTTTGCTTGAGTAAGGATATGCGCTCTTCCCGAGACGTTCGTCGAATCGGCTCCACTACCTTGATCTTGAACGGCTCGGAAGGAAACTTCACCGTGCAACCTCCTTGTGGCAACTGCCGAGGAACGAGGCGAGTTGAGCCTTGAACGTCTTGGCGCCTTCGTATTCAAAGACATAGCGCGTCATATCGAACAGTGGCGCAGGAGACAGGTCGCGAACAATCTCGGGTTTCCAGGCAATCTGCAACTGGTTGATCATGGTAATTGGTGTGGGCTTCCCAACAACGCCCAGAGGCACCTCGCTGTAGGCTCGGGAGAAAATGAGAATCTCCCCGTCATACATGGCTGCATTAATGTCCTCGGCCGCCCCATGTTTCTTGAAATCCTCTTCCATCCGCTGGAACGTCGGCGACCGGCTCAGAGCCTCGCGAAATCCAAAGTAAATTCTGATACCTGCGCGGGCCTGATCTTCCATTACCTCAACGGCGTCTCCGACAAGGGCAGCATCCTCCATTTGGGGACGAGACAGAATGAGGAGACGGCGAATTGCCACGCCGCGCCTGGCCGCAGCCTGGTTGGCCAAAAGGTAGCTTGGGTAGAGGGCTTCGCCCTTTTTCCAGATGTTCCACCGCTCCATGATCGCGTCCACTGACCGCTCCGCAATTTCCATCAAACGCACCGCCTCTGCGCTAGCCGAGGCCCCCTCATAGGTCAACGTTTGAGTCTCGAGCTGCCGAAGCTCTCGCCCAATTTGTTCTACTTTTTTTGGAAGGTACCGCGGACGCTTGGGGACGTGAAGCATCACATCCACCGCCGTCAGCGCCAATGTCCAATACTCCTTGGCCTTATGAGGGGCCTTATCCTTCTGGGCGACCAACAGCAACTCCACGGGGTTCTTCTCCAACAGATTCGCAATCTTGATGCAAAGCTCAGGTTTTGGGACCTTCAACCCACGCCGGAGGAGGTTCGCCTCCGGCTGAGCAATCCCCAGCTTTTTCGCCAAGGCGTAATCACTAGGTAGGCGGTATCTAACTTTCAGGGCTTCCAGGTAGCGAGGGAATTCCGACATTGAGGCTCCGCGTCAAGCCCAATAATAGCACACCTCATGCGATGAGCCATTTCGAAAATTCGATCTGATCCCGACCATTGAGCAGTTCATCGACAGGCAGTGCTTTGATAACGATGTGGCGCGGTCTCATCACTCGAGGCAAAGTCCGCCCGGGCCTGCTCAGGCCTTGAAGCGCGGCTGTCGCTTCTCGAGAAAGGCGCGGGTTCCCTCCGTTCTGTCATCCGAGTCAAACAGCTCGCTAAAGAGCGAGGCTTCAAGAGCCAGGCCATCTTGGAGGTCAAGGCCGGCTCCTCGACGGAGGGCCTGCACGGCGGCTCTGACGGCCAACTGCCCTTTCGAGGCGATCTTGCGTGCCAGGCCCCGAGCCTCAGGCAACAAATCCGCCGCCGGAAAAACCTCAGAGACCAACCCCAAGGCTTTGGCGTCCTGAGATGAGACGGAATCGCCGGTCAGAATGAGCTCGGTTGCCTTCGACCTCCCGATGAGACGCCAGAGGCGCTGAGTGCCCCCAAACCCGGGAATGAGCCCCAGCTTAATCTCTGGCAGGCCCAGCGAGGCATCCACGGCCGCCAAACGAATGTGACAACACATCGCCAATTCTAAGCCCCCTCCCAGACACAGGCCATTGATGGCGGCAATGACCGGCTTCTGGAGGTCATCAACCCCGTTTAAGACCGCTTGGCCACGACGCGCCATCTCCAGTCCTTCCTGAGACGAGGGGATTTCAGCCAACTCACGAATATCGGCCCCGGACACGAAAAAACGGCCAACCCCGGTCACGATGACTACCTTGACCGTATCATCGGCAGCGAGCTCAGCAAGGGTGCGCTCGAGCTGATGCAGCACTTTCGACGTCAGCACGTTGACGGGGGGATGATTTAACGTCAGGGTGGCCACGCCCATGTTGTCCGTCTCTACACAAATGGCCGTTGCCATAGCAGGTCTCCGGGATTCTCCACTATCTGGTGAGCTCTTGAAGTTTCCATTATGATTCAGCGCCACGACGCGCTCACGCGGCGATGAACGAAGAAGAGAACGAGAGGTTGCGAATCCGCGACTGATACTCGAAGAAGCTGTAAAGACGGTGCGTTTCCCGATCTCCAACACCGTTACAACAGGTACTTACCTCACTCACCTTGGCGGGAAAGGTTCGCTCCTCCACCCAGTCTGAAATGTGCTCGTGGACCGGCGAGAGAGCAAGGGGAGGCTGGGTGACCATCTCGGCCGCACTCCTCAGACCCTTATGGCCGTAGACACTCTGCTGGATAGTGAATAAGAGGAGTGCCACGCCTTCGCGACGCTGAGGGTCCTTGATCAAGCGTGTGCCATGTCCTCAGATCGTTTGACCGCTTTGTGCCCGAGGCCTACCCAGAAACCCTCAAGATGGTCCAGCATGGCCTTCACACCCTTCTTGAAGTCCACACGATTTTTCTTGGACATCTTCCCTGCAGCAGACTCCTGGCGCCCATCTACGGCCACAACTGCTTTCCTCATGGCGTCTTCGTGTGAAGCCTCGAGTTCCAGATGGAAGGCGAAATATGTCATATCCATTTTGGGATACCGTTCGCTGCGGAGGCGACTGAGTCCAGGGATCAAATGTTCCCACATGGTGGTTGCCATGTTCTCGAGTCCGAATGACGCACCAAGAGCAAGATAGTGATTCCCACTGCTGTAGAGTTGTTCCATCCCTTCGATATAGGCGCGGGTCGAAGGCAACATAGGACAGGTCATGGCATCGTGCACATCGACACCAACGGATCGCAGAAAGTCACGATAGAGCAATTCGTGACGATTTTTGCTCCGACCCTCACCCAATTCCGAGTAGAGCACCTTGGTCAACTCCTCGGCCACCATTTCGTCTTCTGTATTGACCAACTGGGCCACGAGAATCTTCGGGAAAAATCGGGCAAAGTTATAAAACTCAATCGCAAATTCCCGCAACTCCTCATCGGTGAGGGCACCGGTGCGGAACCGATCCAGATAGGGGTTGTTGATGGCTCCGTGGCGAAGGACGTACTGCCTCATCTCCTCATAGAACGACATGACTCACCTCCCCTCCAGT
>JBFJQA010000295.1:0-3439 GCA_041616875.1 Nitrospiraceae bacterium | reverse complement strand
GCTGCGCGCTCAAGATCTTGCTCCGTTTCCTTCGGCAGACCCAGGATGTAATCCGTAGAATATTTCAGCCCGGCTTCGTCGAGCAGGCGGAATGCTCGTTCGATGGTGGTATCACTCTCTTGACGATTCAATATTTCCGAGCGAACAGTACGTGAAAGAGATTCTATGCCCATTTGCACACCCCAACAACCCGAGTCCTTGAGCAGCTTGACGATCTCCTCGGTCAGCGTGGAGGGGTGAACGAAACACTTAAAGGGAAGCCCCACCTCCTCCTTGAGCAAAGGAAGAAACTCTCGGAGCCATCTCTTATTGGCAGTAAACGTGTTGTCTTTGAATTCGATCCAGGTGTAGCCATACTTCTCTTTGAGCTGTTTGATCTCTTGAATCGCCAGCTCGGGGGAGCGAAGTCGGACACGCTCGACGCCCTGCTCGTCGGCATCTGCTGCATACTTAAAGAGGGTACAGAAGGAGCACTCAAAGGGGCACCCCCTTGACATGACCATCAGCATGTTGTTGCGTGGGACCATCCATGGTTCCTGCCCATCCTTGTCGTAAAAAGGCAACTCGTTGAGATCCTCGATGATGCGCCGTCGATGATTTTGGATGATCCTGTCACCTTTCTTGAACCAAAGACTTGGAATGTCGGTTCGCTCCACACCCTGTCCGATAGCTCCCGCAAGGTCGACAATCGCGTCGTCGCCTTCTCCGATGCAGATCATGTCGGCAGGCGACCTCTTCAGGCAGACTTCCGGGACTAAGGTCGGATGCACGCCGCCAAAAATAACGGGCAAGTCAGGTCGAACTTCCTTTAGCGCCTTCGTGATGTCGCAGGCCCATTGGAAAGTCGGGGTCATGACCGAGAAGGCCACCAAATCTGGCTCACGTTCGAGAATTTCGAGCACGAGTCTGTTCTTCTGCGACATCAGTCGCTCCAGCCACCCATAACAGAGAAAGTTCTTATCATCAAACAGTGCGGGATCCATGATGATATGGGTCGTGTGTCCGTGCATTTTAAGATTCGCTGAGAGGGCCTGAACTGAGAGATTTTCCGCACCTATGACGGGGAAAACAACCCGAATCTTACGGATTTCCGCAACGCTCATAGCAGTCCTCCAAGCGTGGACGTGAGACTCTCATCCAATAATACAGAATCAAACTCGCCTTATCCAGGACTTTCGACAGGCCCTTGGGGTTCACCCCAAGGAACGGTCTGCTTGCTAGTCTCTGTCAGGCCGGTATATGTTCCGAACAATGTAATAGGGACGCTTGCGTACCTCATCGAAAATACGCGCAATATACTCTCCGACGATGCCTATAAAGATAATCTGCATTCCCATTAAAAACAGAATCAGCAGCACGATGGTTGTCCAACCCGGAAGGGCCTTGATGCTTTGGAAGAATTCCGAGGGGAAGTCGATCAGTCTGCCGGTTAGGAGAGTCAGCCCCAAGATCAGAATGACGCCCAGCAGCATAAATCCAAAGTAAGTCACAATACGTATAGGCAAGAATGAGAATGAAAAATACGCATTCAACGCATAGTTGACAAGCCGCCAGACACTTTGCTTTGGCCGACCCGCATACCTTTTCTGCCTATGGTAAGGCAATCCAATCTGTCTATACCCAACAAAGCTCCTCAGGCCTACATAGTACTTATTTTTTTCAGTGCACCGGCGGAGATCTTCAGCTACCTTCCGGTCCATAAGAGAGAACATTCCTGCATGTTGCTCGATTGCCACGTTTGAGACCACCCTAAGCAGCTTATAGAAGGAAGTAAATAAGATTCTTTCCACCCAGTTACGCTGCCGGGATTCCTTCACGGTGTACACAACATCGTAGCCCTCCTCCCACTTACCAATGAGCTCCCTGATCATTTCGGGCGGGTCTTCCAAGTCGCCATCCATCAGGATGAGGGCGTCTCCATGGGCGTGATCGATCCCAGCGTTGAAGGCGTTCTGGTGGCCCCAATTGCGCGTCAGTGCAATGATGCTGAGGGAGGGCTCGTGCCGCTGATGCTCAAGAAGCCTGGCGAGCGTCCGATCGCAGCTTCCATCGTCGACGACCACAAATTCCCACTTGTACTTGAGATCCCGCGTCACTTTCTGCAGCCGGGAAACCAGCTCATCCACGAGGAGCTCCTCGTTGTACAAGGGTATGATAATGGAGATTGTCTTCATTTTCTGGTGACGAGGTGACGGACCATGGGACGGAGTGTCAGGTGCAAACATGGGATACCTGTCGCCGTACGTAAGGCCAGGGATCCTTCCTCGAGTCTTCCGTTCAGCGCGTTTGTTTTCTGAACACGAACTCCACGGATGAAGTGTGCGCTATCAGCATCTGAAGCACGTTGATGGGCATGGTCGCGAGTAGGAGTGCGCCGAAAATAGGGCTGCGCCCATTTTTCAACTGAGTC
Organism: Nitrospiraceae bacterium; assembly: GCA_041616875.1. Lineage (GTDB taxonomy): Bacteria > Nitrospirota > Nitrospiria > Nitrospirales > Nitrospiraceae > JBFJQA01. The sequence goes on along the minus strand of JBFJQA010000295.1, from coordinate 1,029 downwards.
TTGAAGCGCGATTGCTGCAACCAATTTTGGACGGACAGGGCCCAGTGGGCGGGCTGCAGAAGGTTCGCAATTCGCACGGCGGCGAAACCTGTTTTCTCACCCAACAAAATCAGGTTTTGGATATTGAACACATGGAGATGCCGTGGGGCATGGTACCCACCCCAATGCTTTCCGAACAACCGAAAATCCCATGCGTTCGTGTTGGGTGTCTCACCCACGAGATAGCCTGCATCCTTCAGGAGCCGATGGCAGAGGGCGAAGCTTCCGATAGGATCATAGACGTGCTCGATGAAGTTCTCCATCACGATCATGTCGAAATGTTTCTCGGGCAGGGACGCAGTTTCAAGCTCTCCTTGATGCACTTCAAGCCCACGCGACTGGGCCTTTTCCACTGCCTTCGCGTTGAAATCCAGCCCGCGAACTCGATGGATGCCCCTCTCTTTCAGCGCCATGAGCAGATCCCCGAAGGAGCATCCTACCTCAAGAACCCTCGACTCGGGCCCCAACCATCGTGAGTATCGTGCAGCTTTGGCGGCCCAGAATCGCTGCTTGAGGATACGCGCAAACCAGGAACTGTGCTCATGGTAGGCATGGTATCCCTCGGGGTAGGCCTGAGCGAGCTCGTCCCCGCTGGGAATCGGCGAAATAGCGAGCAGACCACATTGAGCACAACGATAAAAGTCAAAGTGGCCCTTCGAGCCGTATTCAAAGTCTCCCACGCGGCTGTCCTGAAGGATGCGAGAGGCGGAACCGCACAATCGACATGGCGCGGCCTGGCGACCGACCAAGCCCGGCATGCGGTCGTGCTCGATCCTCTCAGACAAAACGCTGGCACAGGCCTGGGGACGCGGTATGTCGCCCTCACTATGGTTGCGAGAAGTCAAAACACGAAAGTGACGTGCGATTGCCGCCGGCTTCGGCTCCACTATTTGCAATCAAAGCCCAACGCACAGGTACGCCTACGATGGTCAGGTACTAGTTTCTCGGTACGCGCGTGCTCCTCACTCACGAATGACGCAGTGCGGCCAG
>JBFJQA010000294.1:0-3444 GCA_041616875.1 Nitrospiraceae bacterium | reverse complement strand
GATCCGCTTAAAAAGGCAGTGGTACCTCAGGAAGCCATTTTTTGTGGCTTTTTTGTGTCCCTGAATCGTGAACTATATCGACTCCCTGCAATCAATAGACCTAGTACACTCTACGTAAGTTATCAATTTTGAATGAAGCGGGGAAACCGTCACGAAATCAGGCGTGTACGTATTTGCGTTCAGTTCTCTTTTAAGGCGAGGGTGCTGGGTTCGAGTCCCAGGCGGCTCACCACAATGCTTGGCGATGCCCTTTTCCGTCATGCCCGCGGAAGCGGGCATCCATCTGGTCTTCAACCGGCCGACACGGCGAATCTTTGCTAGTATTCCGCAAGTAGGGTAAAATCCACGCAATGCGACAATGGCATGACGAGGGCGGAGGAATTGTTTGTGAGCCTCATCAACGAGGTGCCAAGATGAAACCGACGTGCCAGGGTCGATCCGTATCCTTTGCAAGCTGAGCTAAAGGTCGTGATGGCTGAAACGGCGTTCAATTCCACCGTCGTCCCCGATGCGATCGCCGAGATGGTGAAGCGCATCGTGCGGCGCTTCGATCCGGACAAGATTATTCTGTTTGGCTCACATGCGAGGGGGACTGCCGGTCCCGACAGCGACGTCGATTTGTTGGTGGTCATGCATGCGAACGGATCAAAGCGTGGTCGCGCTGTCGAGATTTATGGGCTGCTCGCGGGTATGGGTGTCCCCAAGGACGTGGTCGTCGTGACACCGGAAGAGTTCGACCGTTACCGCAATGTGCCGGGGACGGTAATCAGGTCGGCCCTTAGGGAAGGAAAGGTCCTTTATGCCCGAGCCGCCTGAGACCGCGGACCTTGTCCGCTTCTGGCTGGAGAAGGCTGAGCATGACCTGCTGAACATAGAAAATAACGTCGCGGCGAAAAACGTTCCATGGGACACCGTCGCCTACCATGCCCAGCAATGTGCTGAGAAGTACCTCAAAGCGCTGCTCACCTTTCTACAGATCGAGTTTCCGAAGACCCACGACCTTACAGAGCTCAACGCCCTGCTTCCCAAAAACCACGTTCTAGATATCGAGCCGCGGACTCTGGAACGCTTGAATCCGTATTCGATCGAAGGAAGATACCCCGGTGTGTGGGAGCCGATCGAACGGGAGGAGGCCCTTCAAGCTGTCGAGGGCGCTCGAGCTGTCCGTGGAGCCATTCGCAAAGTCCTACCACCTGAGCTGGTGGGTTGAGCCGCGGAGCTCCTGCCCCTGCCCCCGCACCCCTTGGGTTCGTCCCTTGGAAGCGGGGTTGGGCCTGCAGGCGATTGCCGATCGCATGGGGCTGAGCTACAGTGGGATCAGCCGACGCGTGAGTGCCGTGCGGGTGCGGCTGGCGACCGATCTCCGATTTCGCCGACGAGTTGAGTCGGCCCTTGATGTCAAAGTCAAGACCTGACCCCATCCATGTGTTCGGTCTCCTCCCTGTTTCCTGGGGGCCGAGATTTCTTGCATCGCTCTTGAGGATTTTGAACCAGTGCGTTCACGCACCTTTCCGTTTGGATGTCGATGGGGAGGAGAGTTATGTCTGAAAAGAAAATCATTGCTGTCGTAGGTGCAACGGGTGCGCAGGGTGGCGGCCTGGTCCGCGCGATTATGAACGACGCAAGCGGCGGTTTTAAGGCTCGCGCGCTTACCAGGAACGCCAGCTCGGAAAAAGCAAAAGCACTGGCCAAGTTAGGTGCCGAGGTCGTGGCAGCTGATGTTGACAACCTGGAGAGTCTAAAAAAGGCGTTTCAGGGCGCCTACGGGGCGTTCTGTATCACCTTCTTCTGGGAGCACTTTTCTCCCGAGAAGGAATTTGCCCATGCCAAGGCCATGGCCACGGCAGCGAAGGCCGATGGCCTCAAACACGTCATCTGGTCTACCTTGGAGGACACCCGCAAGTGGGTGCCGCTCAGCGACAACCGCATGCCAACCCTCATGGGCAAGTACAAGGTGCCTCACTTTGACGCGAAAGGCGAAGCCGACAATGTCTTTAGAGAACTAGGTGTACCAACTACATTCCTGCTGACCTCCTTCTACTGGGAGAACCTAATCTACTTCGGCATGGGCCCCAAGAAGGGCGCGGACGGCAAGCTGGCGATCACATTCCCTATGGGTGATAAAAAGCTTCCAGGTATCGCCGCCGAGGATATCGGCAAGTGTGCTTACGGCATTTTCAAGAAGAGTCATGAATTCATTGGCAAGACCGTCGGCGTTGCAGGCGAGCACTTGACCGGCGCGCAGATGGCCACCGCGCTCACCAAGGCACTGAATCAAGAGGTGCAGTACAACGACGTCCCTCCCGAAATGTATCGCGGTTTTGGCTTTCCGGGCGCCGAGGATCTCGGCAACATGTTCCAATTCAAGCGAGATTTCCAGGAAGCCTTCTGCGGTCCGCGCAACCCCAGTGTGGCCCGGCATCTCAACCCGTCACTTCAAACCTTTGACGAGTGGCTCGCCCGAAACAAGAGCCGTATCCCACTCGAGTAGGCTGGCGTCGAGCCTCGCCAACCGCTCAGCTCCCGCGGCGGCAGGTCTGTTGCTGCCTGTTGCGTCAGATTGTGCAGATTTTGTGCTCCCCTCCGCCACACTCGAGCTCATTCCGCACTACTCCAGTTCCTCTTGGGCATCTGACGAAAAACCTTGCTGAGGTTGGCCTGTATGCTGTCCAGTGAGGCACAGTGAGCTGAAGTGAGGAGGCGGAAACGGTTTCCTAAACCGCGGGTCGGACGGTACGGCACCCTCGCCGGACTGGAGGCGGGGTATCCGGCCAGGCGGAATTACGGTTTGATTTCTGCCCCGAATTCTTGGGCTATTTTGCCCCCTATTCCCAAGGCATTCCTGCCCTATTTACCCCTATTTCCGCTCCCCATGAGAGCACCGGTCCTGCAGCACCTGGGAGTCGTGGGCTCCTTAAAACTGTGATGGCAAGGGGCCAGGGATTATTTTCAGGAACCTCTTCCTAAGACTGTTTCGTAAAAATGGAAATTAATTGGATAGCAGTTCCTTTCCATCTCGTCGAACGCAGACCACGACGGTGGCTACTCGCAGCAGAACCATAGCGGCTGTGAGCGCGTCAATATTGGTGGGAGCAATCACCAAGGCCAGTATGTAGCTACTGAACGCGAGAAACCAGAGGCCACTGTAGATCAACGCAAGATAGCGCCCCCAGGCTCTCAGCGTCCAAAGTGAGTAAAGAAGAATAAGACCTGTTATCGCCTCAAAGGCGGAATACACAACAATGCCGTACCACAACGACTCGGCGAATCCCTCGCCCAATAAATAAGAAAGCTTACGGATCTCATCACTCTCAGAGAATATTTTCGAGAAAAAGGCCGCGTCTGCGACTGTTAGCAGCACGATCAAGCTCATTAGGTGGAAAAAACCGTTTAGGCCGTACAGCACGGCGAGTGTTCGGATCAACGATCTCATGTAACTGAAGG
>JBFJQA010000293.1:0-3477 GCA_041616875.1 Nitrospiraceae bacterium | reverse complement strand
TATTTCCAACTTCTCTTTGCCATCGATCGGCTCAAGGAATTGGCACCGAAGCACCCAGAATGGCAGACGCAGATGCCCTTCAAGGCGGTCCTGGAAAACGACATGGCGGCACTGGCCGCCTCCGGTGAAAAAGGGTTGATACAAGTCGTCATGGCTTCGCACGCGGGAATGACAACGACGGAGTTCGAAGAGATCGTCAAGGACTGGATGAGCACGGCCAGGCACCCGCGTTTCAAGAGGCCGTATACAGATCTCGTCTATCAGCCGATGCTGGAGTTGCTGAGGTATCTTCAGGCCAACGACTTCAAGACCTTTGTGGTGTCCGGGGGCGGTATTGAGTTCATGCGGCCGTGGACCGAAAGAATTTATGGCCTTCCGCCGGAACACGTCATCGGGAGCAGCATCAAGGTCAAGTTTGAGCTGCGCAATGGCAATCCCGTGCTTGTTCGTCGCTCAGAAATCGACTTCATCGACGACAAAGCCGGCAAGCCTGTCGGTATTCACAAATTCATCGGCCGTCGCCCCATCGCCGCATTCGGCAACTCTGACGGAGATCTCCAAATGCTGCAATGGACAGCTGCAGGTGAAGGCACTCGACTCATGCTCCTCGTTCATCACACAGACGCAGTACGCGAGTGGGCCTATGACAGAAAATCAAAAATCGGGCGCCTGGACAAGGCGTTGGATGAAGCACGGAGGCTTGGTTGGACGGTCGTGGACATGAAGAAGGACTGGAAAGTCATCTACCCCTTTCTCGAACCTTAATGGGGTTATCAGACTCACGGCGTTTCTAAGCCAGATGGGGTCATTGCTCGACTATGCACATCGTGATATCTAGGCTCTTCCCCCTCCGATGAGGGCGTCCACGTTCTCCAGCATGGCGGCGTAGACCGCCATCTGCTTGGCGTACACTCGGCGTTCTTCCTTGGTGCCTGGGCCCACCCCGGCGTGCAGGCAATCGGCAGTAGTCCCAGCTTTGTCGGTATCAGGCCGAACTCGACCTGGCGTGCATAGCGCCGGGGTTCGTCACTCCTCGCGCCGCGTCCAGAAATACAGGAGTGAGTACAGGACGATGATCGCGTCCATTGTCGCAGGCCCCCAGAAGCCCTCGGAGAAACTTCGGTTCACATTCGACAGGACCAGGGTAATTAGGAACGTCTTCTCTAGTGCACTATAAATCAGAACAGGCAATCGCCAGGATGGCTTGAACGCCGCCGCCACCATGAAGAGGCCTACCAGACCAACCATCATCCCCCAGTGCTGAACAAAGATGGTGTAGTCTTGGACAAACTCGAGTTTCTGTACGTTCTCGATTGCGAACTGCGGCCAAAAGGCAAACAGACCCGCGGCGGCGGTACCTAGCCCACCAACGATCAGGAAGGGTTTGATGGTCCTGTCAATGAGTCGTTTCAGGTGAGGGCCTCTCGTGCGTCCGGTGGGCCTTTGCTAGCAGACTATGGAGCCACCTCGTTCCCTTATGAGATCGTGCGTCGTATGTCGGCGCAGTAACACCCTCTCTGTATGTCCCGCCAAGAAAGCTGAGGTCATCACATAGTTTTTGACCGGCTCTGGAGTATAGGCCGAACGCCTCAGCAAATCCATGCTGTCGCCCGCGCCTATCTGGATGTTCCAATATCAGGATCAACAGGGTTTTATTTACGAGAGTTTCTGGTAAGCTGTCCGATCAAGTTTAATCATGAAGGCACATATGCGAATCCGTAGGTTCCTCGTTGGGCTAGGCGTTCTGATCACGGTTGTGGGGCTCGCCCTATTGGCGCTGTTCCTCCTTTTCGATGTGAACGATTACCGGGCTGAAGTGGAGGCGAAAGCCAGTGCTGTGCTGGGGCGAAGGGTGTCAATTAGCGGGATGATGGGACTGCATCCCGCACTACAGCCCAGCCTTGTGATCGAACGCCTTCACGTTGCGAATCCTCCGTGGGCCTCTCGGCAGGACTTTTTCCATGTTGAGCGCTTCGAAGTCCACATCGCTCTGCTTCCGCTTCTTCGAGGGCAGGTCGTGATCCAGGAGATAGGATTGGATGGCCTCGACCTCTTGCTGGAGCAAGGTCCTGAGGGTGCCAATAATTGGACGTTGGGCCAGAAATCAGGCGTTCTCGATGGTGCCAAGCCCCAGGGCGGAAATGTTGGGCAGTTTCCCGTAATAGGGCAACTGGTTGTACGGCAGTCCGTCGTCGCCTTTCAGGCTGGCCCTTCTGAGACCCTTCACAAGGTGGTGGTTGCAAGTGCCACCGCGCAGGCCCCTCAACATCAACCGCTTCAGCTTTCAGTGGACGGTACGTATCGCACCGTGCCGATGAAGCTGGAATTCACGGGAGGTACGTTTGAGGAACTGATGGCCCCGACTCAGCCCTGGCCGCTTGCCCTGTCTGTCCAGGCCCAGGGAGCGAGGCTGGACGCGAAGGGAAACTTGACACTCGCGGCACCCGCCACGGCCATCGCGCTTGACCTGTCCCTATCAGCAGATGAGGTCAGCTTCGCCAACCGCGTGCTTGAGGTTAATCTGCCTTTCCTCCCTTCCTTTGAAATGACCGGGCAGGTTCTGTTTTCCAACGGCGACCTCAGCGTGACCGGACTTCGAGCGAGGCTTGGCCGTAGCGATATCTCTGGGGACATGTCTTTGGTGCTCAAGGAGACACAGCCCTACCTCTATGTCCAGCTCACTTCGGAATCAATTCAGTTGGACGATTTTTGGCCCAGGATGGAAGGCCCTGAAATTGAGGACATGCCACGGGAGCCTGAGGAACCGCTTCGTCTCCAGGATGTCGCCATTCCCGTCGGTCTCTTGCGGTCCACCAGTGCCGATGTGAAATGGACCGCCAGGCAGATTCTGAAAGGTGAGACCAACCTTGGTGAGACCGGCATCACCGCTCAGCTTCTGGACGGCCAACTCAACATGGAGTCTCTTCGTATTTCCTCAGATGTCGGAGTGCTCGACACGCAACTGCTCCTTGACGTTCAGGGGGAGGCACCGTCGGCCGCTGTAGAGGTGAGAGGCCGCAAGGTGGACTACGGCCGACTCCTCAAGACCTTCGGGGTGTCGCCTCGTGTGGAAGGAACGACTGATATTGGCGTGACGTTCTTCGGACGAGGCGAAACGCTTCCTGCGCTGCTCGACAGTGGTGTGCTGGAGATCGCTGCTGGCCCTACCAAGATGACACTGTTAGATAGGGAAACGAGGGCTCCTACTGCGGTCACGCTGACGAAGGCACAGGTAAAGGTGGAGAAAAAAGGTCAAGTCACAGTCGGAATCACGGGAGTTCTCAACAAAAAGGCGCTTGACCTGAATCTGTCTGGCGGAACGCTGCGAGATCTCCTTGAAGGCCGTAAGCCTTGGCCGGTGAGCCTCTCATCTCGGGCTGCGGATTTGTCACTCTCGGCAAAGGGCCGTCTCATCCCCGAGCTGCACGGGACGGATTTCTCTTTTGCGTTTCGACTGAAAGGGGAGCGTCTGACTTC
>JBFJQA010000292.1:0-3478 GCA_041616875.1 Nitrospiraceae bacterium | reverse complement strand
TCTGCCTGTAAGGGCCGGCCTTTCTCCACCGCCCGTGCAGAAACAGGGCTTACGACAACGAGCCCGCAGAGACACAAACCCACCATAATACTTTGCGCTTTCATCTCAGTTCCTCCCACTACTCAGACGGATACATTTGTAAATAGCACATCGAACGCGTCTAAGCATCGAAGCTAATAACCACAAACTGATGAATTTGTAGGCCGCCCAGACACTAGCTACACTCCCGTCGCAGAACCCAGCACACAGTAGACTTTGACTTTGTCCGCTTTGCCCTTCAGAGCGAGTTCCCCGACTTCTTGGACGCGAAACTGATTATCGAGATACGACAAGGTCCGTTCCCCAATGAGGATACGACAAGGGGTGTCCTTGAGATGAGGAAGGAACAGGTCTTTCTCAAAACTTTCGAGACGAGCTGCTGTGTTTACGGTATCTCCCAAGGTGGTGTATTTCAGCCGATCTGCGCTCCCCAGGCTTCCAGCCACCACAGGCCCGGTATAGATACCGACACGCATACGCAAATTAGGAAGATTCTCCGCCTTCATCGTGGCGTTGAGACGACGCATCTGCTGCTCCAGCGCGAGGGCACAAATGACACCATTCACCGCATCCTGCCGAATCTGCGCCTCACTGGTTCTCGGTACGGGAACCCCAAAGTTCACTTTTACTCCATCTCCGAAGTAGTCATCCACGACCCCACCATGCTCCATCGCAGTTTTTGCGATCGCATCCATATAGGTATTCAACCAGGTCATCAGCGCCTCGGGATCCATCCTCTCGGACGCACCGGTGAAACCTTGTAGGTCCGTAAATAACACCGTCGCGATGACCTTTTGGGAGCGAGGCCTGCCACCATCCAGAAATTGCTCCCGTTGCTCCCAAAGTGACTCGGCCACTTCAGGAGACACATGTTTGGAAAATAACTTCATCAGCGTCTCCCGCTGCCCCTTCTCGCGCACCTGCTCGATCGCGCTTGAGGTCATCGACGCCAAAGTCCGCAACAGTTCGATATCCTCACGAGAGTAAAAGTGACCCGATTTCTTGTACCCTAGGGCCAAGGCTCCGGCAAACTCATCCTGGCAAAACAGCGGCAGAGCCAGACTCGCGCCTACCTGGGCGAATTCCCGGGCACATGCCTCCTTGATGCCAGCATATCGCGGCTCTTCTGCCACGTCGTACTTTGTAACGAGCGTTCGCTCTCGTGCCAGGAGCTGCAACAAGGGATTATCGAGGGACAGGCGCGGTGCCTCTTCGGGTTTCGGCAACCACGGGTGCTGGTCCCCAAGAAAGGTAGCCCGACACTCCCCATGCCGCATATCGGCGACCACAAGCCCGGCTCGATCCACGAACAACTCTTGCCGCACCGTTTCGAGGAGCCTACTCATGAAAGTATCAAAATCGGACAGATGGCTCAGGGAGTCGCTGATAGCGGCCACAGTCGCCTTATAGTCGTAGGCTTTTCTGAAGAAGAGTTTGTCCACGCCTTCCTGAACCCTTCGGTTGATCGGATTAAAAAAGAACACCACAAGAAGCGCAAAGATCAGCGGATAGAGCGTTTCAGCCTGATCCCCAAACACCGGTTTCAACACGATTCTTCCCATAACCACTTGGACCGTAAAATACCCTGTGCCCACGACCACAGTCATAATGGCGTATCCAAGAGTGCGTTTTATATACACGTCCACATCGAAGAGGTTATGCCTCGCAATCGCAAAGCCGATGGCAGCGGGGAACACCAACACGACCAGCGCTATGAGATTAAAGGGGATTGTCACATTGGTCCACGATACGAGAATCAGCACTCCCGTCGTCGGGACGAAGGCTGCCCCACAACCCAGAAGCACCACTCGAGCCCTCTGCTTTGCAAGGACAGATTGCGAATGCCAGTATGCATACGCGCTCGAGACGACCAGCGCCAGGGAGGCAATGAGACCGTAGCCCCTGGTGTACTTGATTGTTGTAAGCATTTGAGAGGAAATCGCAATCGTGGTCGCGGAGTTGGGCTTGCCGGAGGTCAAGGCAAGAAAATAGACGACGTGATAGTAGCTGAGAACGGCCGAGAGGAGATACGGAACAAAATGACTGGCCGGATATCGTTCCACAAACGACGATCGTTCAGGAAAGAGCAGGCTTAAGTGCAGTCCGGCCGCGCAACTGAATGACAGCCCCACGTGGTTGATGTAATAGCTCCAGGGAGGATAGCTCGTCGACTGCAACTCGAACCCTGTCACCGCGTACGAGCCCAAAGACGTGCACAACAGCACAAAGGCCCACGTGGTCGCGGTGTCGGGTTTTAACAGGTAGACCACCGCGCCGATAGCCCAGAGCGCAATTCCCATCACAAAAGGAGTCAAAAAGACGTTGACAAAATCCCTCAACGTGAAAATGGTTACCGGCACCGTGACAGTGGACCGCCGCCCTTCACGCGCGATCAGGTAGTCGACGTTTTTGCCTACGGGCACCCGCTCGACCAGGCGTTGAATTTCGCGACCAGAATAAACGCGCTGACCGTTCACTTCGAGGATAACGTCTCGGTAGTGCAGGCCCCTCCGAAGCCCTGGCCAGTTCAGGTCACCCATCGAACCAACGGCGGGAAACTCATAATAGAGAAATCCAGCGAATGGCTTATCGATCCACTTTGTGGCATGCCACAAACAGACTGCACTGGCGCCCAGCATACTCACCAGAAGCAGACTGAATAGGAGTCGACTAAGGACGATTGTTCGAGGAAGTTTGGTGAGGCGAAAGACAGCGAAGGGACTGATTTCAGATGGGGGTACCATACCGGCGTCGAGGACCTAAGGCTGCATCCTTTACCCCAGGAGTCCTTTCTTTCTTGCTCCGCGGAGCACGTGGCTGACCGAGCAGAGGGGACCTCTCTGCGAGCGACCGCGACATTCCCGTCGGTCCCCTACCACTCAAGTATGCACTGTTGCTGGACATCCTCCCCTACAACGGTCCGTGGATATGGGTGACCAGAGCGGCCCATTATACCTGTGGCCATAGCATCGTACCAGCCAGCCAGTCTTCGTTCCGACTTGCTTGTGGCGCTTCATCACCTGCACAACACAACCTCCGTTGCGTTGTCCCGACCTAGGGACCGGACGGCGTAGGGTCTGGCCCACGCGTAGAGTAACACCAGCAAGCACAGACCAATCAGGACTAAGGCGAACACATCTCCGTACCGGGCATAGACGGTCATACCACTCGAGACTGGCACAGTCTGAGCCGACACCCCCTCCACAAATAGCTCGCGCCCATCCTCGCCCTTCACAATGTCCACAATCCTTCCGAAGGGGTCAATGAAACTTGAGAGCCCGGTATTCGTAACACGGACCACCGCGACACGGTTCTCCGCAGCGCGAAAGACCGTCATGGCCAGCAACTGATATGGTGCCGCTGTTTCCCCAAACCAGGCTTCATTCGAGGCGCTGATCATAATACGCGCCCCTCGGCGCACAAACTCTCGAAAGTGATC
>JBFJQA010000291.1:0-3518 GCA_041616875.1 Nitrospiraceae bacterium | reverse complement strand
CGAGGCTGAATGGGAGAAGGCGGCTCGGGGCACCGACCAGCGCCGGTTCCCCTGGGGTAACGTGGAGCCGACTCACAAACACCTCAACTACAACCAACGGTGGATCGGCGAACGAACCCTGATGCCGGTTGGGAGCTATGAAGCCGGAAAGAGCCCTTATGGAGTCTATGACATGGCGGGCAACGTCTGGGAATGGGTGGCTGATTGGTATGACGACCATTATTACGAGAAGAGCCCACCACGAAACCCCAAGGGTCCCGAAAACGGCACGCATAAGATCCATCGCAGCTCGGGCTGGTATGTCGAGACCCCATTGGTTCGGATCTTCACCCGAGTCAAAAGCGACCCGCGCAACCGCAACGAAAGCACCGGGTTTCGCTGTGCAATTGAGGCTCGGTGAGAGATTTTCCCATTGATTCATTGACGATTTGTCCATTGAGAATTGCGATTTGGTCAATCGTGATGAAATGAATATGATTAACCAGGCTGAGGAGCTGAAAGCACGAACCAAGAAGTTCGCCATACGGATTATCAAGACATCGCGATCGCTTCCGAGGACCATGGAAGGCCGCGTGCTCGGCACCCAGCTCCTAAAATCGGCAACTTCGTTGGCAGCGAATTATCGAGCGAGCTGCAGAGCTAGGTCGCGGGCAGAGTTCCTGGCAAAGCTGGGTATTGTAGTGGAAGAAGCGGACGAGACGATTTTTTGGCTTGAGCTCCTTCTTGAAAGCGGCCTTTTTAACAAGGAGCAAGTGAACGGTCTCTTAGATGAGGCCAATCAACTTCTAGCGATTTTTGCCGCTTCCCAACGGACCGTAAAAGCTAAAAAGTCCTGAACTCCATCTTCAAATGAGCCAATGAGCAAATGGAGAAATGAGCAAATCTGACTTCGGCGGGTTAAAAGTGGTGGCCTTTGAGAGCCGGATGGCGGTTGAAATGTCCCGCCTGATCAGCCGGTACGGTGGCCGACCGATTGTGGCACCCTCTATGCGCGAGATTCCTCTCGAAAACAACCGGGAGGCTTTAGACTTTGGAAACCATCTTCTGGCCGGGCAGTTCCACATGGTGATTTTGCTCACCGGTGTGGGCACGCGCACGATGGTAGAGGTCCTCAAAACCCGGCATGACCTGGATTCGATCAAAACGGCACTGGGCAGACCCATCCTGGTGGCCAGGGGCCCGAAGCCCATCGCCGCATTGAAAGAATTGGGGCTCACGGCCGAAATTGCCGTGCCGGAGCCGAACACCTGGCGGGATATTATCGCGGCTCTGGACGCTCGCCACACCAGTCAGCCGGCCAACGCACTGAAGGGCTCCCACATCGCTGTCCAAGAGTATGGGGTCTCGAATGAGGAGCTGCTCCAGGCTTTGACAGACCGCGGCGCGGTGGTCACCCGCGTGCCCATTTACCGCTGGGGCTTACCCGAGGATACCGGTCCGCTCCGACAGGCTGTGCAGGCTATTGCGGATGGGCAGGTGGACGTGGTCCTGATCACCAACGCCGTCCAGGTGGACCACGTTCTTCAAATGGCAGACCAGAGCGGGGTCCGGGAAAAATTCCGTCAGGCCATGCAGCGTGTGGTGGTGGCCTCCATCGGCGAGATTGCCAGCGAGCGGCTCCGAAGGCACGACCTATTGGTAGATTTGGAACCTTCTCATCCGAAGATGGGTATTCTGGTCAAGGAAGCCAGCGAGCATGCATTTGGCCTGTTGGCCGGGAAACGCGGAATGATGAATGATGAACGATGAATGGAAAATTTATTTTTTGCGGGATTTTGCAGTCTTAACGGAAGAAACTAAAATCGCCGTTAGTTCGTTGGCCTCTTGTATTAGGTCCTGAATTTCATCCTTTCTACCACCTCGGGTTTCAAATAAAAGTTCGAGCCAGTAGGATGTTTCCTCAAGCTCCTGGAGTCCGCCTTCTATCTTGCTCACGAATTCTGCACTGGATCTCGCACGTGTGGCCTCCCGGTAATGGGCTCCAACAGAAGTACCGCTCTTTAAAAGTTGTCTTCCTAAGACTTGATCTGCTCCTCCTTTTTGCAAAGAGGAATATAAGCGAATGATCTTTAATGCAAAGATCTTTGTTCTATCCCGCAAGTCCGCCCCGTACCCCTGCTTCTCCTTGACCTGGCTGTCAGAGGAAACAGTCTCTTTCTCGCCACCTGACATACAGGATTAATCCTTCAACTTTTCAGTTCCGCGGTCCAATTCTACCTCTTTGGAGCATCCTACCCTTCCCCCTATCAACAATTCATCACTCATCGTTCATCATTTCTCTTTCACGTCCCTCGCGCAGCGAAATCCCAGCCAGTTCATCTTCATGTCCGGATCGCCGCCGTTACGCTGCGCCACGCGAACCTGCGGCGTGCTGTCGATCCATCCACCCCCGCGGAAAGCCTTCTGAGTCCCCTTCTCCGGTCCTTTTGGGTTTCGATCCGGAGCGGATTTGTAATAGTTCGGATCGTACCAGTCCGCGACCCACTCAGCCACGTTCCCAGCCAGCTGAAACACCCCGTACGGGCTGACCGCATTGTCATACTTGTCCACCGAAATGATCGGGGGGTACAACAACAGGCGCTCCGGCCGATCCCTGACGGGGCCGGAGAGCCCGGTGCGACCGAAGTTCGCCCGCGACAAGCCCGCCGTCTGATTTCCCCACGGAAATAACCGCCCATCCTCGCCACGGGCCGCCTTTTCCCATTCGGCCTCCGTGGGGAGGCGTTTCCCGGCCCACCGGCAGTAGGCCTCGGCATCGAACCACGTCACGTGCATAACCGGGTGGTCGGCCATCGCCTCTTGAAAATTGCCGCCGTCGTATTTCCAATCCACCAGCGGCGGACGCCCATCGGCCAGGACAAACCGAAGAAACTGGACGGCGGTGACTTCAAACTTGTCGATCTCAAAAGCGTCGAGGGACACGCGCCGTTGAGGAAATTCCGGCGGATAGGCGCTTCGATCGACTTTCCGGTTGCTCCCCATCAGAAATTCTCCGGCAGGGACCCGGACCATGTCGTCTTTGGCCGGCAGCTTCGCCCGTTCTTGCGCGAGTGTTTTGCCGGCTTCCGTCCACACCGGGGTGACATCCGACACATCGAGGGCGAAGGCCGCGCTTGCCAATGTCAGGACGCCAATCCCCCAGACCATTGTAGCTGTCTTTGTTGCCTTCCCTTGTGACATATGCCGTTCCTCGTTTGGCTGGTCAATCTTGTCTGTCTCGTCTATGTGGTCTTTCTCGTCTTTCTGGTTTGTCTGGTTCATTGGGTTATCAGGCTATAAGCAATGGGCTATTGGCTATGGGGTAAAACCAGGCGATGGGCTCAGGGATCAAGATTTTGGTTCATCGGTTGAATGCGGACGAGCAAAACTGGCGGGTCTGGTGAAACCTGAAGATTACATCGCCTTGCCCTGCTTCAGCTCTTGCGCCTGCTCTCCTTCATTCTTATCAAATTCCTCGAGGGGACGAAAGTTGACCGGCAGCTGGAACAACCGGTCGGACAACGGCCGCAGCCGGACGT
>JBFJQA010000290.1:0-3523 GCA_041616875.1 Nitrospiraceae bacterium | reverse complement strand
TCGGTGTTCAAGTCCTTGACAAAGAGGCAGCGCCACATGGTAAGTGAGCGTCGTACTCAACACGGGAACGCGGCCAGCCACGTCGAGCAGGTTGGCAGGCCCGTAACAAAAGTCTGAGACGAATTCGTGCGCCCCCTTCTAATGCCCTACCCCATTGTGACGAAAAAAACGGCAGGCTGGGCGGGGGATGCACTCAAGGAGGTGAATCCGTGACAGCCCGCATGACGCCGCTCACTCAGCGTCCCGCCTGGAAAGCCCTGCTCCAGCACTACCAGAAGATGAAGGATGTGCAGTTACGGAGTTTATTCGCCGAAGACCCCAAGCGTGGCGAGCAGTTCGCCGTAGAGGCTTCGGGCCTGTACCTTGATTATTCCAAGAATCGGATAACCCAGGAAACCTTACGGCTGCTGGTGGATCTGGCGGAAAGCGCGGGTTTGGGCGCCAGAATCGAGGCCATGTTTCGGGGAGAAAAAATCAATGTGACCGAACAACGTGCGGTCCTCCATGTGGCGCTTCGCGCCCCCAAAGACGCGACGATCCTGCTCGATGGTGAAAATGTGGTTCCTCGGGTCCATGCAGTCCTAGACAAGATGGCGACATTCGCCAAACGCGTGCGCAGTGGCGAGTGGACCGGCCACACGGGCAAGCGTATACGAAGCGTCGTCAATATTGGATTTGGGGGGTCTGATCTTGGACCGGTGATGGCCTATGAAGCTCTGAAACACTATAGCGACCGCAGCCTCACCCTCAGATTTATCTCCAACATCGATGGGACCGACTTCACTGAAGCCACGAGAGATCTCGATCCTGCCGAGACGCTGTTCGTGGTATGCTCCAAAACCTTCACCACCATCGAGACCTTGACCAATGCCCACAGTGCTCGCGCGTGGTGCCTCAGAGCCCTGAAGGATGACAAAGCTGTGGCCAAACATTTTGTCGCGGTCTCCACAAACCAGGACGAAGTCTCGAAGTTCGGCATCGACACCGCCAACATGTTTGAATTCTGGGACTGGGTCGGTGGACGCTATTCCTATGATTCCGCGATCGGGCTCGCGCTCATGATCGGCATCGGCCCGGAGCATTTCCGGCAGATGCTGGCTGGGTTCCACGCCATGGACGAGCATTTCCGCACCGCGCCCTTCGAGCGGAACCTCCCGGTGCTCCTCGGCCTGATCGGAATCTGGTACACGAATTTCTTTGAAGCCGAGTCCCATGCGATCTTGCCCTATGATCAATACCTATGGCGGCTCAGCGCCTACTGCCAGCAACTCGACATGGAGAGTAATGGGAAACGCGTGGCTCTTGACGGGGCTGTCGTTGACTACCAGACCGGACCGATCATTTGGGGACAGCCCGGGACCAATGGGCAACACGCCTTTTACCAGCTGATTCATCAGGGGACCAAGCTCATCCCCTGCGACTTCATCGGCTTCTGCCAGTCCGTGAACCCCCTCGGCCCCCATCACGACCTCTTGATGGCCAATCTGCTGGCCCAGACCGAAGCCCTCGCCTTCGGCAAGACCGCCCAAGAGGTCGCAGCGGAGGGCGTCGCGCCGGCCCTCGTCCCGCACCGAACCTTTCCCGGCAATCGCCCGACCAATACCATTCTCGGCATGAGACTCACACCGGAGGTACTAGGGAAACTGATCGCAATGTACGAGCACAAGGTGTTTGTCCAAGGGACCATCTGGGACATCAATTCATTCGATCAGTGGGGGGTGGAGCTCGGAAAAGTGCTGGCAACACGGATCGCTCCAGAGCTCATGGGCCAGCCCGAGCCGGACCTGCAACACGATAGCTCCACAAACACCCTGATCCGCCGATATCGGCACTTACGCTCCCCCACGTAGGGCTTCCTCGTAGGCAACCTCTCCATTGTAGTGATCCTCCCCGCGTCCGCAGCCAGCTCACACTCGACCGCTGTTGCTTGGTACTTAAGAAGCCTTGGAGCCCAGAGGCGACTCACGGGAGGGCTTACGGTCGAAATTGAACGTTGCAAGGATGCTCGGCAATATGGTAGAAACTGCGCTTCCTGTCGGCGCCTCATCAAGAGGTATACTATGGGAAGGTGAATAGCGGTCACCGAGGGGCAAAGTCCGCCGTCGCCGAAGGATACAACACAAAGGAATTAAGGATGTCCCATCCAATTGAAAATCAAAACGTCGTTGAAATCAGACCCCTCGATACACCTCGGGCGATTAAGACCAAGCTGCCCATCACCGAGGCCGCGGCCTCCCTCATTATCCAGACTCGCCAGGGGATTCGTGACATCATCCACGGCCGGGATCAAGATCGCCTGCTGGTGATCGTCGGCCCGTGCTCCATTCATGACCCCCAAGCTGCGTATGAATATGCTGATAAACTGCGCCTAATTGCTGAGCGCACCAAAGACCGCCTCCTGATCCTCATGCGGACCTATTTCGAGAAGCCACGGACCACCGTGGGATGGAAAGGTCTCATCAATGACCCGCACCTGGACGGATCGTGTGATATTGCGACGGGCATCGAATTGGCTCGCGCCATTTTGCTGACCATCAACAACAAGGGGGTGCCCTGCGCCAACGAATTGCTGGACCCCGTCACTCCACAATACACTGCGGACCTTGTGAGCTGGGCAGCGATTGGCGCACGGACGACCGAAAGTCAAACCCACCGAGAAATGGCCAGCGGTCTGTCTATGCCCGTAGGGTTCAAGAATGGAACCGAAGGAAGCCTTCAGATCGCCCTCAACGCCATGATTGCCGCGCGGCAACCTCATCACTTTGTCGGCATTAACTCCAACGGGATCACCTCGGTCATCAAAACTCTTGGAAATCTTGACCGCCACCTGGTGCTACGCGGAGGTGGTGGGAGGACCAATTACGGTCCGGAGGATGTGGCCGCGGCTGAGGCTGCCGTCGCCTCTGAAGGGATTGCACGACCGATTATGGTTGATTGCTCGCACGGCAATTCAGAAAAGGATTACCGCCGCCAGGCCCCTGTCGCCCGGGAGGTCCTGGCCCAACTCCGTGAGGGACGCCGGTCCATCATGGGTCTCATGCTGGAGAGCCATTTGAGCCCGGGCAACCAGGTCTGGCAGAAGGATGCCCCTCTTTCCTACGGCGTATCGATCACAGACGCCTGTCTCGGATGGACCGAAACCGAAAACCTCTTGTACGAAATGGCCGAGTCCTTGACGTACAAACCGGCTTGAGAGGGAAACTCAGAACCCTCTGTTCCCTGCTCTCCACACCATTCACATCTGTTTTCGTTACTCGCCGAAAGAACCTATCCAATCGACCCTTCTGCCATCCCGACCCTAAACGGGTGGGTGCTGTTCTCCTCGCAACCGTTGCCACCTCGCTCACGGGATATCTCACAACGACCCCTTCCCACGCACAGGTCGAGGCTGAGCCGCTGGACAAGATTGAAAGCAAGCTTGGGAATCTGCGCTCGGAGTTCAAGAAGCTGCGGAAGGGTGGAGAAAGGGACTGGCGTTACGGGACCTATGTGGACATCGGGTACTTGTGGGACTTTAACGAAC
>JBFJQA010000289.1:0-3556 GCA_041616875.1 Nitrospiraceae bacterium | reverse complement strand
GCAGGGCGACGACGCCAGCTCTTGAAAAGGTCAAGAACTGACACACCACGGCGTTCGCGGTGAGTGCAAGTCCGCACATCCTGTGCCACGGCATCACCGCACCAGAAGCAATGGCTGCACCAAGGGGAATCATCGTAACGAGATAAGTCGTCAGCCAAGCCTCGCTTGACAGAAATGATTGGATCAGGAAGTAGGTACGACCTGTCGAGGATTCTAGGCCATGCCATTCTTTCATCTCAAATTGCCAGATGCCATACACGCTGATCATGGCCATTCCAATAAGAAGGAGCATCATCAGATAGTTGCGGTCACGGGTCTCTCGGAAGAAATAGACGATTACATAGAAGATAAGCACCTGTTGAAGAAGCTTGCCGAACTCCTTGAGACTGTAGGCCATGTTCTCGCTGAACGGAAGCCCCACGATCACCCATGCGACCAGGACCGCCAGAGGGGCATCTACTGGCGTGGGGAGAAAAAACAGCCTTCGATTTATGGCGCACCAGAGCCCTAGAAGGATCAGCAGGATTATGAACCCATTACGTTCGACGAAGAGCAGATTTTTAAAGGGAAGGGAAAACACATAGACATACAATAGACCCCGAATAATCGTATCAAGGAGAGGAATATATGCCGCAAGAAGCCGATGCAGCCAGGCATGGTGCGGATTCGCTGCTATACTATTTACCATCAGGTCCCGAGGGAGAGGCTTCTGCGAGTTACCGATTCACCTCTTGGTTTTCGAGACAAGCAATCGGATGCCTCTTAACTAGCCGGACCAAAGGCCATCCGGAATTAACAGGCCGGAAGAAACTGGCATCACCCTTTCTCAATTTCCCCATAGCTCCGCCCTTTCACTTACAGAAGTGATCAGGGACACCCGCGCTTCTGGACTTAGCTTGCCGGCGGCCGCAAGCTAAGTGCAATTGGATAAACTCAGTCCTTTGGAATCAGACTGAGGATTTTTTCCTTCGGGAATCCTACGCGAACCAATTGCTCACGAATCTGATTGACTCTGTCTAGTTCACCAATAACGACGGCGTCACAGCCACATTCACTCATGGCTTCAATAGGCCACAGTGGATAAGATAAGAAGATTCTCCTTCCATTCCCTCCATCCAAAAAACCCGCCAGGGTGAGGTCAGTCTCTCGCAACGATAAATAGGCCATCTCTGCCAACTCACCAGTCCCATAAATTGCAATCCGTTTTGCGCCGGATGCGGAGAGTCGGGCAAGAATATCGGCAAGACGCCCTCGCATCTGGCGATAATAGCTCAGCGAGTACCGCAGGTACTGGTAGGTTAGTCGGGACTTTTCCGCAAATCCGCGGGGAGTCAGCAAGTATCGAATACGTTTCCGTGGAATGTTCGTGGCCTTGATGTAACCCTTATTGGCCAGCCGTTTGATGTACAGGTTAGTAAGCCCCAAAGCGACTCCCAATTTTCGCGCCAAAGAACGTTGGGAGAGGTCTGGGTTTCGCTCCAGTTCAGTGAGCAGCTTTAGATCCCGCTGACCTCGGATGTCCACGCTAGTCTCGGCCTATGCCTAACCAGAAAAGTGCGAATACATGCGGAGAGGAAGGACACTGGTCCAGCTCCGGGTGGTTTGACACTATGCTGCGTGAGGGGTAGAAGGGCTAGAACGTTCAGGATTTGAACACAAAAGCCCTTCGGGATCAAGGAAAAACTGATGGGGGCATTGAACGAGACGGTGGAAGATAGGGCGGGTTTACTGACGACAGCGTAATTCGGCCCCGAGCACGCAAACCCTTCAAGCGTGCTCGGTCAAGTGACTGCACGACCTTACGCCACTGCCATATGAATTTGGATTTAACTTTCGGGGGCGAGAGTGGTGTGCGGCAAGCTCCACAACTAGCTAAGTGTACCAAAACACCCTTGCCCACCTCCTGACCGCCTGCCCAGCCTGCTTGTGGCTCCTTCCTTCTCTCCGGCCACCACAATCTTCGGGATGCCACACGTTTTCGTGGCCAACCCACCTTGCGCATGAGCAACGCTTTCAGAGCGACGATTCCGAAGCCCTCCATGAGCGCGCGATGCACGTAAAAATCGAGTGTAGCCTTGAAGCGATGGCGTCACCATTTATCTACGCAGCCTTCCGTGGTCACAACGGCCTGAGAACCCGACTTGCGCCTGGAGCCGGGACTCATGGGCTCGATCCCTAAGGGCCCCGCCGTCTTTTAAGAAACACTAGCTTCGCCGCAACACGTCGGGGTCAGTCATAGTGACGAAAACACGCGAGTGTATACTTGGACCGTCCTACTTGCCGTCTCGCGCCAGGAGAAAAGGGAAACTTGCGTGAGCCCACGGTGACGAAACTTGCGCGCGGATTCCGGATCCGACAGCATGGCGAGCATCCCATGTGCAAACCCGTTCGTATCCGACGGATCAACCAAGAGAGCCGCGTCGCCGGCCACCTCGGGGAGAGATGCGGCGTTCGAGCAGACCACGGGGCAACCGCAGGCCATGGCCTCCAGCACGGGCAACCCGAAGCCCTCATATTTTGAGGGAAAGACAAACAGGGAGGCGCCTCGGTAGAGCTCCACGAGCCGTTCATCGCTGACGAGGCCCGGGAAGTGCGTCTGCGGTGCCAGACCGCGCTTCGCAACCTGTGCCCGGAGATCCTCGCGCCTGCGCAGATCCCCCGCAAGGATGAGATCGTGCTCGTCGCGGACTGCCGACGGGAGGGCAGCGAACGCATCGATCAGGGTCTCGAGGTTCTTCGTCGGATCGTCTCCGCTCACGCAGAGCACGTAGGGTCTCTTTGAAGGAGTTTTGCCGGCCACGTTTTCATTGTGAGGCGGGCGAAAGACACCGGTGTCGATACCCGGATACACCACCGTGATGCGGTGGTCTGGCACTCCCGCCCGCTCGATCAGGTCGCGCCGGGAACATTCGGAGACCGTGATGACATGGTCGATCTTGGCCCACTTATCGCGAACCAGCACCTGCGATACGAGATTGCTCAGATTGCGTCTCGACCGGAGCTCTTCGAAAATCAACGGCTTCACGTCGTGGAGGGTCACGATGACGGGCGTTCGCTTCCACGCGATGGCGGCGTCATAGGGGAAGTGCAGCATGTCATGTGGACCGGCGACGAAGGGTACGGCTTGCTCCCAGAAGCGACGCTTGAACAGGGGGAAGGTAACCTTGCGGATGCGCATATTCTTCCCGGCGGGTGGCTGTCTCGGAGCGACCGGTGACAAGATCTCATAGTCATTGATCCGATCGACCTCTCCGAGCGCGTCGATCAACCCCTGGCAATATCGGCCCAGGCCGACATTGCGATCTCTCAGGTGCCAGGCGGCGATCGCCACTTTCATGCGGTCACTCCCGACACGGGTTGCCGCAGAGGAGATGCCAGCAAGCGCCTTGACGCGGCCAGCACTTCCTCCACGGAGATCTGATGCATGCAGCTCTCCTCCCCTCTGACGCAGGTCGGGTGCACACATGCGTGGCACGCGTCCCCTCTATACATGACCTCCGTCGCTCCCCCACGCGGCCCCCAGATGGCGGGATCGGATGGTCCGAACAACGCCACG
>JBFJQA010000288.1:0-3595 GCA_041616875.1 Nitrospiraceae bacterium | reverse complement strand
CACCTCATCGTAGCTGATGTACTTGGCCATTCCTTTCTCGCCCATCACCTTCGTCAACGCCGAGGTGAGCGTCGTCTTCCCGTGATCCACGTGCCCGATCGTCCCAATATTAACGTGGGGCTTCCGCCGCTCAAACTTCGCCTTCGCCATAACTTGCCTCCTCCTGCAATCGGACGGCTTAGGAATCCTTCACTAAGAGCCGAGAGAAGATAATGCGACCAATAAAAGCACAACCATGTGTTCAGGCATTACTCGCCTCGATTTTTTGCCACAATGGCCTCGGCGATTTGCTTCGGAACCTGCTCATACTTGTCAAATTCCATCGTGTAGGTGGCCCGTCCTTGTGTACGGGAACGGAGGTCCGTTGCATACCCGAACATGTCGCTCAACGGCACCGCGGCATCGATGGCCTGAGAACCAGCACGAACCTTGATTCCATGCACCTTGCCCCTCCGGCCGTTCAGATTCCCGATGACGTCACCCATAAATTCTTGAGGGACGAGCACTTCCACCTTCATGATCGGTTCCAGCAAGACGGGATCCGCACGCCTACACGCATCTTGAAAACCCATCGACCCGGCTATTTTAAAGGCCATCTCGTTGGAGTCGACCTCATGGTACGAACCGTCCGTTAGCGTGACCCGAACATCACGGACCTGAAACCCTGCTAACACACCGGTCTCCATGCGCTCCCGAATGCCCTTTTCAACGGCAGGAATATACTCCCGCGGGATAGCGCCTCCAATAATCTTATTGACAAACTCAAATCCAGTGCCTGGCTCACTCGGCTCGACCGTCAGGACGACATGGCCATATTGCCCACGACCGCCGGTCTGCTTGACGTATTTTCCCTCGGCCTCAGCCCGCCTTCGGATGGTTTCCCGAAAGGCGACCTCCGGCTTCCCAACATTTGCCTCTACCTTAAATTCGCGAAGAAGCCGGTCAACAATCACCTCGAGATGCAGCTCACCCATACCTGAAATGATCGTTTGCCCTGTTTCTTCGTCTGTTCGCACTCGAAAGGATGGATCCTCTTGGGCCAACTTTTGAAGGGAAAACCCAAGCTTCTCCTGGTCCTGCTTCGTCTTCGGTTCGATGGCCATGGCAATCACAGGCTCAGGAAATTTCATCACTTCCAATAGAATTGGATGTTTTTCGCTGCACAGAGTGTCCCCGGTCGTCGCCCCCTTCAGGCCGACTGCAGCACAGATATCCCCCGAATACACCGTGTCGATTTCCTCTCTCTTGTTGGCATGCATCTTGAGGAGCCGCCCGATTCGGTCCTTCACACCCTTCGTCTGGTTATAGACAGACGTCCCCGCCTTCAGCGTCCCGGAATACACCCGGAAAAAGGTCAACTGCCCCGCAAAAGGATCCGTCATGATTTTGAAGGCGAGCGCGGCAAAAGGCTCGTCATCACTGGACTGGCGAGTCACGTCCTTGTTTGTCGACGGATCAATTCCGACCACCGGAGGAATATCAAGGGGCGACGGCAAGAAATCCACCACCGCGTCCAGGAGCTGCTGAACTCCCTTATTCTTAAACGCGGAGCCACACAGCACAGGCGTGACCTTGAGTTGGACTGTCCCCGCTCTAATCGCTCGCTTGATCTCCTCGACCGTCAAGGATTGCCCATTTAAATACCGCTCGAGCACCTCCTCGTCGTGTTCGGCCACCGATTCAATCATCTTTTCCCGATACTCTTTCGCAGGATCGAGGAGGTCTGGCGGGATGTCTTCTATTTCGTACTTAGCCCCGAGGGTTTCATCTTTATACAGGTATGCTTTCATCGAGATCAGGTCAACGGCCCCTCGAAATTCGGCCTCGCGACCGATCGGCAATTGAATAGGAACCGGATTGGACCCTAAGCGATCAACCATAGACTGAACGCTTCCGTAGAAGTCCGCGCCCACTCGATCCATCTTGTTCATGAAGGCGATCCGCGGAACTCGATACTTATCGGCTTGTCGCCAGACGGTCTCAGATTGAGGCTCCACGCCCTGGACCGAATCAAATACCGCGACCGCGCCATCAAGCACACGGAGGGATCGTTCGACCTCTATGGTAAAATCGACATGCCCCGGGGTATCAATGATGTTGACGCGGTGCTCATTCCAGTAGCAAGTGGTTGCCGCCGCGGTAATCGTAATCCCGCGCTCGCGTTCCTGCTCCATCCAGTCCATGGTAGCCGCGCCATCATGGACCTCCCCCATGCGATGCGACACTCCCGTGTAAAAGAGGATGCGCTCCGTCGTGGTCGTCTTCCCAGCATCAATATGGGCCATGATGCCGATGTTTCTTGTACGCTCTAGCGGAACTTGCCTCGCCACCACTTCCTCCAAAAACAGCGATGCTGCAGTCTCGGCCCCTCAACCTGCGCTACAAGCAAGGACGACACGAGAGCCCGTAGCGTGGCCCCACTGCAGCACAGACACACACTTTTTTACCAACGATAATGCGCGAAGGCCTTGTTTGCGTCGGCCATTCGATGGACATCCTCTCGCTTTTTTACGGATGCGCCCGTATTGTTCGCCGCATCAAGTAATTCCCCAGCCAACTTTTCGGGCATGCTCTTTCCGCCTCTCGCTTTCGCGTAGGCTGAGATCCATCGCATGGCCAGGGCAAGTCTGCGAGTTGGCCGGATTTCGACTGGCACCTGGTAGGAGGCTCCGCCCACTCGGCGTGACTTGACTTCTACCACAGGCTTCACATTGTCAATCGCCGCGCGGAATACCTTGAGGGGATCGTTACCCGTGCGCTCCTGAATGCGGTCAAAGGCAGCATAGCAGACACGCTCCGCAGTACTTTTCTTTCCTCTGGACATCAGCGTATTGATAAACTTGCCAACGAGCCGGTCGTGATGACGAGGATCCGGCGCAACAGCCCTCTGAAAAAATAACCTTCCTCTTGGCATCGAACCTGGGCTCCCCTTTCGCTGATTCAGCGAGAATTACTTTGGTCGCTTCGCTCCGTATTTCGACCGGCCTTTCTTGCGATCAGCCACGCCGACGGTATCTAACGCACCCCTGACAATATGGTAACGGACTCCGGGCAGATCCTTCACGCGACCACCACGCACAAGAACAATGGAATGCTCCTGCAGGTTATGGCCCACACCAGGAATGTATGTGGTCACCTCCATTCCGTTGGTCAAACGAACGCGCGCGACCTTTCGAAGAGCTGAGTTCGGTTTTTTAGGGGTCGACGTATACACACGAAGACAGACGCCACGTTTCTGCGGGCAGCGATGAAGGGCAGGGCTCTTGGTCTTTCCAACGACGAGCTTCCTACCATGACGTACCAATTGATTAATCGTTGGCATCCTCTTCTACCTCTAGTTGTGGGGGCTCTCTCCCGGAACGTGCCTTCCCCGACGCAACATCGACCCACTTGTGCAAAGCCGATGGATTATAGGGACTGATTGACCTTGTGTCAAGCGAGAGAACCGCCCTCCTTGCTATCCAGCTGACGTTTCTGGTTCATGGGGTGTATCTCCAGCCTGCCCAATCCCCACTGGCTCAGCCTCCAACGCCCCAGAAGCCGGCTCCTCCTTTGGACTGATCACAAAAGTATCGCGATATGTCTCATAGCCGGT
>JBFJQA010000287.1:0-3610 GCA_041616875.1 Nitrospiraceae bacterium | reverse complement strand
ATCGTCAGGCCGTGCTCACGCAGCCTTTTTCGCCGACTGTAGGAGGCCACCCTGCCGATTCTGTATATGATCGGAAAGCGTCGAAAGGCTAAGATATCCCCCCCCATTCGACTCTCGAATGGGATGATGCAAAGGTCCACTATAGCCTGCGCCGAAGGCCACCAGCATTCAGTTGGTTGGTCTCGCCGAAGAACTTGCAGGCTTGCGAACAGTCCGCTGGCTTGTATACGCAAGCGTTCTTCCTCTTCAACCAGGCCGATCAGATCTGCGTGGGGATACCGCTCGCGTGCTGCTCGAGCGGCGTTGAGAAAATGTTCCGCCCCACAGGACTGAAGAATTAGAATACCCATCCTCGGGCATTCCCGATCAATTAAAAGACATTCATTTTGGGCCGACATGGCCATGCCGACTGTCCTTGGTTCAGTGACCATGGTCACTTGGCTCGTCATACGGTTTGGCCGGGATGTTGATTACACCCCGCAATATCTTAGAACCGTCGCTGCCATCCTATCGGCGCCGAATCGGGCAATCACGTAAGCACGTCCTGCTGCCCCCATATATCGGCGGAGGGCCTTGTCCAGCAAGAGCTGCATGAGACGTTCGGCCACCTGCAGACTGTCTCCTCGAGGCACGACGTACCCTGTTTCCCCGTTACGTACAACTTCGGGAGCTCCCCCGGCATCGGTGGTCACGACTGGGACCTCCATTGCCTGAGCCTCAAGTAGGACATTTGGGAGTCCTTCCGTGCGCGAGGTCAACGCCAGCACATCCAGGCTGCCGATGATAGCCAGAGCGTCCTTGCGGGCCCCAAGAAATCTGACACAGTCAGCTAAACCAAGTTCCTTCACCACGGCACGAAGGCGTGGTTCTTCGTTGCCACCTCCCACCAGTACGGCCTGGACGGCAGGTACGGATTCCCGGACGTGACACAGAGCCTGCAAAAAGGTTTCGTGATCTTTCTCAGGAGTCAGCCGTCCGACTAACCCAACCATAGGCTGGTCTCCCAGCCCCAAACGTGACCGAATTTCTCGAATCCGTTCAATCGCGAGAGGCCGGATTTCCTGTGTGTCCACACCGCTATATACCGTCACGATCTTATTCGAAGGAATTTTGGCCCAAGTCATATAATCGTGACGGCTGGCCTCCGAATTGGCCAAAACAACATTGGCCAGACGCCCGCTGACGATGTCCAACGGTCGCAACCAAGCTGGGTACTTCCCACCACGCTGGTCAGGGCTCTGGGTCCGATAGCACATCACTATGCGCGGGACGCCAGCTAGCGATCCCGCCAAGGCCGTAAACACGGTTGCCCACGGCAACCATCCAAGTACTGTGTGCGGCGCAACCTTTTTTAAGAATCGGGTTAGTGCCCATGGAATTTTCCAAAAAGGAATTCCTCCCTGACAGGGTAAATATGTGACTTGGACTCCAAGAGCTCGGACCTCCTCCTCAAAGAAACCATCACTTTCCCTTAAGGTGCAGATATGGATACGATATTTATCCCGGTCCACGAAGCGCAAAAAATTGACCAGTGCACGTTGCGCTCCACCGAGGCAAAGATACGGAATAAAAATCACCAGGGTCCCCAGCGGGTGAAGGCTGCCCTTGCGCCAAGCTGAGGGATGGTGGAAACCTAGACGTTTGAGCGCTGCCGCCAGCACGGCCCCTAGGGCGAGCAAGAAGAGCATTGCATAGTCCCAGTAACGTTCGCCAAAAGCCAGGATTGAGGGCGGAACCCAGAGCCTGGGCTGCACTAGCCTCAGAACCCCGCAGGCCCACACCGTCCGTACCATCCAGGCGATTCTCCCTTGCTCAATAACTTCGTTCGCGGTATTACGCGCAATTATTCGAGGAATCCCAGCTTTGATTGGGATCTGTCGGAAACTCCATTGCTGGATTCCATTCCGATCATCGAACGATAGCACGCAAAGATCAAAATGCTCGTCGCGTAGGGTCTCAAGTGTCATTCTGTCAAGCACCGGGCGAACCCCGGACGGACTTGTTCCGTATAGAAAGAGGGCCCCATTGATGGGCGACGCCAGACGAGTTACCAGGGAGCGATCCTGGACCAGCCCTCCTATTGTGGCGCCCGGCCATCTGGACCGAACCATGCCGACCGCAAGCTCAAAGGCTCGGGAATCGTGGCTCTGCAAAATGAGCACTTTCATCTTCGCCCAAAAATTACCCAGCGAATTTTCCCTAGGATTCCTTCATTGTTTCCGCTTTCTCATGACGACTCTCTGCCACCCATTCGTGGGGAAGACCGAACATTCCGCCGTCCGACTGGGAACGGATAACCTCAAACCGCTGGACTCGTTCGCGCGAATCGTAGGGTGCTAGCCAATTATTGGCCGGGGCCACTCCAGCCGAAATCCAATACTCACCCTCAAGAAGCGCCATCTTTGAATAGCGCAGCTCCACATACCCTTCAGGAGTTACGAGATGAATTGGTACACCATCGATAAAGGTGTTGGTCCCATGAACCCATAAGCCATCCGAAGAATAAAGCCTCACGCCAAACCCCGGATCAGAAAAGGGCCCGCGTACGCGATAATGAATTCGAATAACAAGATCCTCAAATGTCCTGAAAACGCTCCGTGGGCCGCCTTCACCGTCATGCGTGGTAACCTCAACGATCTCGATTTCTCCACCCATACATCTTTCGGCTCCAGGGGTAGGCCCAAGAGGCCTTTCCCCTTGGAGTACACGCTCACGCTCCTGTTGGAGGGACTCCAGATACGCCTCGATAACCTTGTCGGGGTCGCCGTCACTGCGAACCCTCCCCTCTTTTATCCAAATCACCCGCGAACAAATTTGCTTCACCTTAGCCATATCGTGGGAGACGAACAGGATCGTGGTCGAGTCTTTAATTTCCTGAAACTTTTTAACGCATTGCCGCTGAAATACCGCATCTCCAACTGCCAGGATCTCATCGGTTAAGAGGATATCTGCCTCCAAATGCACCGCAACCGAAAACCCAAGCTTTGCATACATACCTGATGAATAATACTTGACAGGGACATCGAGAAATTCCCGAAGGCCTGAAAAAACCTCGATATCCCCAATACGTTGTTGGATTTCTCGCCGTGTTAACCCCAGGACACCGGCATTCAGGTAAATGTTCTCGCGACCAGTTAAATCAGGGCTAAATCCCGCACCAAGCTCGATGAGAGTCCCGACTCGACCCTTGACGGAAATACGTCCGCTAGTGGGTCTGGAAATCCCGGCGATGAGTTTAAGGGTCGTGCTTTTGCCGGCTCCATTCGGCCCGATAATCCCGAGGACTTCCCCGCGTCGAACCGAAAAACTCAAGTCCCGAATTGCCCAAAACTCCGGTTCGCCATCGTGCGCCATTTTTTGATGGCACCGAAACAACCGTGCTAGAGAATGCCGGAGGGTCAGCGCATGACGATCATAGCGTTTGGACACCTGATCGCATTCAATGACAAAATCTTGTGATTCCATTTAATCCTTATATGAAATTCGCTAAACAGGATCGGGCATCAATCTCCGTTACAGATGATTGGCTCCTGGGGTGACGCAGGGTGATCAAGAGGGATTGGGCTACCTCAAGGCCCTGGACAGTCAAGTATGCTTTCTGAGCCCCTCT
>JBFJQA010000286.1:0-3642 GCA_041616875.1 Nitrospiraceae bacterium | reverse complement strand
TACCGAATGGTCAGCCCTGCTACTTCCATCACGGGAGGTCTGCTAACAGCCTCACAGCGTCCCAACACCGGGGGATGTCAATAGTCCAGGGCCACTACCACGAGAAGTTCAATATCCAGTATTGGGGCACCACAGAGCGCCTGAATTGGGGGATGAACGTGGGGTGTTTGGTAGACGACAAGGCGCTGGCATTTGCCTATAACAATTCCAACCTGAAGCGGCCAATTATCGGCTGCGGGATGATAATAGACTCGCAGCCCAAGCTAATCCCGCTTGTGATGAACAAGGGCGGGAGGTGGAATCGGAGGCTAACGTGAACATGGACAAAGCAGCATCGGAAAGGATCGCAGAGCTTGAGGACGAACTGGCAGCCCTTGAATCAGAGCTGTCAGACGCCTATGGCGAGATTCACAAGCTGGCGAATGAATTGAGGTCGGCCAAGGGTCAACTGGCTCAGATACGGGCTGACAGGCGCGTAGAGGTGGCCTGAGAGCCCCTGTAAGGCGTTTTCTCCCCAAACCAATACCTACCTGGCGGGTCTGGCAATCGTCCCTTAAATCGCATTACTCCGTCTCGGTGTACTGGTAACGCAAGTGCAGGTTCAGACCTAGTAGCCCCACCATAAGCTCAAAGCCGCCCAGCATCTTGTCCCACTCGAACTCCAGGTTGACGATAGTGAAGTCATACCAGTTACAGCCCCGGAACTTCCATTGACTGTAGAAGCTGACTGTAAATCGGTTATGCGTTTCTGTTGTCATATTCGTCAACTACCTGCACTCGGGAACACGAAATTCTATTAGTTCCACGTTGCGTCCATATAGTTTTCGTGCCGCCGTTTTCGTCCAGAAGGCAAACAGACAGCCAGCACACTCGTCGTCTGCTATCCGAATTGGCAGCCCCATATTAGACTGCGACTCTTGCACCAAGCGCATGGCGAGGTACATCTTTCCGTCACGCTGACTCATCTGCTCTTCTCCGACAGGCGCGCTGAGGTGGCCTAACTACGTCATTGGCGTAGGCGTTGCTCACCTTACTGTCCTCCTAAGACAGACGACCACTCCCCATCGGAAGGCCAATTCACGCAGACGCCATTTTCCCAACACGAGCATTCATCGGCCTCACCCTCGATAAAGTATGCGTGCCAGTAAAACGGATCGCACTCATATCCCCGCCGTCGCCAAAAATACCAGCCTTCGGCGCTCGGTGATTCCGTTGTCCACCGCCTGCTCACGACTCGCTATCCTGCTCGGGCTGGGCGCGCAACGCATCCTGCGCCCTGCAAGATGGGCATCTACCGCCGTAGATTGTCCCGTATTCCCCGAAGTCGCAATCACAATCCCATGCCGCCATTTCCTCTAGCAGCCGCTCGTACCGCGTAAGCCGCTCTAGCGTAGCGTCGTCTGCGAAGTGGGTTTTCTGTACTTGGCTCATGGCTTTTCGTGTTTTGCGAGGGCGGGGTGTTCCGGCAATTCCGCCCAATGCGTAATGATGACTTCACCCTTCGCGCCCTTGTATGGCTTTATCCACCATTCCTCGTCGCCCTCATACCAGGGGAATGTCTCTATCTTCCCGTCAGAGAACGCGACCAGATACCAGCCTTCCTCGTCTGGTGGCCCCCATCGCTTGTTATCGGTCCAGTTCATTGCTCCCTCCTTTGTGGGACTGCCCAGTCTGACCCGCACCCTGGACAGCATGGGTTGTTTTCGTCAGGTACAAGACTCGCATTCATCGCCTCAAATTCATCGAACAGCAGAGCGCAATCTTCGCACCGATAAACCTTGATCCCATCCTGTATTGATGCCTCTGATGTAGTCATATATCTGCCTCGGTGTTCTGTGCGACTTCTCTGCTAATCGAAAGCAATCGCCGGATGCGCGCACCCTGTCCGGCGCAGGGCAAAGGAGAGGGCTATGCCCACCTGGCGCGTTCAGGCCCATGAATCTAGAAGGGCAGCGGGTCATCAAAATCATCCGCTTGCGCGGTTTGCGGATTCGGCGCCCTGTTTTGATCCTTCGCGCTCACCGCTATGGACATATACTTGTCCCCCTTCTTGCTCACCTTGAGCCACGCGCTCATCCAGTATTCCGTGCCCTCTACGTTTAGCGAGCCCCGGTAATCCGGGTGCTTCTCGGTTTCCTTGCGGTCGTTCTTGAACAGGGCTCCGCTGTTGGTGTTTGAATACTCAGCCATTAATATGCCTCCACATTTCGTTTCTCTTAATCTTGCTGATGAGCGCTTGAGATACACCAAACATCTTGGCGATCCGGCGTTGCGGTAAATCCAGTGCCTTAATCTGCTTTACTTCGTGCGGGAGGAGTCGGCTATTGCCGTTATTGTGGCCTCGGGCGGGCGTCTTGGCCCCGCCTCCCGTCCTGCCCTTGCGCTTGCAATCACGCATATTGTCTGTGGCCGTGCCCAAGAACAGATGATCCGGATTCACGCAAAGAGGAACATCGCATTTATGACAGACCATTAGAGACTGATCGAAAGGCCCGTTATGAAGACTCCACGAATACCTATGGGCTGGCACGAGCTTCCCGCCCACGCTGATTCGGCCATATCCGTTGCTACCCCTCGGTGACCCCTGCCACAGCCAGCACCCTGTCTCCAGATCCACGACGTAAGAGGAGTGGAATCGCTCCTCGGCATCTCGTGGCCGACACCCACCAAGCCACCTCAAATCCTTGGTGTTGTCAAAGTCAGTCATTTATCTCGTCTCCATCGGTTTCGGACAGTAGGCGCTTGATCGTGCTTCTCACGCCGCTTGAGTGTTTCAGGTCGGCCCAAATCTCAAGCCGCTGTTCGTTGTTCAGTTCGTCCCATAGCTCCCTCGCTTTCAGGGCATCATCTTCCGCAGCGGCAGCTTTCAGGCCCGTGTAATACTTGGTCTTCATCTGCTTGGACTTGAAGTTCGATTCGCTCGCCGCGTTTCCATCGTCGTCTACGTCACCCACAAGGCACATTACCCCCATCAGGTGATAGCGGCGGGCATAAGTCGAGGCCGAGGCGTACCCCTGTGTATCATTTCTGGTACAGGGGAAGAACATCGGCCCGTAGACCTTTTCCTCGCCTTCCTCATGGGTTAGGGTCGTGACGCAGCGCATCCCGCCCTCTGCCTCTAGCAAGTCCTGCTGGACCGTGATCCCATGCTCCATGAGCTTTGGTAAACAGGCGTCATAGACCGCCTTGAGGCTGGCGAACTTCGACTTGAAGTGAGGGTTCACCGAATCCATGTGCGGATTCTTGATTTCCCTGCGCGCAGCCAAGAGTGCCTTGTTAAGATTCGGCGTTTCGGCCTTGGCTCGAATGTCAATTGGATTAGCGGCCATCTTTCCACCTTAGTTTCATCAGTTCAAAAAACGCCTTCTCTGCGGCCTCCTGCTTTTCCTCGGTCCAGCGTCGTTCTTCTTCCCATAGCTGGCGCTGCCACTGATCGTCCTCGTCCTGGTCCCGCCACCACTCGCTCACTTCAAGCACCTCCTAAAGATCACGAACAGCCCACCTATGCACCCGTAGAGGATAAAGACCATCAGGAATATGTCGAGGTCAGTCATTTCAGAATCTCGTTAACCATGCGGGTTAGTTTTCTGTTTTGGGCCTTTCTTTCAGCAGCCCCCTCAGCCCTCGCAGCCCTCGCAGCCC
>JBFJQA010000285.1:0-3645 GCA_041616875.1 Nitrospiraceae bacterium | reverse complement strand
TTCAAGTTCGATTATCAGTACAGTCCTGAGACCAGGCGCGGCGACGAACGGATTCATGATCACGGGTTTCTCGCCCAAGTCGCGACCTATTTTTAGGGCGACGAACGGGCGGCTGGTTCCCCTCGACGGGAAAGGATCGAGGATCGAAATATGATGTCTCGAATCCATGTGGTGAGGTTCCGAATGTTGCGTTTGTTACACCAGCGAGATCTCGGATGAAGATCTCCTCATTCGTACGGCGTTTGGCATGCGCCCTGTCCGTGACCGGATTACTGCTCGGCTGCGCCGCCACGGGGGGAGTAAAGGAACGCTATGTCGCATGTGCCTATGACACCGTGTGGAACACCTCCTTGACAACCATGAAAGAATATCCTGTCTCGATTCAAGACAAGGAGAAGGGACGCATCCAAACCGATTGGGTGGAGTTCCCAGCAGAAGGCGCCCCCTATGGACTGTTCCAACGGGAAGGGATCGAGGAAAAGGAACGACTCCAAATCAGGGTCGACCTCGTTCGAAAACATGAGGTCACCATTCTCCGTGTCACCGAGCGTAGGGAACACTGGGGGTTCCGGGGAGGTGCCCGGATTTACCAATGGTACCCGGTCCAACCCCCAGAGTCCTCGATGAACAGCTTATTAACCCGACTGACCGAGCCCTTGGAGAAGCAAGGATGTCTTATCGAGACGTAATGATTTCCTCCCTCACGAGTGCCGCATTGCTGTTGTTCCTTCTCGTCGTCGATGCGGAAGCCGCACAGATATGGGACGACGAACTTAAGCGCTATCTCACCCCTCAAGAACTGGCCCGTGAAGAGGTGCTGTTGACGATAGATGAGGCTGCGAAGCTCATGTTTCCCGATTCCGATCAAATCCGACGTGACGTGTTGACCCTGACTCCAGAAAAGAAGGCACTCATCCAGACCCGTATCGGGTGGAAATTCCCGGAGACTTCCTTCGAGGTCTTTATCGGCGAGTCCAAGGGGAAAACAGATGGGTATGCGATCACCCAGAATACCGTCGGGAAACACAAGCACATGACTTACATGGTCGGCGTCGATCAAGAAGGTGAGGTCTTTAATGTGGAGCTGCTCGTCTACCGAGAGTCACGGGGCATTGAAGTCGGGACCAAGCGGTTCAACTATCAATATGAGGGACGAGACCTCTCGGACCCCATCCGAATCAATCGCGACATCATCAATATTAGCGGAGCAACGATGTCCGTCCGAAGTATGAGCGCGGGGGTCAAACGCGCCTTGGTTCTGGTGGATGAATTCTACCTCAAGCCCTTGGGTCTCGGGTACGAAGCCGATCAGGCCAATAGGGAACATCAAGGATTTTGGACCGCCATTTTTGGAAACTAGCGACAGGTTGAAATCGGATGCGTAATTTCAACACCCGGTTTCGCCTCCGCGATACTGACCGGCATATCAGGCTCGTCTATACGCTTTTTCTCCTGTTGATCTTCGTTGGATTCGCCTTTACCTTCTTTTGGGCTCACAGCATGACGGAGCTCTCTCTCCAAGGAATCACCGATCATTATCGGGGCTCCGATGCGACATTCGGAGAGCCGATGTCGTTCCGCGAACTGGCCGAGATCACTCACTTTCATTTGTTTACCATGCCCGTCGTGTTTATCATCCTGATTCACGTGCTCTACCTGACGATGGTGAGCGCGAAGATGAAGATACTCATGACATGGATGGGATTCGGCGGGGTGATGTTGGACCTGGCTTCACCGTGGCTGATTTGGGGGGTGTCTCCCGTCTTCGCCCTCACGATGCTCGCGGGAGACCTTCTCATGCTGGTAAGTTTTCTCGTCATGATGATCATCCCTCTGCATGAGATGTGGTTTTTGAAGGTTCCGCTGATGGCAAGGGAGACCAAGGAGTGACATAAGCTCTTGTGCACATAGCAGACGGCCAGAGACCTGAGTCCAGAGCCCAAGACGTATTCTAAAGTCTTGGGCTCTTTGTTTTTGTTGCTGAGCGGGTTCCATTCCGAGGAGGAAGACAAATGATGATGTTACAGGCGAACATAGATTCCGCCGTGAGAGACTTGTCAAACGAGATGCATCGTCAACTGTCCGCTGTGGTAGACAGCCACTCGCGCCGATTTTCTCACTCTCCCTCGGAATGGGAAGTCGTCGAGGTGATCTGTGGGTGGATGGCCAGGTTTGATGAGGAGATACGCCTCCACGGAGAGCGTACTGCCCTTCATACGGTAACCCTGGGAAGGAGTGTGGGCCTCGCGGTGGATGAACTCGTTTCACTTCACCACGCCGCGATCTTGCATGATATTGGGAAATTGGCATTGCCGAAAGGGATCTATAGGAAGGAGGGGCCCGTCACAGGGGATGAGTACGCCCTCATCGAGTGCCACCCCCGGTATGGCGCAAGGATCCTTCAAGGCATCCCATTCTTGCAGAGTCCAGCTACGTGGATCGCTCACCATCACGAACGATGGGATGGCTACGGATACCCCTATGGGCTGCGAAACCATTTTATTCCCCTCGCATCACGCATCCTTGCCGTAGCTGATACTTTCGACGCCCTTTCCTCGGAAGGGCCATTTGGTTGTTCCCACTCTCTCGAGGTTGCCTTGTCGATCATGGAGGTATTGGCCGGATCCCAACTCGACCCTACATTAGTCGAAATCTTTGCCTCTCAAATGAAGCGGGAATTGAATGGCCAAGAGAGGTGTCAACCGTGCAAGGAAGGGCACAGGTGGAGGGAGACGGCGTTCTCGTGAACACTCGAGGCGGGTGGTGCCGGTAGCCCCCCACGGCTGACCCCTGGTCCTCTCAGAGTCCCAGCCATTTTCTTCTTGTTGGACCAGGAATTCTTGCCGCACGGAGGCACAGAGCTTGCAATTCACCTAGACGTGCCTGCGTGACTCCAGGCAACAATCTCTCACTTTTCGATTCTTGCCATCATCCAGAATGGAGGCTCTATGACCACCAATCGTTCCTGCCCACGATGCCAGGAACTCAGGCTCATACAAACTGGCGCATTCTGGTCTTGCGGGAACTGCGGGTATGCCATTACCCATGCGGCCCTCTGTGTGGAGTCTGACTCGGAACCCACGGGTGACCACCACACCCTACAGGTGGGAACACAGAAACATCCCCTGGACGAGCAAGAAGCCGGAGTCTCCTAGAGTCTGGTGAGGAATTAGGCGGATTGAGAGTCTGCTGCAGGAATCTGGGACGCAAAACGGCTGAGAGAGTCGCCGAAAGGCGAGTTTTCTTGTCTTACGAGCCGTCCTTTTTGATCTGCTCACTCAGGTAGTTCTCGAGTCCAACCTGCTTGATCGTTTCCTGCTGGGTCTCGATCCAGTCAATATGTCCGTCGACATCCTCCGCCATATCTTCCAACATATGTCGCGTCGAATAATCGCCAACCTTGGCACAATGTGCCACCCCCTCGCTCAGAAGAACCAACATTTCCCTTTCGGCTTGTAGATCCAGTTTGAATTGCTCCGGCACAGTCTCTCCAACATCCACAGTTCCCAAACGCTGCATATTGGGGAGACCCTCCAGATAGAGAATGTGCTCAACTAACTCCTCCGCATCCTTCATTTCATCGAAACTTCTCTCTCGAACCTTATGGTGGAGTCGTTCATAGCCCCAATTCTCACACATCTTGGC
>JBFJQA010000284.1:0-3667 GCA_041616875.1 Nitrospiraceae bacterium | reverse complement strand
CGCTTACGAGTGCTCACTCAGACGAGGGAACGGCTTGAGTCCGTCATATCGAGGCAACACCCAGAGGTCGCACACACCCAGTAAAGCAGTCGCCTTCTTGTCGACATGTGGTTCCCCGCGTCTTGTTGGCCTGACGGATGGCTGGGGATGGACCGCTCTACATTCTGGCCTGTGCGCTGGTCGGTCTCCTGAGAAATTGTGTGTGACCGTTTTTCTGTAAAAATGCACGAGCAACCTAGACTTCCCCAGTCTTCCCGGCCTGCCGGTTCACAGCCCGGCAGGGTCCTCCCGCCGCTCGAGTAGGTGAGCGGGGGCACGCCAGAACAACTGCCTAGCATACCCAGGTCCTAACCCCTTCTGTGGGCACTGATTGTGTAAATCTTCCCCCTTCGTTTCAGCCACCCATAGCAGGGGAGTGGTCCTTGTTCGCCAAATGAGCGAAGCGTAGAATAGGGCAATGACGAAAGCCTTGGCACCCGAACCGACCTTTGAGATGAGAGGCGACAATCAAGGGATGTTCCCATCCCGAGACACAGTTTGTTGGCCATATGGGCTCTCGCTAGGCAAAAGACGGCTGGCCCTTGCCGACAGTGGAAATAATCGGGTGGCAATCCGTCCACTGCATCGAGAGGTGTTGCCATGACCCCAGTCGTGACCCCGCATGCGTCTGAGCGTGTGGCCGTCATGATTCGTGTCCGCGGCCTGGTCCAAGGCGTTGGGTTTCGCCCGTTCGTGTGGCGGCTTGCACGGCAGCACCAGCTGCGGGGCCATGTGTTGAACGATGGAGAAGGCGTTCAAATCTATGCGATCGGAATCCCGGATAGACTCCGGCGCTTTGTGACGTGCATCAAGAAACAGCCGCCGACCCTCGCCCGCATCGACGAGATTCTCTCCGAGCCAACCTCGATTCAGGAAATCCCACCTGACTTCGCCATAGTCGAAAGCGGATTCGGCGTGGTGACAACAGGGATCGTATGCGACACGGCGACATGCAAGGAATGTTTGCAAGAAGTGCTCGATCCTTTTGCCCGGCGGTACCGGTATCCGTTTACGAACTGCACTCACTGCGGGCCGCGTCTGACGATTCAGGAAAAGGTTCCCTACGACCGGCCCGGCACCACCATGAGCCGGTTTCCGATGTGTCCCGCATGTAAGGCGGAATACCAGGATCCGAGCGACCGGCGGTTCCACGCGCAGCCGATTGCCTGCCACGTCTGCGGCCCAAAAGTCTGGCTCGAACAGGCCGACGGCAAGCCCATCGCTGTGGAGGCACTCTCGACAATGGATGCCGTCGATGCAGCCTGTACCCTCATTCTAAAGGGAGAGGTCGTCGCAGTTAAGGGACTAGGCGGCGTGCAGCTGGCCTGTGACGCAACCCAAGAGCAGGCCGTCTCCCGCCTCCGCCGCCTGAAGGCTCGGGAAGGCAAGCCCTTTGCGCTCATGGCACGCGACCTTCAGGTCATCCTTCGGCATTGTGGAGTAAGCGACCAAGAGAGGGAACTCCTCCACAGCCCGGCTGCCCCCATCGTCATTTTGAAATCCCGAACCGAGGCGGGCCTGGCTCCAAGCGTCGCGCCAGGGGTCCGCACGTTAGGATTCATGTTGCCCAACACGCCCCTCCATCATCTCATGCTCCGACGCATGGAACGCCCCATCGTGTTGACGAGTGGCAATCGCTCAGACGAACCCCAATGGACCGACAACCAATTGGCCAAGACGCATTTGGGAGGAATCACGGAGTACTTTCTCCTCCATGATCGTCCGATTGCCCAGCGGGTTGATGACTCTGTGACAAAGGTGATGGGCGGCCTCTCCAGGGTTTTCCGTCGCAGCCGGGGATATGCCCCAGCACCGATCGCGTTACCGCCCGGATTCGAGCAAGTCCCGTGCGTACTTGCCATGGGCGGCGAGTTGAAGAACACATTTTGTCTCATGAAAGACGGCAAGGCAGTTCTCTCCCATCACATTGGGGACTTGGAAGATGCGTTGACCCAGGCCGATTTCAGGAGGGCACTTCGCCATTATGGTGAACTTCTTGCTCATGTCCCGGACGTCCTGGCGATCGACCGCCATCCGGAATACCTCTCCAGCAAATGTGGGAGAGAGCTGGCAGCGGAGAAGGCACTGCCTCTCTGTGAAGTGCAGCACCACCACGCACATATCGCTACCTGTCTGGCGGAGAACGGAATCCCGATTGAGCATCCCCCTGTGCTGGGCATCGCATTGGATGGGCTGGGCTATGGGGATGATGGCCGGCTATGGGGCGGCGAGTTCTTGCTCACCGACTACCGAACCTCTACGCGAATGGGAACCTTTAAGCCCGTGCCATTGCTTGGTGGTGAGCAGGCCGTCAAGGAGCCATGGCGAAACACCTATGCCCATCTGATGGCCGAGTTGGGGTGGGCACGATTCGCGATGAACTATGACGAACTGGACATATATCAATATCTCGCGAAGCAGCGGCGTGTGGTCCTTGACCAGATGCTCGAGCGGGGAATCAACAGCCCCCCGGCCAGTTCCTGTGGACGTCTGTTCGATGCCGTCGCAGCCGCGATGGGTTTGTGCCGTGATGGCGTGAGTTATGAGGGGCAGGCTGCAGTGGAGCTGGAACAGATAGTCGACCGGGCAGCCTTGGAGCAGGAAGATGACACCTTGGCCTACCCGTTCACGATTCCTTACCTCAAGGGAATCAACCTGCCCTATATCGAACCACTGGCCATGTGGCACGCCTTGCTTAATGACTTGATCCTCATGACGCCGCCCTCCGTCATGGCCTCGCGGTTTCACAGGGGATTAGCAAAGGCCGTTTGTGCGATGGCGGAGAAGATCACGCGGGGGGGACAGGGCGAGCGAACGCTTCGCCATGTTGCGTTGTCGGGCGGCGTCTTTCAGAACCAGGTGCTGTTTGAACTCGTCACAACACAATTGGAGCAGATGGGATTCACGGTGCTCTCCCACCGGCAGGTTCCTCCTCATGATGGCGGTCTTTCGCTTGGCCAAGCCGTCATCGCAGCGGCCAGAGTAGTGTCTCCCAACGGCTGAGGTGGTTATGTGCCTGGGAATTCCAGGACGTATCGTCGAAATCAGTAGTGATCAGGAGAAACTCGCCGTCGTCGATGTCGGCGGCGTGAGGCGCACGGTCAACATCGCCTGTATCGTGGATGAACAGCATCCGCCAGAGTCCTGCGTTGGAGAGTGGGTGTTGGTA
This sequence comes from Nitrospiraceae bacterium, assembly GCA_041616875.1. Classification (GTDB taxonomy): domain Bacteria; phylum Nitrospirota; class Nitrospiria; order Nitrospirales; family Nitrospiraceae; genus JBFJQA01. The sequence continues at coordinate 459 of JBFJQA010000284.1, read as the reverse complement.
CATGTCGGGTTTGCCATGAGCCGCGTCGATCCGGAGGAAGCCCAACGGACCATTGAATTGTTGAACCAGCTCGGCGAAGTGCAGGCCGAGGTCCGAGCGATGCGGGGATCAGAACAGGATTGAGACTGCGATGTCGTCAAAGGACATTCTGCACGGACTGTATCCATTCTTGAACGACCAGCCGGCTTCGCCCGCTCGGCTCGACAAGGAGTTGCTGGAATCGGTCCGACTGAAGGCCGAGGACAGTCTCGCTGTGAAGCGAGCGTTCTTCGCAGCGCACGGAGAACGAGTCGTTGAGGCGGGAAAAGCCATTGCCGCGGTGTATCGCCGGAACGGTCGGTTGTATGCGATGGGAAACGGTGGCTCAAGTTGCGACGCCGCCCACATCGCTGTCGAATTCCTTCATCCGGTGACCGCGGGTCGGCCCGCCCTGCCGGCGGTGAACTTGGATGCCGACGT
>JBFJQA010000283.1:0-3671 GCA_041616875.1 Nitrospiraceae bacterium | reverse complement strand
ACCACGCTCCCTAATTTGTTCACACAATTTCCTCGGGTGGTGACATCGTTGAGAACGACGAACAGTTCGCCGGCTTGGATGTCGCCAGACCTCACAGCGGTTCCGATCCTTCCAGTCTCCCTGTCGAACGGAGTCACCACCACCCGAAGCGGCATCTTTTGTCGAAGCAAGTCGGCAACGGTCATCGCGAGACCCTGCGCCTCGGAGGCCGTGGTCAAGAGCCCTGTAATGGGCTTCAGAGTAAAACGATGGCTCACCCAGTCAGCCATGTCCTGCGCGATGAGCGTGAGTAGTTGAGGGATCCTGGCGATGGAGTCGAACCGGAGATAGGTGTCGGTGTGGTGGCCGGACACGACCTCCACATGCGTGTCGAAATAGACGGCTTGTGAGGTTCGCAGAATCCGATGAATGTCCCAGGCGGATAATTTGGCCTGCGCTGAATCTCGGGTCACGCCCCCGAGTCTGCTGTCGATCGCCGGACTGTTATAGAGAACGCGGTTGCGTTCAAGGACTTCTGTGACATGTCGGTCGTCAGTGACGTGCACACTCATTGAGATTTCTCCCGGCTGTCTGGTTTGAGAACCCTGTTGCGCAATATTCCGATCGGTTCGATCTCCAGTTCAACGACATCCCCAGGGTTGAGAAAGCGTTCGAGCTCAAGGCCGCACCCGCCCCCCACCGTTCCCGATCCAAAGAGGTCTCCTGGGTAGAGCATTTCGCCACGGGAGACATGTTCGATCATTTTGGCGAAGGACCAGTGGATGCTACCGAATCGCCCCTTGGACCAGGTCTGCCCATTAACCCGCGCAATCATCGTCAGGCCATTAAGGTCCGGGATCTCATCCGGAGTGACCAAACAGGGACCGATGGCGGTAGCAAAGTCCTTTCCTTTGGCGGGACCTAGGCGGCAAGCCATTTCTTGAAATTGCACATCGCGGGCACTAAAGTCGTTCATGATGGTATAGCCAGCGATGAAGTTGTGTGCCTCCCGCTCCGAGATGTCCTGTCCTTGCTTTCCGATCACGCAGGCCAGTTCCAGTTCATAATCCAGCTTCGTTGTGTGCAATGGCCAGGGCAGGTCTTCCTCGGGCCCCATAATGGTTCGATGATTGCCTTTGTAATAGACGGGAGCTTTGTACCATTCAGGTGGAATGGGCTGGCCACGTCGTTTGGAGGTGGCCGCAATGTGTTCCTCGAACGCAATGAAGTCGCGCAAGGACGTCGGGTTGGGGAGAGGCGCCAGTAGGCGCACCTCCTCACGGGGATAGAACACGGTTTCGCCCTCAGGCCCTACCACCTGGGGGCCCTGATCGGTAGCAAAGTCGAAGGCTTCCCTTGCCCTGCCCATGGCCGAAGGACCTCCTTCGAGCAATTCCAGCATCGTGGAGGGGACCATAGCCTTCGCGAGGCGATATGGCCGGGACTCTGCCCGGTCTGCAAGGAAGGCCGTGTAGGCCATGTTGAGGTCGATGATCGTCCCGCCGGTGTTTCCCTGCAGGGCGCCGACTCGGGTAAAGGTTCCAACGGGTGTTGTAAGGGAAAAGGTGATGAGTTTCATGGGCGGCTCCAACTGAGGGCATAATCTTTGAGTTCAACAGGGCCAAGGTCGGGTAGCACCAGAAAGGGTCGCGGAGACTCAATCATGATCGCCACTTCATCCGTCTCGATTCTTGTTGTACTGGCTTCCACCGCCCGAGGGTGGGGCCCATGGTGGATACCCTGGGGGTGAAGCGTCAGGGTTCCTGGCCGAATTCCGGCTCGGCTGAAAAAGTCTCCTCGGTGATAGAAAAGGACCTCATCATAATCCATGTTGCGATGATAAAAGGGGACCTTGAGTGCCTGGGGATCCGTCTCCAAGGGCCGTGGAGCAAAGGTGGAGATGAGAGCGCCACCGGCTTGAAAGGTGGCGTGTACGCTGGGAGGGAGGTGATAGCGCGGACTGGTAACAGGTCGGAAGTCACGCACGTTGAGCTTCGCCACCCAGAGGTCTCCCTTCCAGCCGACCACATCCATGGGATAAAAGGGATAGACCACATTGGTATATTCCCCATCACGCTTAATTCGAACCTCCCATTCTTGGCTCTCCATTTCCTGATGCTTGGCGAGGGGGACCGGTTCTGGGGCGACTAAGACGCCCAGGTCAAAGAGGGCATGGTGGCCAAGCAGGCCGCGGTCTGGGATTCCCATCGGCTCAGGAGATTCGATGATGAGAAAGGAGAGGGGGTTGGAATCCACGTGGATCCTGTAGGTCGTGCCCTTGGGAATGACGACATAGTCCCCCGGTTCATATGGAAGCAGGCCATAATCTGTTTCGAATTCGCCGCTCCCCTCGTGGACAAAGTACACTTCATCTCCATCGGCGTTACGGACGAAATAGGGCATGGTCTCGGCCCGTCGAGACAGATACATCCGAACGTCAGGACTCCGGAGGATCTCAATGGGGCGTGTGTCTGCCGAGCGTTGGTCTGGGGTCGGAAGATCCGTGCATGAAAATGCGCGGGGCCGCAGGGGTCCATCAATTCGAACCCAGCCGGTTGGAGGATGGGTCCGGTAAAGGTGCGAGGACGGGCCGCTGAAACCGCGACGCCCGTGCTCCTCTTCATGCAGACCGCGGGGGATCGCCACATGGGCTTGGTTAGGAGCTGTGCCTCTCTTCTTGAGATACATATCGACCGCTCCTCTCTTCAGTTGAGGACGTCATGGTTACGAATGGCGTGAGCCTGCGGTGCCTTCAAACGGGAGCGGAAGCGTCTCATAGTCAATGATGGTTTGCTCCACCCCTTTCACCTGGTCTCGCTCAATGTCTTTATAAAGCGCCTCGACGGTTCCGCGGACGAAGGTCTTCGAGGCTTCAGAGCCATGCTGACGCTGAGTGAGTTCCAAGAACACCCCACTTCCTGGAAACAAGGGGTAGGTGAAACGCTGCCGGAGTGGTCCAAAGCCATCTCGACCGTTCTTGGTCGGTCCCGTGAACTTGACGCCATGGGCTTCCCATTCTTGACAAACCGCTTCGATGTCGTCCACCTCAATGGCGACGTGCTGGACTCCCTGGCCAAACCTGCCAACAAACTCGGTAATTTGGGACGCCACCGCCTTGTCCCTTCCCTGCATAAGGGCTACCTTTGCGCTACCTCGCTGAACGACCACAGTATCCATGCTTGATTGTTCGGTGCCGACATCGCGTGCCGACCAGATCACCTCAAAGCCGAGGACCTTCGTAAAAAGATACTCCGCAGCTTCCAGATTCTTAACGCAAAGAGTGACGTGATCGATACCCATGGATTCTTTCATGACGTTCCTCCTTCGCGGCCAACAACTCGTCGGTTCAAATCTAAGGCTGAGATAGTTGAGTTACCGTCCGCGCCATTTGGGTCACAGTATAACAGAAATGCATTATCAGGCAATATAGATTTTCTATTATTAATTGCCTTGTACAATGTTTAGTTTTCAAGCACACGTAGAAAAACTTTATCAATTCTTTATAAATTAACAGGTTAAAAAGACCATAAGCATTGCGCCAGCGATGCGAAATGTATATTATCTAGTCATCTATGGGTGAGTTCATGGGAGTTTTTGCGACTGGAGGGGAGGTGAGTCATGTCGTTCTATGAGGAGATGAGGCAGTACGTCCTTCGCCACGGAGCCATCAACAACTCCTATCTGGATCGGTT
>JBFJQA010000282.1:0-3678 GCA_041616875.1 Nitrospiraceae bacterium | reverse complement strand
GGCTACTATCAAAGGCATGCCGGACTATATCAAGGCCGTTGTGGAGCGAGACAAAGCGGTCTCGTTTTGATCGAAGCAAAGGAGATCATGGGATGAGAGCAGCAAAGATACTACCAGCCTTTCTCTTCTGTGGCCTCGTTGTGACTGTCCCGTTACTGGCTGCGGAACGTCACATCATGCCACCAAGAGTGCCGGTCGACCAGCTTGCAGTGGCCCGTGCTTTGAAGAGTCCATTGGCCGATTCTCCCGAAACCATTCAAAAAGGCAAGGTCCTGTACGAAGGCAAGGGCACCTGCTTCAGTTGCCACGGGATGACGGGTCGGGGCGATGGTCCGGGTGGTGCTGCCCTCGATCCCTCACCGCGGAACTTTCACCACTATGGCATGTGGCGGCACCGGACTGAAGGCGAGATCTTTTGGGTGATCAAGAACGGCTCTCCGGGGACGGGCATGATTCCCTTCGGAGGCATGTTAACGGACGAGGAAATCTGGGCCCTCATTCAGTATGAACGAACTTTTGCCGGTGGCCCTGGGAGACGGGGTATGGGTCCTCCTCACGGAAGGGGGCCGCGCGGCGGAATGGGGATGGACCCAGGCGGCAGAGGCGGACGTGGAGGAATGGGGCGTGGTGAAGACGGATGTTGTCAAGAGTCTGAATCAACACAGTGAACGCCTGACCCTCTATACTCTAGACGATGTTACTCGGGTAGGGTGGCATGAAGGAGGAGGCTATGGGCCGGGAGAATCGAGTGAACAATCTTCGTGTCTTCATTCTCTTTCTTTTCGCGATGGTCCTGGGCGTAGTCCCTGATCTCCTCGCCATTCACGCGCCGGGAAACCCTGAAGCCGGGAAGGACATATTCATGGAGAGTTGCCAACATTGTCATGGACCTTCGGCCAGGGGTGATGGCCAAATGGCTGAGTATTTGGATCCTCGCCCGAAGGATCTGACGAGTGCCTCGACGCGATCCATGACCGACGATCAGATTCGGAAGGTGATCATTGAAGGTCGAAAAGGAACCGCCATGGCCGGTTTTGAGGATGCCTTCGAAGATGCCCAGTTGATTGACCTGGTCGCTTATATACGTTCCCTGAAGCCATAGGAATCAACAGGGAGAGGTTTGCCTGCCTCCGTTTCGCGAGCGAGAATAGCTCTGGCAGAGCGTAGCCGAGCCGCGAGTGGTCGGCGGACATTCTTATAGTTGAACAATATTCTAACCGAGTGCTCCCTGACCTGAGCCAGATTGCTTATCAACCATGATCGAATCGGCTCCCCTAGAACGAATAGTTTGGCAAGCCTACCCCGCGTGGAGCCAATTCACATGGCTGTACCTCTTTAGCCTTCTAGCAGGTCTTCGGGGTGCGATTTTTCTGGGCTTTGGGTTGCCAGGCGGAGAAGTGTGGGTCGTTGGGGCTCTGCTTCTGCTGGTCTGTGTCGGCCTGATCCGCCGTTGGGCACTGTACGTGATCACTTCTACACATGTAGCGGTCAGAAATGGATACACCGGAAAGGAAATTGCGGGGATGTCCTTACAAAAGATCCGAGAGATCACTATCAAACAGGGGCCAATAGCAGGATTGTTCGGAATTGGAACAGTGGTCATTGAGGGTGTGAACGGAGAGGGAAAGGTTCGATTTCGTGGGGTGAAAGACCCTGAGGTCGTGAAAATGCGAATCGAGGCTCTGAGGCCAGCTCATCGTGAGACTCAGGATAGCGCATGATGCCGATTGTCACAACACTCTCACAGACGCGACGAACGTAGGTTGGTCAAAGCGATAAACTGGCTTGCACAACGGGGGGGTAGCGCCATGGAAGAGGTCATTCACCATACGGCCTATATGGGGTGGGGAGAGTTGCGGGAATTTCCTGGCCCTGCTGACGGAAAGGTGTTGCGCGAAGAAACGCAATGTGGGGCGAAGACGATGCTGGTTCGACTGCCGCCCGGCGGGCAGATTATTCCACACGGTCACCGTGGGGTAGTTCAGCACTATGTGCTCGAGGGCCAGTATGAGACTCAGGGACAGTTGTTCGGTCCCGGGAGTTATCGTTTGATGCCGCAGCATTATGACGTGCCACCCATCGCCACAAAGACTGGCGTCACCATTCTGATGATTTACGACTGTGTGTCAGAATGACATGGAATCTCATGAGAATACCCGAGCACAGTGAGTTAGATATTCCGACTTTAGGATCGTGTCGACTGCCTTCTCCCCTCCGAGGTGGCGGGGCAGAATTCATCGATGAGTCCGGGGGTGTCCTCGTGTGTTCGGACCTCGCCGAGCTACAGCCGTTTCTGAAGTCTGGTGAGCAGCCGCCTGCTTTTGAACCGGCTGGTCCGCGATCGCAGACGTTTTTTGACGCGCCTGCCGTGGCCTGTGGGATCGTCACTTGTGGAGGACTCTGTCCCGGGGTGAACAACGTGATACGGTCGATCGTGTTGATGCTGCATTACGGATATGGGGTGAAGCGGATCATCGGATTCAGGTATGGCTACGCCGGACTTTCTGCCAGGCGCGGGTTTGAACCGTGGACGTTGTCTCCCCAAACAGTTGACACGATTCACGAACGTGGGGGCACGATTCTTGGGACGTCACGCGGTCCACAAGACGTCGGAGAAATGGTGGACACCTTGGCCAAGTTAAAAATCAGCATCCTCTTTGCCATCGGGGGGGACGGGACCTTAAAGGGCGTTTCTGCTCTGAACCATGAAATTGCCCGGCGTGGGTTGCAGATTGCAGTGATCGGGGTCCCCAAGACCATCGATAACGATTTGGAATGGATTGAGCGAAGCTTTGGATTTGCCACGGCGGTCGAGGAAGCCAGTTCGGCCATTGAGGCGGCGCACGGCGAGGCCCGTGCAGCATGGAACGGCATTGGCCTGGTGAAATTGATGGGACGCGAGTCCGGCCATATCGCGGCTCACGCCAGCCTGGCCAATAGCGACGTCAATTTCTGTTTGGTCCCTGAGGTGCCGTTTGCTCTCCGTGGTGGCCGGGGATTTTTGAAAACCTTGGAGCGGCGCCTCAAGGAGAAACACCATGCCGTGATCGTGGTCGCAGAAGGGACGGGACAAGACCTGCTGCAGGACCCGCGTCATCAGGAACACGATGCGTCAGGCAATCTACGTTTGAAAGATGTCGGTACCTTCTTGAAGGACCAGATTGGCGGCTATTTTGCTGGGCTGGGGGAAGAGGTGACGATCAAGTATATCGATCCGAGTTATATCATCCGTAGCCTCCCGGCGAATTCCTTGGATTCGGAGTTCTGTCTGATACTGGGACAACATGCCGTACACGCTGGCATGGCCGGACGAACCAATATGATGGTAGGGTTTTGGAATCAACGGTTCACCCACGTTCCGATTCCGCTCGCGGTTGCGGTACGGAAACGGATCGATCCAGACGGTGCATTTTGGCAACGAGTGTTGGAAGCCACGGGGCAACCGGCGTTCATAGCCGGTGGGGAGTAGGGTTCTCATGAGCAAGGTAGCCATCATCGGAGCAGGCTCGGTCGGGACCACGATTGCGTATGCCCTGATGGCCCGGGGACTCGTTCAGGAGCTGGTCCTGGTCGACAAGCAGCGCGAGAAAGCTAAAGCCGAAGTGATGGACTTGAACCACGGTGCCATGTTTGTGCCGCCGGTTGTGATCAGGGAAGGGACGATCTCTGACTGCCGAG
>JBFJQA010000281.1:0-3715 GCA_041616875.1 Nitrospiraceae bacterium | reverse complement strand
AGCTCGCTCGAACCATGTCACGCGCGGACTTCCTCTCGGGCGTGAATCCTGACAGCCCCGTTGAGCTTCCAGATGGCGTGTTCGGTCTGCGCTCCGGATTCGACAGGAACATGGATTTCTAAGCTGTCGAATGTATAAGTGACCTCTGTCTTGCGTCCGGTCAGCACGTCGAAAAAGTCCGCTGCGGCCTGGGGCCAAGTCAAGTGTTGGTCTTTCTCAGCCATACGCATTCCCTCCAGATGTGTGTTGATGCCGATTTGCCGCTCTCCCCGACCCGCGTACACTCACCTGCGCCTCCTGATTTGTGCCGCGAACGATAGGAAGTTGTCTTTCGAGATGGTAGGAATGTAGCGCTCCATCCTCTATTCGTCAACTATCCCGGGTTTCTTCCCAGAGAATTTCATGGATCGCCAAGGCCCACCGTGGGTCGACGGGGAGCCGCTACGCAGTTTGATGAAATCAAATCCTGTCTTCCTCGCCGTCCCCATCAATGCCACGCCGCCGGCCGATCCGATGGCGAGCATGTTTCCGCCAACGCCGGCTGTCAGCCCTACCAGAAGCCATTGACCGTGTGACAGGGCGCCACCGGCCAGGACTCATTCATCGGCCACCGCCAACAGGGGAAGATAACGGGGGTGCCACTGCATCTTTTTAATCAGTCTTTCCAATCGGTGTTCTTCGTTATTGTGTTGGAAGTTGCTGAAAGCACAGGGCCCGTTCGCGTTCTCTGCGATTGTTGCCAGCCCGACGGCAAGCGCCACCGTTTGACTCACCTCGCGGATCGATTCAACGGGTGGCAGCAGCATCCCCGCACGGAGGTCTTGCGGGGGGACTGCGTCCGCGACGGCTTTCGCCGCAGCGGCAAAGAAGGAGGGCAACACCTTCTTCGCACCGGAGGCAAGAACCCCCAGACCGACGCCGGGAAAAATAAACACATTGTTACACTGTGCTGTCTTGATGGTCTTGCCACGGTATTGCACCGGCGCGAAGGGACTCCCCGTGGCGATCAGCGCCCGCCCTGAGGTCCAGTGAATGATTTGCTCAGGAGTCGCTTCGCATCTATCCGTCGGATTGCTCAGCGGCAGAATGACCGGCCGATCCGAATTGTCCAGCATGGCCTCCATTGCCCCTTGGGTAAAATGGCCCGTCTGTCCGGAGGTTCCGATCAGAACGGTCACCTGGGCCTTCTTGATGACATTGACCAGGGTGCCGTCCTCGGCCCCCCCAAACCATGGAAGGGTTTCGGGGTGGTGGGCAAATTTCTTTTGATAGTCCCTTTCAAAGTTGGTCGTTGTGACCAGCCCCTGTCGGTCCAAGGTAAAGATCCTGTCTCTGGCATCCCTTTCCGACAACCCCCGGACCATCAGACCCGCTTCAATCTGTTCGGCGACACCAATGCCGCCGGCTCCGGCGCCGTAAATCAGAAAAACCTGTTCCTCCAGGGGCTCTTCCTTGATTCTCGTGGCCGCCATCACGGCGGAAAGAGCGACGGCACCGGTCCCCTGAATATCGTCGTTGAAAGAGATCAGTTCATCTCGGTAGGCGTCTCTCACATCAAACGCTGTTTGCTGCGAGAAATCTTCCCATTGGCAAAGGGCGTTCGGAAACACGCTCTTGAACGCGTTGGCAAAGTGCTTCACGAAGGACATATATTTGTCCCCCGTGAGTCTAGTGTGACGCCATCCGAGATAAGTCTCATCGTCCAGTAAAGCTTCATTGTCCGTTCCAACATCGAGCGATATGGGCAGACAGTGCCAGGGGGCAATACCCGCGCCCTGGGTGTAGAGCATCAACTTGCCCAGACAGATGGCAATCCCGCCAGCGCCCTGATCTCCGATGCCGAGGATCCCCTGATTGTCGGTCACGACAGCCACGCGAATATCTCTGTGCGCGAAGCTACTCAGGATCTGTTCGGCATGGTCAATGTTTCCTGGATAGAAGTGTATGCCGTGTGCCGTGCGGAACAAGGAGGAGTATTGTTGGCAGGCAATGCCTACCGTCGGCGTGTAAACGATCTTCATGTACTCCTCGATGTTGGACATGATCACCGCATGGGCTAACGTGACATTTCGATCAAAGAGAGAGCGAATGAAGATGAACTTCTCGACATCATCCTGTTTTCTCTCTATCTTTTCAACACTGTTCTGCGTCTGTTGATTAAAGGACCGCACGGCGGGAGGCAACATGCCATGCAATCCAAGATCGCAGCGTTCTTCGTCGGTGAATGCCGATGCTTTGTTGATGTAGCTATTGCGCATGGCCTCGATGCCGCGCGCGGCTACTTTGATGGCACGGGTATTGCCGTAATCGTCGTACTGAAAGTCGTAGATTTTTCCAGGCATGGGATGTCTCCCTGCGACCTACGCCGCCCCGCCGCAGATGTAAGGACACCATGCATCTTGAGCCGTCCTTACCTTAAAAGCATTGCCGATGGTAGGCATCCTGACATTCATGCGAAGTCGGTCGATATGGGCGCCATCTCTTCTTCCGGTCGAGGCCGAAGGTTCTTGTTCACCATGATCCGGGCGCAGTTGTTCCACCGTAAAATGGCATCTTCATTACCGGTGGGACGGAGCTCTTCGGCCAGTTCAAAGCACTTCAGGGCTTTCTGGAGTAGTTCATAGGCGTCAAACTCGGCGCCAGGGTAGCCTTGCCGAAGCTTTGCCTTGGCCAGCCGCTCCGAACAAATGCCCGAATAATAGGCTCGCTGATACTTATCCTTGAGGCGCGAAACAAATTTCACCGACTCCTTGTAACGCGCTACCGTAGATGTCGCAAATTGATCCGTGATTGCCAATATCATCATGACCAGCGCGTCCTGGTTCTCTCTGTCCGTCGTTAATATGTCCTGGCATATACTTTCGGCGACGCCGGGCTCATTCAATAAACGGTAGCGTTCCGCCTTGGTCAAAGAACGGTCGATGGCTTCTTTGGAAAGCTTTTTTAACTCAAACATGTAATGCTCCTTCTTTCTCGGGAGCTTGGGGCCCACGGCCTTCACCCCCTATACCCGCCACGACACGATGGGATCCGCTCTGCGTGCCTTGCGAGCACAACATGCGTCCCTCCTGACACGACCCACCCGGAACGAAATGTTTTGATAACCCCCCGGTCCTACACAGCATGAAGTATGAATTAGGCACGGACCTCCTGACTGAGAAAAACGCCTGCGATAGTTCACGGGACTCCATGACGCAACGGCGATGTGCGTATCTACGTGGGAAGGCTCCGGGCGCTGAATTACTCGACTTTTTTGACCTTAAAGGAGACATGCACTCTGGCTCGGTAGGCGACCACTTTTTCATTCTCGACCTTTAAATCGAGTTCTTTAATCTCTGCCACTCTCAAGTCCCGCAGGCTTTTGCTCGCCGTTTCCACCGCGTTCCTGGCGGCTTCTTCCCAGGATACTGGACTGGTGCCTACCAGTTCAATGACCTTGTACACAGACTCGTCCATACTGATTCTCCTTCAGGATTGGGTGAAGGGGGTGCACGTCTTCTCGCAGATTCTGACAGGCTGCGAGGCCCGAATGGGTTCCGCCACAACCAGCCGGCGTTTCTTCCCCGGGGATTCACCACGAATTCACGATTGGCAGGTGCCCCGCGTCTTCTTCTTTCAGGAAGAAACTGACCAAATTTCACAGGGATGCACCGGTCGCCTCGACGTTAGCCTCCTCGCAGAGGGTTGGCGGATTCCAAGGCGTGGTCGTGTGTGT
>JBFJQA010000280.1:0-3782 GCA_041616875.1 Nitrospiraceae bacterium | reverse complement strand
TAGGTCGTCCGTGAGGAGGTGTCAAGGGTGGAGGCTGGTTGAGTATTACTTGTGAGTTTAAATGAAAACAACGTGAGCTAGGGGGGGGCAGCGAAGAAAAAGCTTCTCGAAGACGTTTCCAACCCATCCACCATACCCAGAACATATCAAAACAAGAAGAGGTTGGATTACCGGCACCGCCTCTGTGCCCGCTGCAGCTTCAAAGATAGCTCGAAACTCTGATTAGCCCGCTCTCTGTGCTTAGGTGCTCTCGCTCCGTTTGCCAATTCTGCAAGGGAAGCGTACCCTGGCGGGGATCGCCCAAGCGTTCAAGGTGGACGTGACGGGGTCACTCGGGTAGCAGAGAGTTGCCATGCGCACTTCGACCGAGTTGCTCAGCGTTATGGCTGTGATACTCCTAGCCCTTGTCGTGTACCTCTGGCTCGCGCTTCGGAGAGCCAAGCGTCGAAATGTGGCCCTTCACAAGGAAATCGAAGCCCATCGGAGCGAGGAACGTCAATTCCTGGAAAGCATGGAGGAAAGTGCAGGGGTATTGGCGGAGCTGGCCTGCACGTGGGACCCAAGATGGGAGGAATGGCGACTCTGGCACGGACCTGGCCCTCTTGGGCTGTCATGGTACGTGGGACGGTGCCGACGATTCGCTGACCGCTGCCTTCGCGAAGGAAAACCGGCCGAGTATGCGGACTCGTTCCTGCGAAGAGTCTTTTTAGGGGTAATCCTGAGGTCTCCTCACGACCAGGAGCAGCTCGTGAAACTCTTGAGTGCCGAGGAATCGGCGCGCTGGTTGGAGAAAAACCCACCCCAAGAAGAGCAGCAACACGAAATGTGAGAGCTACCGGCGGACGTGTTCGGGTAAGGGAGGGCTCTATCATGTACCTCCCTGACACCCTTGACCCAGCCTTGCGCCGTTCTCACGGCGGCATCGGCCCCGGATCGACCCATGAGCCCGGCTGGCAGGTTTGCCTTCCTGCTCCAGTTCGCCCACATGAGCCTTGCCCGGGCGCCACGCCCGATGCGCCCGGGCCCGCTGAATGAGACACCGGATGTGTCGCGGCGTCAGCTGCAACAGCCCACTGGCCTTCACCTGCGTGATAGGCTTGTCCATCGCCTGGCGGAGGGCATGCACACGCCGCAACTCCTTTCCACTCATGATGACCCTGCCCTCTCCGACCATCCGGCCCTCCCGTGGAAGGCCGCCAGTCTGCCAAGGAAGAGGACATCTCTATCTGAGTGAAAGCGGACAGTATCATGCTGGGATTACAGGGTGGGGCGACTGGAGTAATACATTCGAGTCGTAATGGAAACATCGTGAGCTAGGTGGCGGTCTTGAGCGAAACCACGCACCCTATCGTTATCGGTATTCGTCGCTCCTTTGGCTGAATCAGGAAGGTTGCCGAAACACAACCGCTCACACCCGCCCCCTATGTAGGTTCATACGCAACAATGACAACACCGAGTCGTTGTTCGACTTCCGTCAGTCTGGCGACTTGGGTCTTGGAAAGTCGTGCAATCGGGGCGTGTGGCTTGAGCGCGAGGACGACCTTCCCGAGGTCAGACTCAAGTGAGTGGATCTCCTCGACCCCGCCTTCCGTCAACGGTGCGCAGTGATAGTTCGTGAACGCCATGGCAACCTCCCGATCTTTAGGCCTGAGGTGGTAGACATACCTCTGGACGGGATCGTTGACGACCCACTCTCTATTCTTGCCCCGTCTTTTCGGACTGTCTCCTCGAAGTCGAAGCCATGTTAGGCACGTTGCCGCTAGAAGCCCATATTTAAGGTCGGCTGGTGGAACTGCTCCACCGTCGGACGGGCCAGCGCCGCAAAATCTTGGTATCGCATCCGGACAGCTTCGTGAGTTGTGCCTCCCTGAAAGACGATCTCTTCGTCCTGTGCGAGGGACTGATCCACATACACCTGCAGGCCATACAGATTCCCAAATGGCGACATACTGCCAATTTCGCAATCCGGGAACAGTGCCCCGATCTCCTCTTCGGTGGCTAATCGCACCTCGTCCCCCTGCAGAACTGCCCTGAGCCGGCTCAGATCCACGCTCCAGGTAGACGGGAGGACGGTCATGACGAACTTTTCGTCGACCTTCAATATAACCACCTTGGCCAGTTCTTTCCCCGGGACATGCAACGCATGGGCAACTGCAGGCGCGGTATAGGCCGCCTCGTGGTACAAAACCTGGTAGTGGGCATGCCGGCTATCAAGATAGTCTTTTAATCGTTGTGAGATCGCCATAACACCCTCCTTTCCATCCGAAAACGTCCCGCAACCCAAACGCTCTTCGGGCAGAGATTCCAAACGGGCCTTGGTATGCTAACGCTTGGGGCTCTGTAGTTAGAAGCCCCAGCAACCTCATGACCCACTCCCGTCGCCTTCTCTATACCTGCTTAGGAAGCCTGAAGCGATAAGATACATCGTGTCCCTGGTCTCAGTGCTTCATGCCACACCAGATCTCCATTGTGGTTCGGGGCAAGGATCGCAATCGTGTCGGTCTCAGCAGGCAAAAAGACATCCCATGGAGCGATGCGGCGACTAGCAAACGACGCCGTCTGACGCTGATCGGGAGGGACGTCACGCTGTCCGCTCAGGGTATCGAGCATCGCTGCCCACCAGCGTCCGGGTAAAATTATTTCGCCCGCGGCAGTCCGCTCAAAGGGGACTGGCTGTCCCGTCGGCTCACCCGTGCAGTCCGAGTATATGCTCGCAGGCAGGGGAGTGATGAACTGCACGTAGACGACGGGCTCCTCATCTGACCCTTCGACGACAAACCGACCTAGTTGAACGGCCCCTTCCTTGCCGACAAGTCCGTGCTCACGTGCCACGGTGAGCCACCTGTCAGTCTCTTCCCTCGTGGGTTTTCTCATTGGCTAACCCTCCCTGTTCATTTCGGGAGGTTCTCCACCAGACCGCCCGGCGCGTTTGGTACACCTGCATAAAACACAAAGGCCCTCCAGACACAGACAGTGCCGGAGGGCCTTCAATTGCAGCGATAAACGATATGTATAACGAGCGCCGATCACCCCATGACCGACTCCTTAGAGAACGCTAGGGTATGCCTCTCCGTCAGGCAAGTCAATACATACCTGACCCAAATCGCGGATTGGAAGCTGTCGTTGAGAAGCTCTGGCAGGAGGGGGCTGGGAATCAAGTGACGCGGTCATTCTGCACAAGGATTTTCATGTTCGCTAGGACAAGAGATCCCGCTTCCGTTCCTCGAACTCCTGCTTGTTGATTTCGCCACGGGCATACCGTTTTTTGAGGATGTCCACTGCTGACTCCTCTTGGCCGGTTCGGCCTTGCCCCATGAGCCATTTCATGGCCACGACCAGACCTGCCAGCAGGAGAACCCAAAACATAGCCATGAACAGCATACCCAATCCCATCATGGGCATGATCGGCATCCAGTCACAATCATTAAATTGTTCCATCATTTGGGTGCTCATGGGTCACCTCGGGTTCTAGAATAGGCCCTCGTCATTCCGTATCTGGGGAGACTATGAAGAAGAGGGCTTCAGATGCCCAGAAGGCTAGGCCGACTTTGGGGTGGTGTCAAGAGTAGGGCCGCCTCCAGACTGAACCGAACAGGGTGGCCCCTCTACTAAGAAGAAGCTGTCGGTGAGGAGTATGACTTCAGGACCGTGGAAATGACACGGGCTACCCCCTCGTGGTGAGAAGGTAGCCCGAGTTTGGCGCTTAGGACGCCGGTAATGTTTTAAGTTATATAAGGCCCGCTCAGCTTGGGGGGCTCCTTCACTCGCAATCAAGGGCTTGC
>JBFJQA010000279.1:0-3788 GCA_041616875.1 Nitrospiraceae bacterium | reverse complement strand
GCTCGGCTCGCTGGCCGAGATCGCCGAGACGATCGTCGCCGGGGCCATCGCCCGGGAGGAGAGCCGCGGCGCCCACTATCGCGCCGACTTCCCCAAGCGGGACGACGCCAATTGGCTCAAGCACACGCTCGCCCACCGCACGTCTGACGGCCCGCGCCTGAGCCACGCCCCGGTGACCATTACGCGCTTCCCGCCGAAGTAGTCTGGCACGCGCCCAACCCCTCAAGACCCAGCCTCAAGCCTCGGTCATACCGCCAGTGTCATCTTTATAAATCATGCGCTTATGCAATCCCCTGCGCTCGTGCCGAATTCAGCTATCTTTTTAGGGTACAGACCTTAGGCCGCTCAAGGGCGGATCTGATAAGTCTGGGCATTTGCAAGGCTCTCGAATGAAACCATTTGACTTCGGATTGAGCATGCATGGTGCGGGACGCACCCGGGGCGGGCTCTCGACCGAGACCAAGACCTCCCAAAGCGAGGGGCAGCGCCAGCGGAGGGGCATCGCTGCCGCCGTGGTCATGTTCGTCATCAACGCCGTGCTGGCGGTCGGCCTGGCCACGACCTTATTGCTGTACGTGATGATATACATACCCTGGACTCTAGAATATGCGCCGTCGTCGGAGGGGGGAGACCACAGCGAATCTTCCCGCGCGCAGAGCCGCATCAAGACGATGGAGATGATCGGCGGCGTCATGATGAAAATTCCCCTCGCGTCTGCTCAGCAAGTGAGTGGAACGCTTGCAGAACAACTTGGCGATTTTGACGCTGCGTGGCGCGCATACGCTCGAGCGGTTGAGCTGAGCCCCACGCCCGCAAGCCACTATCGTTTCGCTCGTATGGCGTACCGTATGGGCAGGTGGGATGCGGCACTTAACTCGTACCGCATGAGCTTTACCGGACAAGAGGCCGAATACGTATGGGCAAAAGAGGGGTATTTCAGGACCTTGCTGGAATCAGGAGATCGAAACGCCGCCGAAGACGCCATTCAGGAGTTCGGATGGGGAGGCGAGAGCATAGACTATTGCAAAGAGAACGCCTTGAATGTCTCTTTTGAAACCCAAGCACTCGTGGCCAGCGTGATACGTCCGGGGCAATCGAGCTGCCTTCTCGATGTTGGGCGTTCGCTCACGGATTCCGGCCTTGTAAATCTTGCCCGGTTTGTCCTGCTTGCCGTCGTCGCGCATTCGAGCGATCCCGAGCAAAAAGAGGAGGCCAAGGCCTTCTTGAAACGGCGCCTGCCACCCCAAAACGTCTCGAAATTGGCTGAGTCCTACAATGCCACCGGCTACAACCTTCAATTTTCGTATCGACATCCCGAGCGGGCCATTAAAACCTACAAGAAGGCAATCGACGTGGATCCTCGGTTCCCCTGGCCCTACAGCAATATTGGGAACACGCTTAAGCTAAACGGAAAGATGGAAGAATCGATTTCCTGGTTTCGGGAGGCGCTGAGGCGAAACCCCAACTATTTCCGGGCACACCGTAACCTTGGCTGGGCCCTCTATAGACTCAATCGACACGAGGAAGCCCGACTGGCTTATCAAAGGGCCATCCAGCTGGGCCCCGACGACCCCTTTTCCCACGCCACCATGGGACGCATTTTGCTTGAGATGGGTGACAAATCCATGGGGCTGCGGGAGCTCCGACTCGCCATCAAGCTCGACCCGAGCCGGACGGATGACAAGGCATCCCTGAATTACTGGCTGGGAGTTGACGCCAGACGGGGCCCCACCGCGGGGCTCGCATTATGAAATCACTCGATCGCATTGTGATTCTGCTTAGTCTCGTGGCCGTCATGAGTATCTGTCCTGGCCTCGGTCATGCTGATTCGGGCGACAAAGATCCTCAAAAAGTGCGCGAGGAACAAATTCGCTCGGGCCAGGACGCCTTCGAGGCCGGTGAACTTGCCCAGGCTTGGGATGAAGTCCGATCGATTTCGGTGGCATCCCTGGACGACGCGCAACTATTGCTCGTCCGCGGGGAGATCGCGGAGGCGGTCGGAGAGTTTCGCCAGGCATCAGCGGCATATGCGAAGGCCGAAACGATCGGAACGCCGCACCCCGCGCTGCTCTATCGCAAAGCTTCGCTGGCCGCTCGAATGGGACAGTATGACAGGGCACTTGGCTATCTCACTCGGATCATCGAGCAGCAAGAAGACAGCCATATCAAGCCGGTCGCTCAGTTCATGGTCGATCTCCACATTGAACAGGGCGCAATCGAGGTCGCTCGAAAGCTCGCATGGACGCATCGGGTCCTCGTCAAAGAACGGTTGTATTGCTTCGACGGAAAAGCGTCGCTGGTAGCCGGGAACATGAAGTCTACCTATGAAAATTATCGTCTGGGAATCTTGGCACACCCCAAGGATGATCTTTGTATGACCTGGTATGCGTGGATGATGGTGGACGCTGGATTTGTTCGAATGGCACGAGTCCTCATTTTAGAAGCAGCGCGGGTAACGAAATTCAAACATCGAAAGGTGCAAGCTGAGAATTTCTTATCGGCACGACTCGCCGCTGGGAAAGAGATTTCGAAGGAGGCGGAGCAGTTGATCCTCATCGGCCGTCACAGATTACTTCGCGACGGAGACCCCAAAGCTGCCACCGCCTTGCTGAGGCGCGCGATGTCACTCGCTCCGCACTTCGACCGCTCCTACCTGCTCATGAGCATCGCGGCAAGAGAGCGAGCGGATACGAAACAAGAGGTCAGCTGGATCAGAAGGGCATTATCGGCTGATCCCAATTCCTGGGCCGCACACCGAGCATTGGGACGTACGCTTGTACGGCTGGGCCAACACCGTGAAGCAGAGCCGCACCTCCAGAAGGCCATGAAGCTGTACGAAAAGGATATTGGCAGTCGTTTGCTGCTGGCTCAAGTTTACTATCAGCTGGGGTCATACAAGGAGTACTCGGATATCACACAGGAAGCGCTGGTGTTGGGCAGCCAAATGTCGAGGCCACTGGGTTTGGTGCAACGGTTCTACAACGAGTTTCACAAAAACGGCCCCGTGGAGGGCCTTCCCCCTGTCGTGGATCCTCCCATGGAATTTGGCTGGCACCCTGACTGAGCGAGTGGTCATCAAAAGAATCTTAACCAAAACCAGACCTTCACACACGTGTAAGGAAACATGAGCGCCACGCAGACCTTGCAAGAGAGACGCCGAGAGGAAGCTGGAGCCATTGGGGAGAAAGTTATTGCCCTTCCCTTCTCCTACCACGGGTCTGGCATGTCCTTGT
The DNA here is from genome assembly GCA_041616875.1 of Nitrospiraceae bacterium. Taxonomy (GTDB): domain Bacteria; phylum Nitrospirota; class Nitrospiria; order Nitrospirales; family Nitrospiraceae; genus JBFJQA01. The sequence continues at coordinate 555 of JBFJQA010000279.1, read as the reverse complement.
TGGGCATACACATCGTAAACATCCTGTTCACAGTCTGCTCACTCGGTGTGTATTACTTTTGGAGCAAAGCTCGTATTCGGGAGTATTTGTATCGCAACGTCGAGTTTATGAACGACCGATTCGCGTTCCATGGCACGGGCAAGGAAATGTTCGTGGGGTTTCTCAAGGCCATGTTGATCCTTGGAATTCCGTACTTTGCCATCACATATCTCCCCGGGTTTCTCCCGGCGAGTCCGCTGTTGAGGTGGTTGGCAAGCCTTGCAGCCGCTGCCTTTGTGGCAGTGCTGATACCACGGGCCGTGGTCAGCGCACGTCGTTACCATCTGAGTCGATCTTCCTGGCGAGGAATTCGATTCTCTTTTCGTGGACCTGTTGGCGACTACATTTATCTGTTCCTGGGAGGCTGGGCGCTGACGATCCTCTCCCTGGGAGCCTATTACCCGTTTTTTTCCGTGAAGCGCCACGAATTTCTCACCTCTCACTCATACTTTGGGGATCATCAGCTCCACTTTCAGGGCAGTGGAAGTGACCTCTCGCCGACGTTTGTGGCCGCGT
>JBFJQA010000278.1:0-3792 GCA_041616875.1 Nitrospiraceae bacterium | reverse complement strand
GCGAAGGTCATCACCGGAAGGGACGACACCATCCCCGGGCCCTTCGATGCCGAGAGTGGTGATATCAAATTGGTATTCGACGTCGATAACGACTTTGGCAGTATCTTCGCAGCGTCCACCGTCATTGTCTACATACGGCCTCTGTAACGGGTAAATGACGATCTCTTCAGAGAGGGAAATAGGCTGGCCATCTCGATAAAGAAAGAGGCCGGCCCCGGGTGTTGCAGAAATATCTCCGTAATCTGTTTTCGCCACGCCATCGCAGTTGGCATACCGGTTTTCCACTGCCGTAAGCACCACCTCCCATTCCATGGCATCAGGGTCGGCCGGAGGGACTTGCCGTCTCGGTGTGGGATAGCCGGAGGGCGGTTCTTCGGCCTCGCGAGCCTTCTCCAAAATCACGGCAATGCTGGCGAGGGTGGCGGGGCGATCCCCGGAATTGGTGAGAATGAGTTGACCCCTTGCTCTCAAGGTCCGCTCCTCCAGTCCAGCACAGGTCGCGTCAGCGAGATCTGTTTCGCAGCCCGGGGTGTTCATGTCAAGACTGGCCGAACCCTGGGCAAGATCCAGTCCAATCACGGGGAACAGAACCAGTACAGACAGGCTTGACATGAGAACCCGAAAGACTTGTTTTGTCGGGGCTCGAAGACCAATTGTTCCTATATCGGCATACATGACAAGCCTCCCTTCACCGGTTTGCCTGATCCGCTATGATCGCCGCCTATGCCGGCTGCGCTAAACGGGCAGATCATTATGAAAGTCATTGGTACTTCCGCACCTACCAGCATTTATCCTTGAATCAGACACCTCCTCGCTGAGCCAAGAAACAGGTCGAATGCACCAAAGGCTCTTTCGGTAAGCAGTTCGGCCGTATCATGCCTTCAGAAGCTTTCCAGACCCGCCGCTTTCCGCCTTCTCCTCACGAATGGCGTGGCGTTATCGGGAAGTGTGGTCTTCGGGGATTTCGTGATTTGTTCAAGATATCCCCTCCTCTGGTTTCACCTAACCACTCATGTGATGCCCTGTCAAGAAGCGGGGGTGAGAGACAAAATTGACACACTAAATTGACGAACAGGCATAATCAGAGTCCTGTCTCTCACGAGACGGGGCCGTGTTCCATGATAACTGTATGAGGCAACAGGCCATTGCCCTCAACAAAGTCGCCTGCCTGCGTCTTCCATCTCCCCCGTGCATCATCTTGCAGGAGGTGTTGCCCGGAGGAGGGCCTTACGGAAAACCTTGCTGACATTCAGCTAACTCCGCCCGGTTGCAGGCAGTCTGCTGCCGCCGCGGAACGCCCGAGCAATTCTGTCCGATGAGATACACAAGGCAATCCCAGACCGTCGTAAAGTCGGCCGGCGGGGCCTTCGGGCAGTTGATCTGCCTCGCTGCCTCGTGGGAACACATTCTCACCAAATATGTCCATAAGAGAGCCGCTTGACCACGAAGAACGCAATGGGGGAAAAAGTGTATTTTGTTGTGGGGAAAACCTGTATTTCGGTAGGGAAAGACCTGACTGGTGCCGGAAGTATTGAGTGGAGACTGGCAAGTATGAAAAGCCCTGTCTCCGAAGCGACGGAGCAGCCTTGCACCCCCAGTCGTCTGGTGGCTCAATTGATACTGAGGCAGCTGGCCTTGCAGGGAGTCAAAACGTCATTGGGGCTGGATGGTGTTGTCGGTGAGAAAACAGTGACTGTACCATGCGCCAAGAGACGAGCACTTCCACTCATTCGACTGTTCCGAAATAGAGTTCTGGTTATCCTGGTCGCGGCAAGGGGAGCCAAGATCACATCTTGCCCTTTGCATGCGACTGCTTATTCGTCACTACGCAAGGTCCCCGCCGCTGCTTTTGTGCCAGGGCGTCCAAGGCTATTAAGGAAGCCGTCTGCACCGAGAAAGGCGAAGACGCGAAGAAGAATGATCATCGGACAATATACAGATTTCAGATAATTCCGTCGTCCCCGAGCCCACCTCCCTGCTCTTGCTGAGCTCCGGCTTGCTCGGATTGATGGGCCTGAAGCGTCGGAACAAGAAGCCCTGCCCATAGACGGCAGGGTTTCTTTTTCATCTAGTGCACAGGGGAAGGGGCCCACAAACTTTAAGAACTCCGTGGCTTTCACTGCCCGTTGTCTCCCCTGGTTTATGAGTGGACAAGACCTTCCGAGGTCAACTCCCGCCGGAGCGGGAATGACATCGCAAGGAGTACTTCACGGCGGCTCTGTCCGATGCCGCCTGCGCAGCCTTCGAACAGCGGCCCCGATCATTGTTCACCGTTTACCTCCGCGGCGGCAGCGGTGATTCCGGTACATCCGGGAAGTAGCTCTGGCAGTAGCTCAGCGCCGCCTGGTTGCAGGCTGCCTGATTCCTCCGGGAAACGCCCGAGCAAGTCAGCTGAACCAGCGTATTCACACAGTCCTGAAGGGTGTCAAAGGCCACTTCGACAATCAAACACCATTGATTCAGTGTGCCCGCGTCAAAACTAAAATTATCGGTGATTGTCAGGGCCCAGTCACCGCTGAGATCGTCCCCGTTGAAGCTGCTCAACACCGGTCCAGGCGGATCGCCCCCCACGCGGTCGCCGTTGATCGCGGGAGGTGAGTCGCACTGGGTCTCGATATCTCCGTCAGGGCCTTCATCATTGACGGTGACGTCGTAGTCATTTTGCGAGCAGCCGAATCCACTGGCCGGGACGCCGGGCCGGTCGATGATCGTCACCGGGCCCGAGCCACCCACATGATCGAGCGTAAAGCTGAGATCGCCCACCCAGGTGTGGGATGCGTCGATGTAAACGTCCAGGTCGGCAATGGCCCCGGGACCCGTCACACTGATGGTGTCGGTGAGACTCCCGAACCCTGCATCAGGTATCGGCGCGGCGGGTGCGCTGCATATGGGGGGCAGGGGAATTCCCCCCGTGTCAATCATGAAGAAAGTGTCTCCGGCGGCAAAAGCTCCTGCTTCGAGGTCGGGGTTCAAATCAAAACCGCTATAAGCAATGAAGTCGTCGTAGAATCCGGTTGCCTGCGCGATTTCGACATTTTCACCGGCCAACCAGAACCAGTAGGTTCCGGCAGGCAACAGTCGCGGCGGGATTGAAGCGTGCTTCCTCGTCAGCGAGGGCTGCGAGACGGTCAGGACCGTATCGACCGCGTCCAGTGTCGTTGAGACGTCGATCACGGGCACCGCACCGGGAGCGCCCATTGCGTCGGGGAGGATGACGAACCGTACCGGATCCCCCAGGGACCCCCAAGGAGAGCCGGAGAAGATGGATCCAGCGCCGATGATTTCCGGGGTCGTTAAGGTAAACTTGTCCCCCTGGTAGAAAAGGGCGTTCGGGCAAGCGGCACCAATGCACTGAACCCAACTGGCTAATGGAAAGGCGCCCGTGGTGTCCGGGCTGCGGTCGACCAGGACGCCGGCCAGGGCTTGTTGACTGGGAACGATTACAAGCAAGGCCAGTAGAAACGTCCATCTGCGAAACAGTGTCTTGATTTTCATTGGAGACCTCCTTTCGTGGCGGATGTGCGCCTCGTATCGAGGCACACTGTGAATCTCAGGGATTCTCCCTTGAGCGTTCAGCCCCGCCGAACGCAAGAACCCCCAAAACCGACTTCAGCTCACATCTCATCCCTCCTCATCGAATGTGGTTGGGTTCTATTCCCTTCGTTCATTACCTTGTGAATCCGCGCTAAGCGTCTCTGGGAATTCCCAGACTCCGAGCAAGGAAACCGCCCCCTTTGCGCCAACAAAAAGGCCGAGCCCACCGAGGGGATTCCCTTCGGCAGCTCGGCCATC
>JBFJQA010000277.1:0-3792 GCA_041616875.1 Nitrospiraceae bacterium | reverse complement strand
CCGAACAGAATCTCGCCGTCAGGATTATCTGCCCAGTGAGCATAGACACGCCCCTTCAGTCTGGTTACCTTTTCAGCCCTCAAGATCGTCTTACCGATCCTGGCCGCGCCTTCTCTGGGCTCGGGTGGGCAATGACCCCTCCTGCTTCTTTTGACCATCCTCTTATATCGGCTCAAATCAGCATCATGTTGTTTTTTCTCCTTGTCTGTGATCCCTTGCTTGGTTTTTTTGGCCTTGATTGCCTTCTCCACATTTTTAACAGGTCCTTTCGCCCATCGTTGCAACCCTACCTCGGAATGCTTTGCGTCATCAGTATCCAGTTCATGCTCCCCAATACAATACTTATCCCCTCGCACAGGGCGTGGTGTCTTTGCCGGGTAAGAAGGCAAGAGATCTTCCCTTGACGGACGCTTTCTTTCAGGACGCCCTTTTCTCCCCGCTAAGGCCGATTCGCAGAATATGCACAAGGTGAGAAGGATAGCGTTAGCCAAAGCGACGAGTTGGATGAACCTGCTGCAATTACACATTTTGGCCTCGCCAGCTTCAATCAATAATCTGCAATTTGCAAGAAAACGTGTCAAAAACTCTCACTAAACCCAATCTCCGTTCGTATCGATTTGCAAGTGCCCATGGCGGTCTGTAGTCCGCGTTGTTGTGTCGAAACAAGTCAATGGACAGATTTCACTTCCTAACGTGCCCTTTTCGACACGCGGTCGCTGAGCATCCTCAGACCACCGAGGCCGGGTCAACCCGGCCTCGCCCTGCAGCCCCTAGGGCTCATACTAAATTATTTGAAAAAAATAGCTGCAGTACAGTCGTAGGGACCAGGCAGGTAAGCTACGACGTCGCCCACATACACCGTTCCGGTGGGATCTCCGTTGGGCAGATCGCATTTATCATTACCGCCCGGCGTCTCTGGAGTCTGTAGTTTTTTGTAATTGCAAATAACATCCATTGTTTGACCATTCGATAGCGTGAACTCGTATTCGATAGCACCCGAAAGATGCTGCCATTTGAATGTCGTAGGATCGCTTAGCGTGTCCCCTGGTTTCGGATCTTGGAAGTCGCATTGGCCCCCTTGGGCCCAAGCCGCCGCCGTAAAGGCGAGAACACAGATCATCACAGAGAGGCCACCTATTAGCCTGACGTATAATGATAAATTCATCTCTTAACCTCCTTGTTTTGAGATGCCCAAGCACTGCCCAAATGCAGTTTTTGCGAGAAAGGAGTTCAAGGCATAATTTTATAGACTCCAAGCCATGCCTTCTCCCACGAAGACCAGCGCCACCCCCCTATTGTTTTCGCCCATTCTGGGCAGCGTATCTGATTACCAACCCAAATTTCCCCTAACCACAGCTCGTGTCAAAAAAGTGTTCAGCCCGAAAAATTCGCGGTGAAGACCCCTTTTCCAAAGGCAACAACTGAGCGGAGTTATTGAAAGACACTGGGCCCGGCAGAAACCCTCCGGGCATTCCGGGAATGCCGTCTCTGCCACGCTGCACGAAGCTGCTCGTCCGGCCTCCTTGTAGTCGAGCTGCGCATCGTGCACGAAGAAGGGCCGCGGCTTCAATAAGGCTTTCTGGCAACGGAGCCAGTGCCTCGCTTAAGTTGCTGAGTGGAGACTGGATTGCAACGTTTCCGCTGATGCCGAACTGGGACGAGGCGTCAACGACGCTATTGGCGTCTTGAAGGAAAACGCCTGTTGTAATGTTGATGTTGCCTCCACGACCCTGAATGGCTTGTGCGAGTATCGAGCTATTCCGCAGGATAACAAACTCTGGATCTATGACGATGTTTCCCCCGTTACTCCCTTCTGGACCCGTTACCGATGTGCTTAAGCTACTATTGTCCAGCCTCACCATCGAAATGGCATTGACTTCGATACTGCCTCCGCTAGAGCTAGTAGACTCTGTACTCACCTGACTATTAGCTATTTTTAAGCTCGTCACAGGTGCCTCGGCTGTACCTACGACAATGTTGCCTGCATCACCGGTCCCCGTCGCCTTGGCTGTTACGATTGCCTGATTCTCAAGCACGACTTCAGGTGCCGTTAGTGTAATATTTCCTCCCCCGCCGTCGCCGATCGCGTTCGCCAAAATGTGCCCGCCTATGCCGCCATCCGGACCTGACACCGTGATCGTTTCCGAGGCGGTAATTGTTATATCGCCGCCCGGCAGACCCGTACCACTTGTACTTTGAATCGCGGCTTTCCCTGAAATCTTTAAGACTTTTGTATTTATGATGATGTCCCCGCCTCCACCTCCTCCACTAGCGTTGCTGCTAATCGTTGTAGCGCTTCCGCTAAGACTACCGGACAGCGTGACATTGCTAGCGAATTGCGCGCTCGTCACACCTCTTACGGTGATGGGACCAGCCTTTTCACTCCCGCTCGTTTTGGCAGTGATTGTGGCGCCACCAGAGATGCTCAACACACCAACGCCGAATTCGATGGGACCGGCATTGCCAGCCCCGATACCAAAGAAACCAGCCCGCGTACCTGTATTTATTTCTCCACCTTCGACATCAAACTGAGACGCTACAAGCGTCACGCCTCCTCCGTCACCACCCCCACGATCGTTTTGGGTATTGATCGTCGTATTTACTAAAGAAACGCTCCCAGTGCCCGAGGCAGTCACCGTTACGGATCCGGCAGTGCCACTCGCACTCTTGGACTCAGTATTGATGGTGGAGTCTTTTATCGAGGCGGACTTATTGACTTCGATGGTTACACCACCCCCTGCCCCGCTGCTGGGTAAAAAAATGGAACCAGAAACCGGGCTGGTCGCGATGGCACTTCCGGTCAGGGTAAGTTGCCCGGCGCGAATTACGACAGCGCCGCCATCTGGTGAGGATGCGGTTCCCTTCGTGCTGATCGATGAGCCCGACGGAAAGACCACCTGTCCTTGCTCAGAGAAGCTCGATAGGTTCAAATCGCTGCGCGGGCCTCCTGAGGTTGATGAGACAATCTCCGCGTTGCCCTGAGATGCAACACTGCCGACCACGACCCGCCCGCCCGCGTCGGCCAAAGAGCCTGAAATCTCTACGCCCTCTATAGGCTTTCCGTCGCTCACCGCATCGCGCCCGACTAGAAACAGCGAGCTGCCGTTCTTGACATCAAGGCCTTGCACCTCGATTGCCGCGCTGGCATCTGGCAGATCAGGCGGATTGGCGCCCGTGAACCCGAAGCTCTCCACGGAAGCCACGCTGAGCAGACCTGCTGACCCATTGAGATCAGCCGTAGTCGTGCCCATGCCGAAGGCAAAAGAATTCGTACCATCGGTCAGATTCAGCTCGTTTGCCGTGCTGATGTTGACAGCACCTCCGACATTCATCACAGCCCCAGGACCGAGAACCACACCGGACGGGTTGAACAGAAACAAATTTGCGGCCGGGAAATTAGTCGCAGCATCGACAGTTCCCATGATAGTGGACGCGCCACCAGTCACCCGACTCAGGATGTTTGCGAAATCTCCGCCGGGCACGCCATGCGTGTTGGTAAATTGAGCCGTGTCACCCGTCCCGACGTCGAATGTCTGAAAGCTATGGAAGAGGTTTTGCCCGACTCTGGTGCCACCACCTATTTGGCAGACACCGGAGCAGGCCCCGGGCGCCGTTGTGCTCAAGCTCGACGGGCCGCCTGTTGGCGTGAGGTTTGATGACGCATGTCCGCCTTGCACATCGGATCCAATGATGGCGAGGAAGAGACCGCTCACCGCGAACGCGCGTCTGGGCAGCCTTGCCTTTATCCGGAAAGTATAATCGCGAAGCTTTGGCCTGAGTGTGAGCATGACT
>JBFJQA010000276.1:0-3866 GCA_041616875.1 Nitrospiraceae bacterium | reverse complement strand
GCCTGCGGGGTATCAGTGGCCGAATCGGTTACCTTGAGGGTACATCCCCAAATTTGCTCACGTTCCGATCTCGTGAGATCCTCAAAAAACTCCACAAACCCCTGGATTAAGTCGCACTTGGTAAAGATCAGATAGACGGGGAACACCATGCCCAGTCGTTTAATGAGCTCATCGATGCGGCTCCTCATTTTCTTGGCGTGGGCTTCGATCTCTTCGTTTGGAGCCTGCATCAAATCCGCGATACTGATCACGGCGAGGACACCGTTAATGGGCTTGCCTTTCCGATATTTCTTCAGGAGATCTAAGAATCCGAACCATTCTTCCTGGTCTTCTTCCTGCGTCACATATCGCCCCGCCGTATCCAACAAGACAGCTTCATTCGTGAACCACCAGTCACAGTTCCGGGTTCCCCCCAAACCCTGCAGCCCTTGCGGACTCCCTCCCATATAAGGGAACTGCAATCCCGAGTGCCGCAGTGCGGTGCTCTTCCCCCCGGCGGGCGGACCAATAAACATGTACCAGGGGAGGGCATAGAGCGCGGCCTTCCCTCGGCGCCCCATTCCCAACTTTGATCCCTTGAGGGAAGCCACCGCCTTCTCAAACTGCGTACGCAGCGCAGCAATTTCTTCCTTACGATCTGGCCGAGCACTGGACATCTGGGTGATGGCTTGCTGCTGCAGGGAGGCCTCTAGTTGATTCGCCTTACGGAGGGCCAGATAGTGATCCAGTAAGTTGACCATGACGCGAAACACGGACAACCCGATGATGAGCTTAATCCGAACCTCAACGGATTCCAGACCGACCAAAGGCCCCGCGAACCATATTAACGCGGCCAGAATCACACAGCTCACTTCGACCATCAGCCGTGGCTTCGTCATTAGAGCTGTGAATCCAGACTTAACCAGAGACCACAACTTCTTCAATTGTTGACCTCCACCAGCAACTGCCGCAATTCTTGCACGACCAGATCCGCATCATGGCTGATGAGGAGAGAGAGGCCGAGGTAGAAAAAGAATACAATCCCTAAACCGGTGACCAGCACGACCCAGGCAGGAAGTTCTCGTTTGACCAACTCCAGCAGCTCTTCGGGTCGTTGCCCGTGCGGGGAAAACGGTAAAACCTCCCGCTTCGCCTGGATCTCCCTGGTGGTATCCTCGATCAGCCCACGCAACTTCTCCCGCTCATGCACCCTGTATTGTCCCTCGAACCCAAGGATGAGGCAGTTGACGTAGACTTCGAGCAGGTCGGTGTTCAGCGGCATTCCTCCTCGAATAGCCTCCAATCGCTTAAAGAATCCCTCCCCCGCCACATATTCCCCAAAGAATTCATACTGCAGGGGATGGGAGGTCCACTGATCCTTGGAGGGCCAATTGGATGTGAACACCATCTCATCAATAAAGGCGGCGACAGCGTACCGAGCCTGCGCGAGGGTGTCTTGGGAGAAGCCGGACTCCCTTCCCTGCGCGTCAGCATTATTGAACATCGTGACTAAGCGGGTTCGAAGCGCTTCTGGACTCCCAAGGTCACGGGCGTCCCTCAGATACGTGCCCAAGACGAAGAGCTCACTAAAGGCATCAGTCAGCTTCGCTCGGGGGAAGTCAGTCGTATCTGCCATGTTCGCCTATTCTTTCGCGGCAAGGAGCTGAATGGTCAAGGCCTGCAAACTCTCCGGAACATGAAGCGCGACCACCTGGGATTGACGAATCTCTTCCCAGAATACCCCCCGGTCGTCGAGCCGAAAGAACTGATGTCCAATCTTTGCCGGAAGGGAGGCAGGGGGACGGGGCGTATGATAGAGGCGGACACCGGGCATGGCTGCAGCAACAATCTCTCGCAGCTTGGAGGGCGACCCCACTTTAATCTGTTGAGGCACGAGGGTTCTAATCTGGTCTTCCGACAAATCTCCGGAAGCCATCAAGAAGAATTGCGCCGTTCCAAACAATTGCGGCTCCGGCACACGACCCACCCAGACATTTTCTCCGCTGCTCTCAAGGGGGATCGAGATGTATCGGGTTGGGGTCACCCCCTCGATGATCATCCGGATTTTCACATCCAACTCCCCGAAGGAGGTGGACAGATTCTCATGATCGTACAAGGGAAGATCCTTCGACTCACTCGGTGGAGCGAGCATCATCAGCTGCCCGGCAAGTCGTACCAGCGCCAGATAGAGGACCTCTGGATGGATCTTCCCGACATGGTTGAGGTGAGTGAGAAGCGGCATGAACTCCGAAAGCACGCGAACGAGAGTATACTTTGAAAGATCCATGCCGACGGTCTCAAGGACTCCCCGCACGGGATTCGCGAAGGTATTATATTTGGCGACCAGCATTTCGATAAGACCACGGAGGAGCTTCATCACATGACTCGAGGCGGAAATCGCGAGACAGGGAGGCACATACGTATCCCGAAGCCCAATCGTTCCGCTCGGAGTCCTGATGAGTTCCGCAATCTTGAGCGTCACCGTGTCCTCGGTTTCTTCCCCTGAGACGAAAATACGCAGGTTTTTCCGAGCGACCAGGATCTCCCGTGGATTTTCGCCGTTGTTGGAATCGACTCGACTCGCATACTCGGCGGTGTACCGGGCAGGACGCGCCCCCGCCCCATCATCAAGCCGACAGTTGACCGCCCCCTGGCGCTCAACCGGAAGGCCGACAAATACCTCCAACTGTTCCGTGGTCGGCGAAAACAAGTCCCCAATCTGGCGGGTTTGAGGAGCCGGGTCCTGATCAGGAATCCGAATCATCAAGCCGTCCGGCATGACGCCGTGAAATCCCAACAAGGTAAACCGCCCGTTGGCCAACCCATCGCGGTCAATATCAAGACTGGTCGCTCCCCATCCGAAGGGCGTCAGAGCCCGGAGTCGTTCTGTAAGAAGGGACTCATACTGCTGATCCCAATGCTGAAAATGCTGGGGAGTGAGCAGCATCCCCTCACTCCAGACAACTTTACGATTGGTAGCCATAGGTCAGAATGTGGTTACTCCTATTCCTCTATCGTGACACTGTTTTGATCGAGAATGAGCCGAACCACCGGCGTTTTGAAGGGGACCATGCTGGAGAGATCGGAAGAAAGGACTTTTCGCCAGGAATCCCCTTCGGGTTGACGAAAGAGCGCCATGACGCCGAGATAATTCGCGCCCTTTTTGGTCTCGACCTCCAGATCCAGGACAACCTCGGAATCAGGATGCAGGGTGATGTCCTTTCGTTCGAGAAGATCCTCTCCGAGAAACTCTTTGTCGTTCTTCCAGAGAGACTTAAACGTCGCCTGTTCGAACTTGTCCTTACTCTGTAGTTGGTACACACGCACCATCACCGGGAGGGCGGCACCCTCTTCGTCTGAATTGAGACGCTTGGTTGAGACGAATGCCAACTTGACATCACGCGTCCCGCCGCCACATCCCACAAGCAGGGCCGGCATTCCCACCAACCACGACAGAAGGAGCAGACTAGCGAGAACCCTTCTTCCGCTGAATCGACAAATACCCCTTCGCAAAATGGGGAGCCAAAATATTTTCAAAGACCCTCACCTCCTCCTCAGAAAGCTTCTGATATTTTTCCTTGAACCGCTGCCAGGCCACGGACTGAAGCCGTCCAGGAAACCGGCCGGGAGCCTTAAATGGCCCGACCCGCAATTGCGTGCCCCGCGCTTCGGCCTCAAACGATTCAGGATTCAGTTGTTGCAAGAGCCCCCGCAAACACTCTCGGAATCCGGCGACAAGCCCAAGCTGATGCAAGGCCAAGTCTCTGTACACGCCTTCCAAATCCGACGCCATCTTTTCCAAGGTCGCCATCTCATTTCGGCTATCCAACAGATACTCTCCGATCTCTTGTGCGCCCTCGGCCAGCTTGATTGGGTTGGGGGTCCAG
>JBFJQA010000275.1:0-3893 GCA_041616875.1 Nitrospiraceae bacterium | reverse complement strand
TACGCCTTGTCCAATGCCGGGTCTCTCCTCGGCCTAATCCTGTACCCCTTTATCGTAGAACCGCTGCTGTCCCGGAATGCACAGGCCTTTACGTGGTCTGCGACCTACCTGGTTTTTTTAGCCTCCTGCGGGTGGTGTGCTCTGCAAGTCGGTCGGACGAGAGCGACCAGGGCGATGTCAAACATGGCACATCGATTTGAAGTGCCTCCTTCGCAAAGTCGCGCCTCCTTATTCACCGAAGTCTCGCTTCGGGCCCACCGACCAAATGAGAACCATACGGTTTCGCAAGCGGGCAGGAGAGAAGATACAAATGAAATCGCCTCTCCGGGTATTCAGGATTTCCTCTCCTGGGTTCTCATGGCCGCCTGCGGTTCCACCCTGCTGATGGCGACCACCAACCAGATGTGCCAAAACCTGATCGTCATCCCTTTCTTGTGGGTGTTGCCTTTGAGCCTCTACCTGATGACCTTTATCATTGCCTTTGAAGGGAACAATCGGTATCGCCGTGTTTGGTGCATGCCTGTGTTCGGTGTCAGTAGTCTTTCCATCCCTGTCGTTCTCAGGTTTGAAACTGAAATCGGCATTCTGCTGCCACTCTTGATCTATTCGACAGCCCTTTTTGCCGGATGCATGGTCTGTCATGGAGAGCTGGAACGCTCAAAACCCGCGCCACGGTACCTGACCGGCTTCTTTGTTGCCGTCGCTGCCGGAGGAGCACTTGGCGGAATCTTCGTTACACTCGCCGCGCCGATCTTGTTCCCGAGTTACTGGGAGCTTTACGTCGCACTTGCAGGTGCGGGAGTGTTGGCACTGGCTCGGCTCTTTTTCGATCCCCAGTCCCCACTTGGCGGCGGTCGGCCCGTCTGGGCCTGGTGCCTGATCGTAGCCGCCTTCGTCGGCTTGGTTGGCAGCCTGATGAATGCCGCGGCCTACGAAGAGCAAGGTTCTTTGGCGGGGTCTCGCTCTTTTTACGGGGTCCTTCACATTACACAATGGGAGGACGAAGAAAAAGGAATCTACCGGGAGATGTATCACGGTTCGGTCGTCCATGGAACCCAGTTTGCTGAAACACCGTTGCGCGGTCAAGCGACATCTTACTATGGCGAAGGCACAGGAGGTTGGCTTGCACTGAATTACCACCCGCGGCGCATTGCGCGAGAACCCCTTCGCATAGGCGTTGTGGGATTGGGTGCGGGGACCATGGCCGCCCTTGCCCGGGACGGAGATCTAATACGATTTTATGAAATCAATCCCGACGTCGTGCGTATGTCCGACGAGTGGTTCTGGTATCTTCGGGACACGCCGGCGAGAACAGAGGTGGTGCTCGGCGATGCCCGTATCCAGTTGGAACGTGAACTGGCCTTTGGGCAGGAACAGCAGTTCGATGTACTCGTTGGAGATGCCTTCAACAGCGGATCGATCCCCATGCACTTACTTACAGAAGAGTGTGCGCAGATTTATCGCAAACACCTTAAGGACGACGGTATTCTGGCCGTTCACATTTCCGCTAACTACTTTGACCTCATCCCCGTGTCACTCGGTTTGGCTGAGACATTGGGATGGGAAGCTGTCGTGATTGACTCAGATGAAAAAGAGTATGGTGCGGTATGGGCGGCCACATGGGTACTGATTACAGCAAACCACGAGTTTCTTGAATCACCGATGATTCAAGCAGCCCGTATCCGGTGGGAAGACAATCCGCCAGTCCCTCTGAAATGGACGGACGACTATTCAAGCTTGTTTCATGTATTGAAACTTATGTAGGTTTATGCATAGGGCACTGATGGCATACATTAGAAGAGATATCTTACTTAGGAGAACTCCGATGCGCCCCCCTGGCGCAGGAACGAGACGTTTGCCAACCCGTGAGTTCATCCTCTCCGAACCCCCGCCTCCCGAATGGCGACTAATGGGTCCAGACCCAGCCGACTTGGGCCCAGGTCTCGTCCGGGTACTCGTGATCGAGGGGTGTTGAATGATTGATGTGGAATCGTACGAGTAGCCCATCCTTCAGGGGCATATTCAGAGCCAGACCATAATCTATGAATTCTATCTCACCAAAATCCAGACCAATGTCAAAGGGGTAGGAGTATCTCACCGAACTCTCCAGATCAAGGAATGGGTTTATTTCAGCGGCGGCAAGCAACGCTGCTTCAGCATGACTCCAGCCACTGCTTTCCAGGAAATAGTGGTCATTATAGATTAGGCTTCCCAACGTATTGAACTCAATCTGTTTCCATTCAAAGGTTTTCTTTGCAGACAATTCATAGTAACGACCATCCCCTTCATCAAAGTCGTAATACACGAAAGCACTTGGTGTAAAGGGAAGGCTATCCAAAGAGGTTCCCATATAGACTTCCTGTGTGCTCTCGATCAAAGATTCCAGAAAATCAACCTCGAAGTCATAGTAGGTGATGAGATAACCTAATGAGAACGTCACCGCACCCATACTCGCGGTGAAGTCGGCATTATACATTGCTTCATTGACTCGGCCAATATCCGGATCATAGTTTGCAAAGCAGTTGAAACTCCAAGAATCCAATCCTGCAGTAACCCGCGCTTGATAGACAGCTCTTTCAGAATATGCATACGCTCTGTATATGTATTTGCTTAGCGCATCCAAGCTTAATTCGAAGTAGGTCTCGTGCTCTGCTTTCTTATCCTGGGCCTCGCTGATGCCACCCTCTCTGACAGTATATGTGAATGAGGTGGTGCGTGAGATACCCCCACCTGATCCGGTGACGGTGACTGTGTAGTTTCCAGCAGGTGTGGTCGCTGGCGTTGTGATGGTGAGTGTCGTTGAACAGGTCGGGGTGCAGGTGGTCGATGAGAAGGAAGCTGCGGCATCCTCCGCAAGTCCGGAGAGAGCAAAGGATACAGCTGTGGCGACGCCTGATGAAAGGGTGGCGGTGATTACAGTTGTGATCGAGCTGCCTTGGGTTACGGACCGGGATCCTCCGTTGGATAGGGAAAAGTTGAAGGAAGGTTCGAAAGATGGCGACACAAGGGAGAGGTAATCCCCTGCGGCCCAACCGTCGACCCCGGTATCAAAGTTGATCTTCCAGAACCAATGGCTCACACCGTTCAAGGTGGCTTTGCTTGGGCCATCCGTGACTGTACCTTGGGCTCCGATAGGCTGGGAACCCAGGCGGATGCCGCCAGCAGAGGCCCGGACATTCAATCCGCCTGAAGCGCTAAATACGATTCTATCTCCTATAGAGAATTTAATGGAAGGGGTAGACGGTGCGACCGGAGCCGGACCGACAGCAAGCTTAAAGGAGGTCGCCTGTGTGATGTTACCGTCTGATCCGGTAACCGTGACTACGTATTCTCCTGTCGGTGTTGATGCTTGGGTTGCGATTGTAAGAGTTGTTTGGCAGGTTGGGGTGCAGCTTGTTTGTGAGAACGATGCGATCGCTTCTGCAGGGAGGCCGGAGGCTGAGAACGACACCGGGGTCGCGGTCCCGGACAGGCGTGTGGCGGTGATTGGGTTCGTTACGGAATTTCCAGGATCGACAGACTTTCTTCCTCCATTGGAGATAAAGAAGTCTGAAGCCGGTGTTCCTGAAAATTTGGACAGATAGTCTTGAGCTGCCCAGCCGTCAACGCCCGTATCATAGTCAATTTTCCAAAACCAGTAGCCGATGCCGTTTAGTAGGGCGTAATCAGGGCCGCCAATGACTGTGCCGTGAGCTCCTTTGCGCTGGGAACCAAGACGGACGCTTCCAGCAGAGGACCGGACATTTATTTCACCGGTAGAGCTAACCACAATTCTGTCTCCCATGGAGAACTTGGGGGGGTGCGGTCGGGATTGGGCATGAGAGGGGCCTCTCCCGCACAAAAGCAAGGAGCCAAGACTTACGGTTAGGATTACAAGAAGCTTCTTGGTTGTG
>JBFJQA010000274.1:0-3899 GCA_041616875.1 Nitrospiraceae bacterium | reverse complement strand
GACCCCTCGAGGGGGATGAAGGTTTAACGCCCGGGCTTCCTTGGTAAATCCGACTGCCGCACGTTGAAGCCATTGTTTGAGGCCGGTGAATCCCCCCAGTTGGTATCGATTGTCTTCGACCGGATAATATTCCAAGAGCCCACCCTCTCGGATGGCCTGGACCTTTCGTTCGTGCACCTTCTGAATCGCGAGCGAGGTCAGTTTGCCATCCTCGAGGATAGCTTGCGCCACGGCCTGCCGAGCCTGGTTCAGGGTTAGCCCCTGAAGTGCGCGAAGTAATTCCTCACGCTCTTTGATGGTGAGGTGAATGTCCCAGCGAGTGGTTTTGCCAAGTGACTGTACGACGTGGTCTAGCACGCGAGCGAGCTCTTCATGGCCGGGAAGTTGTAATTGGTATCGGACTGCGATCGGTTCGATTTCATGGGGGAGAAACACCGATGGGCCTGTGAGCACGATTGTAGACCTCGACCTGAGGAAACGGTTGGCCACATCACGAAACTGGCGGGCGACGGTGGCCTCCTCGAGGTGGGTGGAAAAGTCCTTCAGCAAGAATATGCCCTCAATACTAAGCTGGCTGATATGTTGGATCGCACTAAGCGGGCTCGCTGTGACGCGGTGGAAGGTCTCAGTCTCCTCGGCTCGAGTCAGTCCCCGAACCACCGACCATTCAAAAAAGGGAAGTCGAACCTGTCCCGCTACAGAAAAGAGAAGTGTACGAACCCGTTCTTCTTCGATTGTTTCCATCACGATAACGGGATGAAACGAAAGTAGGAGTGCCTTAATGTCATGCGCGCTGCTGGACACACTCATCGATGACTATCCCCATGCCTGGGTCTGTGCGTGAAAGTGGTCCGGGAAAGATGAGCGCGTCGGGCAGAACGCTTCGGTAGCATCCTGCGTGGGTTCCGGAGCACGAGGGATGGATCCTGGAGGGACAATGAATAAAGGAGTTCGCCGTCGAAGGGAAAGCATGCTCGTCCTGATGTAAGGTGCGCCGGGCAGGGCTCGTTATTTAGGGAAAATTTGAATTTCGACGTTCCCGCCTTCTCCTTTGGCCGCAAGGTCGCTTTCAACACGGCGAGGATTTGGAATCCGACCTTCCGGATCGTAAATAAAACCGAAGAGCATCTTACAGTCCTGATGCGAGGCGTATCGCTGACAAGCGGTAGCCCAGCGGTCGCTGATCTCCTTGACCCCTAGGCCGGATTTGGTCCTCGTCACAAAGATCACGATTCCTCCCGGCTGGACGAGAAAATCCCTTTGCACGCCGCCCTGATCGCTAGCGGGCGTCCACTCCTCGGTTGCGACATCGTCAAACTCCAGGTAAAGCAGAGCTCGCAGGACATCCCGAACATCGTGCTCGTCTTCGATTTCGTAGGGGAGACGATCTTCGCTCCGTTCGCGCAACTGTCGAATGACGGGATGGAAACGCATGCAGATTTTCCTGATCAGTCCAAGTGGGTCACTTGAGTCTCGGCCCTGCGAAGGCGTGGGCGCTTCGGCGGAAGAGGGACGACCAGTCTGGTTCGCTGCGGGTGGAGCAGGCGATGAGGCTTGAAGAACTTTCGGATTAAGGGTCGTGGGCTCATTGGTGGTATTGGACTGCATGGTGGTTTCCAACCGCTCCTTTCCTGTTGCAGGCGATCGCGTAGGCTGCTGGGGCTCCCTCGCTGTGGGGTGAAGCTGCGGTGCCTCAGACAAAGGCCGTGAGAGGTCCTCTGCCGTCTTGGGAGTCTCCACCCCTCGAGCGGTCTGAGAAGAAGATGATTCTCCCGGTAGTGGCACAGCCGTGTGGCTTCGAGGCTCCGTGTGACTCGACCCTCCTCCCTTCGTCCCATTGGCGTGAAAGGAATCTTCGGGCGATGTGGCTGGGCTTGCCCCATCCCTCGGTGCAGGTGGGTTTGGCGGAATGCCACCTATGGCTTCCGCCGGGGTCAACGGTTGCGGAGGGGAAGGCGAGGGCGCGGAAGCGAGACTGCTCGTTCCGGTAGCAGGCACGTGTTCAGGGTGCGGCGCCTCGGGTTGGGTGCAGAATTCGAGGGCGGATTTGGAGGAAGGTTTTCTTTTTCCGAGAAGAACCTGTTGCTGCTCCTCGAGGTAGGCAATGAGGCCTTGGAGGATACTCAGGGTCCTGGAGATGGTTGCAGGGCTAGTAATGTCGATCGTATGCGTACGAAGAACCTGAAACTCCTTGGATTGTTGGCCGAATATATCCCGAATCGTTTCCTTGACCCCGAATTCGACCTTGACCTTCAGTGCATCAAGGTAAGGAACGCCGTCCTGAATGAGTCCTTGCACTTGCTCGATTCTTCTATCAAGACTCGCAATGTGACTTTTTATCTGTGCGACGGAAGCGAATGCCTGGGCACCAGGAGGGTGGGCTGAATGGGTTTTGCTCTTGGCCATACTGTCTTGGCGCCTAGCGGTAGGAATGGCATCGAAGGAATTCTGCTCGAGAACCCTTCATGCGATCGAGATGCAAAAACGCCGGAGTGTGAATAAGGCGCATAGCTTCTTGTTATCACAGGAGTGGGGGAGGGCAAAAAGGTTTTTTCTTTTTGAACAGGAAGTTTCCAGCGGCAAGAGGAACGAGAGTAAGTCGATGATGGCGGCTCGGGGATGCTCCCGAGCGAGGACTGACTGAGGGAAGAGCAGGCGACCCCCTCCTTCGGGTTGGGAGGGAGACTCTTACCGCTGAGGGTTGTTGCTTCCGGCCAGCTTTTTGACGATTTCCCCAATCAGCCGACGTTCGATGTCTGCGGTTTCCTCGGGGCCCGCCACCAGTATGCCACCGGCCTGCACGGTTTTCTCAAAATCGGCTTTGACGCTCAAGAGGGTGCTTTTCGAGGGAAGGGTGCGGAGTGAAACCACGTACTGATTGCGGAACCCTGCCACCTCGAGTGAACTCGGCGCTGACACCTTGCGGTCGGTCACAAAGACAGCTTTTCCATCGGTCTTGAGGCTCACGCGCAAGGTATAGCCGTTCTTGGAGAGGGCCTCCTCCGCAGCCTTTGAGGCAACCCGGAGGGGATCGCGCAATTCGCGGGTCTGGGCACCCTTGTTCTCGACGTGGATAGCCTTGGTAACCTCAGAGTGTTTGGCCCTTGCCCACTTGACCTGTTTGGAAAGCTTTTGGTTTTGAGCCGTCAGGCGCTGAAGCTGCGCGAGGGCCTGTTCCCGTTCGCCCTCAGCGGTTTCGGCTCTCTTTTGGGCCTCCCGCAACTCGCGGTTCAGCAGGTCGATCTGCTGCTGCATCACTTTATTGCCGTCCTGCAAGGACTGGAACATAGATTCCTGCTTGACCAGTCGCTTGCGAAGTGTCTCGCTTTCTGCTTTGAAGGGGGATTCGGCCCGCTCGCATCCCGACAAGAGACCCGAAATCCAGAACCACAGGATGAGGCTTCCCAGGACCCCGAGCAGTTGGAGCACCGGGTGGTTCTTGGATTCAACACTCATTGGGAATTCCTATTCTGGCTTGGTGCCCGGTTCTCTCAGAACGGTCTACCTGCCTCAAGGTGCGGGCTCTTGTACGATGAAGTTCAGTCTGCGTCACGTCTGGACAACCGGGGGATTTTAGGCATGTTTGTACTCTATTGCAAACAAGGCTTGCTTTTGGGGGCGGGGTGATTGACCCCCCACGTTTTGGAAGGCTATGCTGCAGGTGATGAAGTCTAAGCACCCAATCACGTGTTCCATGGTGGCGACCTTCGTGTTAGTGGTTTCCGCAGGTTGGGCGTCAGCAGCAACTCAGCCAAAGGGAGAGGACAGCCAAGCCGTTCCGATGGAGGAGTATCCCATTTATGATGAGGTGATCAGAAACAAATTCCTGACGTCTCACACTCGACTGGTTATCATTCAACGTCTGACCGTGACAAAGCTCCGACCGTTCCAGACACACG
>JBFJQA010000273.1:0-3938 GCA_041616875.1 Nitrospiraceae bacterium | reverse complement strand
TTCAGAACGACTTTAAGGAATCCATCACGATTCGCCTCTCAGGGATGGCCTTGTCATTTGATGCGGTGACGGCGTTCACGTTGGCTTTGGGTGAGCACCCGACCTTTCACGATCCTCGATTAGCCCAGCATCGTGAGCGGGAGGACGGGGTAGTCGACTTTAACCTGACTGTTGGGTATCGGGGACAACAGACATGAGCTCGGACAGCGACATCGTATCCAGGGTCATCTACCACCCGTTTTCTCCGCTGATCCCCATGGCCTGCATGGTAGTGGTGCTTGCCATCACCCTGGCTGGCATCCACCTCTTTCTGGTGTTTCCGGCCGAAAAACGTGTGGCCAACTTGGAAGGGGACTGGACCGCAGCGCGGGATCGATTGGTACACCACCGGGAAGCGAAGAAGATTCGTGACGATCTGACCCAGGTATTAGCTGTGTTCCCCGCTCAGGAGGATTTTGTTCCATTAGCCCTGGGAATTACCGACGAAGCGAAACGCAATCGGGTCGGGCTCCCCTCGTTGTCGTATCAGGTCGAACCACAAAAGGGAGAATTGGCGACGAAAGCCTTCTTTCGAGGTGCCGTCAAAGGACGATATGAAGATCTCCGACGATTCATTCATCAGCTCGAAGTGGCCGAGGAGCTGCTGTTCATAGAAGATCTCGACGTGGCGCGGTCAGGTGGCCAACAGCGTGATCCAGTGACCTTCAACATGCGAATTGCGACCTACCTGAGACGATGAACGGG
Source organism: Nitrospiraceae bacterium (assembly GCA_041616875.1). Lineage (GTDB taxonomy): Bacteria > Nitrospirota > Nitrospiria > Nitrospirales > Nitrospiraceae > JBFJQA01. The sequence goes on along the minus strand of JBFJQA010000273.1, from coordinate 3,194 downwards.
GGTGTTGTGACCATCGGAAACCCGGGGCTGCTCCTCAAGCAGCACCAAGTCTTGGTGCTAGGCGCGCTTCTCACCCTCTGGGCAGGTGTGATCTTCTGGACGGGGTTCATGTCAGAAGAACCCGCTCGGGTACCTCTTGTGAATGTCAGCGGGTCGGCCAAGGGACGCCTGCTGAGTTCAGGAAATACCCCGGGTGCCATGCGCGTGAATCTCGAACTCCTGGAAGCCAACCGTGCCGGACGAGAGGCGGACTTCAAATCCCCCAAAAACATCTTTGACCTCTACCGACCGGCTGAGGGTCGGGCGATACCTGCTGAGCCGCCCCCGATGTCCCGTATCGAGCCGCAACCTTCGCCGGAGGTCATGGGGCAACAACAGGCCTGGCAAGAGCTGGCACAGTTCCGGTATCTCGGCTACCTCCAAATGGGCCATTCGAGTCGGGTGGGAGAGGAGGTTGCGCTGGTGTCAAAGAATGAGATGCTCCATACGGTCCGCGTAGGGGAGACGATCGAGGGACGGATCTTGGTGAAGAGCATTACACCGACCGAGTTGACCCTGCAGGAAACCCGTTCTCAGGTTGAGCAAAGGCTTCCTCTGAAGGAAGGGGGGTAAATGACGATGTCAGTATCCTCAAGAGTAATGTCTCAATGAGGCAAGCGGGCAAGTTTTCACGGGGCCAGGCGCGCGGAGTTCCCGTCTGGCGGCATCCGTTGACATGCACGAAATTCCCGCTCAGAAACCAACGAGGTGTCACCTATGTCGTGCTTATGTTCTCGCTGTTTCTGATCGGCCTCTCCCTCTCTGTCGCGGCGAAGCAATGGAAGATGGTTGTTCAACGGGACAAGGAAGCTGATCTCCTGGCCAAAGGTATTGAAATCCAGAATGCGCTCGCCCTGTATTCCGCGACGACAAAGGCCGGGCGCGTGATGCCTGGAGAATTCTATCCCCAGTCCTTAGCCGACCTCGTAAAACCTCCCAAGCCGTTTCTCCGCAAGGTGTACCCGGACCCAATCACAGGAGGGGAGTGGGACTACATTCGCGCGCCAACTGGAGGGATCATGGGTGTCCGAAGCCGCAGCAAGGCGACACCGATCAAGGAAAAAGGTTTTCCGCCTGAGATCCGCCATTTTGAGGGCTTATCGCGGTACCAGGATTGGATCTTTCAACATCCCAGCCCCTCTGCTCCCCAGCAGCCGCTTGGTGGGGTTCCCCCGCAGCCAGGACAGCCGGCGAATCCGGCCGCTCCTGCACCAGCGTCACCCTAACCCACGTTTTCCCCCAGTTTCGGTAACGGGGTTCTTATTAACCTGTAACATGTAGCCTCACGTGGGAAAGGCGGTCGCTGAGCGTGGCCCTTGACGGACTTTCCAACCGCAGAGTATTCTCCAGTGGTTTGTAGGGCTGCCGACAAAGGCGGGCAGAGCTCGGGTAGCATGAACACATCGGGCAAGACTGCGCTGGACGAACATATGGAATCAGCTGATCCCCTTGTCGAACAGACGATAGAGCCCAAGCCGACGGCGGAGTATATCGAAGACTTGGTCCGGGCGGCCCGCTCTGCTGCCAACAAATTGGCGACACTCTCTACGGAGATTAAAGATCGGGCCTTGCAGGCCATGGCCGCAGGGCTTGAAGAGAAAACCGACCTGATACTTGACGCCAACAAGCAGGACCTCGATGCTCTTGGTGAGGAAGGAAGCGATAGCGGGCAGAGTGCGGTGGCGGACCGTCTCAGGTTGACGCCCGACCGGATTGCGGAGATGGCAGATGGCATTCGGCACATCGTCAAGCTACCTGATCCGGTTGGAGAAACCCACAAAATGTGGCGCCGACCCAATGGCATGCGTGTCGGTCGGGTGCGGGTTCCCATCGGCGTCATTGGGATCATCTACGAATCCCGCCCCAACGTGACGGCCGACTCCGCGGCACTGTGCCTCAAATCGGGGAATGCATGTGTCTTGAGGGGTGGATCCGAAGCCATTCACTCGAATACTGCCATTGCGAAGGTGTTAGCCGAGGCGGCTGAGAAAGCCGGTGTGCCGACAGGGGCCATCACCTTCATCGAGCGTGCGGAGCGAGAAGTTGCCGTAGCGTTACTGAAGCAAGACCAATACGTTGATGTGATTATCCCGCGAGGCGGGGAATCCCTGATGAAAACGGTTCGGGAGGAGTCCACGATCCCGGTCATCAAGCATGACAAGGGTGTGTGTCACATTTACGTGGACGCCAATGCGGATCCGGCGATGGCTCAGGCCATCTGTTTCAACGCCAAGGTGCAGCGTCCGTCAACGTGCAATGCGGTGGAAACCCTCCTGGTCCACAAAACCATCGCCCGCACCTTCTTGCCAGACTTCCTCGGCAGGATGAAGGAAGCGGGAGTTGAGGTGCGGGGCTGTCCGAAAACATGCGAGGTCAGTGCCGATGTCAAGCCAGCAGAGGATATGGACTACGGCACGGAGTTTCTGGCCTTGGTGCTGGCGGTCAAAGTCGTCCAAAATATGGATGAAGCCCTCGAACACATCACGCGCTACGGGTCGCGCCATACAGAGGCCATCGTGACGAAAGACTATGGGCGCGCCCTTCGATTCCTCAAAGAGGTGGACGCGGGGACGGTGATGGTCAATGCCTCGACTCGATTGAATGATGGCTACCAGTTTGGTCTTGGAGCCGAGATTGGCATTAGCACGACCCGCCTGCATGCCCGGGGGCCCATGGGGCTTGAGGAACTGACCTGTTCGAAGTTCATCGTCATGGGTTCCGGTCAAGTCCGCGAGTAGTCCTGAAGGCCGACCTGTCCTTCCCTGGTTCACGGTGAAAACGTCCATTCCAGCCGATCTTCTGATCCCTCTGCAGCGAGAGGGCAGCCTCGTCTTTTCCTCGAACCGTTCCTGTTTGGCTGATCCCTCCGGGGCCGGTGTTCATGGCGTCAGACAGCCGTCGGGCCATGTCGTGTATTACGGGCCTCACGGCCGTCGGATCTTGGCCACGGATCCTGAGGGAACCCCCCTTCACGAATGTGACTGGAGTATCGGGAACGATGGCGAGGCTGTGCTTGAGCATGCGAGAATCCAGCTCGATTGGGGGCAATGGATTGGCCTGAGTCCTGGGGGGATGGTGCACTCAACCATCCTCGACCTGTCGACCAAGCCAGGCTGGCAAGCCTTCAAGGCCGATGATCTCAGGCGCATAGCGGC
>JBFJQA010000272.1:0-4002 GCA_041616875.1 Nitrospiraceae bacterium | reverse complement strand
TTCTCACCGTGTTTGTCGATCTGATTACGGCAGTGGGCATAGGGATGACCCTGTCCGTCTTCGTGTTCATGAAGAAAATGGGGGACATTGGAGAAGAAACGATCGCCCTGTTCCCTCTTCGGTCGCTCAAGGTCCGAAAACCCGTCGATCTGAGAGAGGAATTCGTGCTGCCGCAGGAGTATTTGGATTCCGTGTATATCAAGTCGTTCACAGGCCCGGTATTTTTCGGGTTTTCCCAATTCTTGATCGAAAACCTGAAACGCCTGCCGTCCGTCAAGATCATCGTCTTTCAGTTGAACCGCGTGCCATATTTGGATCAATCAGCAGCGCATGCGCTGGAGCTCGTGTTCGAATATATGAAAAAACGGGGGATCCGCGTCTTGCTGACCAACATCAACGAGCAGCCCTTGAAGATGCTCCGTGCCGTTGATTTGATTCCAAGACTCATTCCCGAACACCATGTCTTCGAAGATATTTTTGACTGCGTCCTCTCGCTGGAGGCTGAATTTGTCTCAGGTCAACCCGCACCCTAGCCCCGCCCCCTCCCAGGTTCGGGCATCGACCGGGACAAGACAGGTCTGCCGGCCATTGCAACACGCGCCGACATTTTCATACAGTGGGCCAACACCGGGAACCCCCAAATGACGACACCCCCTTCAAAACCTCCTATGTTTTCGAAACCTGCCCTGGTGTATCTAGTTCTCATCGTCATAGCCGGGCTGGCCATTTCCATCGTGGACGGCATGTTCCCGTTGGGCGTGTCCATTGGCGAAGCCTATGCCATTTTGGTGTTGCTGGGCTTCATGGCAAGAGACAAACGGTTGGTCCTGGGTGGGGCGATTGCCGGGACGATTCTGACCTTGGAGGGGTTTTTGATCTCAGAGCCCGGCGTGGCGTTATGGATGGTCGAAATCAATCGGGCACTTTCGATCTGCGTCATCTGGCTCATTGCCGTCTTTGCCTTATCACAACTGCGGCATCTCGAAGAGCAGAAAGAATCCGAACAGATGAAGAGAGCGTATGCGCTCTTGAAGGAAGAAACCAGCTTTCTGAAATTGAACCAGGAGATTGCCGTCATCTCCAATACGAATGACCCTGTGGAAGATGCGTTGAAACAGGCCATGAAGATCATCTGCGACTATACGGGATGGCCGGTCGCCCATTTGTATATCCGGGACGGCGACAACGACCTGTTGAATCCCAGCAAAATTTGGATTCTGAAGGACTGGAACAAGTTCGAGACGTTTCGGCAGGTGACCGATGCGACCAAATTTCTCCCCGGCGAGGGCTTGCCGGGTCGGGTCCTGGCAAGCGGAAAGGCCGCATGGATCAAAAACGTGACGAAGGATTCCAATTTTCCTCGAGCCCGTCTCGCAGAGAAAATCGGCGTAAAGGCCGGCTTTGCGTTTCCCATCCTCATCGGACCCAAAGTGGTCGCCGTGATGGAGTTCTTCTCCGAAGACGCGATGGAACCGGATGTCAAGCTTTTGGACGTGATGGAGATCATCGGCTACCTGTTGGGCCGAATCTTCGAACGGGACCATGCCGGATTGAAAAAGGGCGAATATGAGGAGCATCTACGCCGGCTGTACGGCCGCATCAAGGCCGTGAGGGCGCAAGAAAACCAAGAAGGAAGTTCCAATCGGATCGCAGATGGCATTCACGACGAATTACGATAATGGCGGATGGGGTCAGGCCTTGACTTTGACATCAAGGCCCGACTCGACTCGTCGGTCGGAACCGGCGATCCGTGGCCAGAGGCGCGCACACGGCACCGACGCGTCCGCTGACGCCACTGTAGCTCAGCCCCATGCGATGGGCAATCATCCACATCTTATCTCCGCCTCGGCTCCTCCCGTTCGATGATTTGAGCCAGATTCCCCGCAAGGCGGCTCGATCCCAGCCCTCGCGCACGATGGATTTACGCACGTTGCCCCGGGCCGCAACGTGATACACGCCGCCCGCGTACATGACACCGATCACAATCATTCGTGAGGTGAGACAGACTGATGCACGGGATGGAATGATGTCGAGTCGGTGTCCGTCGAGGAGATCTCCGCTGGTCAGCCCTTACCCGCCTCAGCGAGCACGCGTCGTTTGCACCCTTGACAAATGCCATGCGAAATCTGCGGCGGCAAGCCATGATTGAATAGACGCGAAAGTGTGATGGCCTCCGCAAGATCAACCCACTTCGGCGACTTCACTTTTCGACACCAGGCACAAACCACGATCCATTGGCGCGACCGCCTGGCGTTGTCATCTAAAATGCTGACATAGTCGCGCGGCTGCTCGCAAACCAGACGGCACCGAAATTCCACCGCGCGGCCGCGTAACGCGCAGATACTCATCTCCATCTCGCGCCGGATTGTGGGGGAGTCGCACCGAAAGGGGAACGTCCTGGTGCGTCGATCCTGGCGTACCCGGTCCACCAGTAGCCGATAGAGGTCGCGCACCTCCTTTCCATGCAAGTGAGCCCAGAGCGAGCTTCCGATCACCTCCTCGCACAGACGGCTGGCGCCGTTGCGTTTCGCGAAGGCTCGCCAGGCGGCGTTGGCATAAATAATCCTATCCTGTGCGTCCACACGGTAGACGAAGGTTCGCGGATCGGGCCGGGGTGGGGTCGTCATGAGATAACCGATTGTAGGCTTTTGGGCGTGCCAGGTGCACGCCGGTGAGTCGATTACACCCCCAGGGTGACACGCCGTGGCTCGCCGCGTGAACGCCCCACTAGCAGATCGGAGGGTGGGGGTGTCAGGCGCAAGCTCCTCGCGCACCTCGGCCCTCACGCCAAAGTCTGATGTGCGCCGCTCTGTTGACGACCCTCAGGGTCAGAGTGTTTCGTCCCCGGGGTATCTACGTTTTTCTGGGCAGCTGGAAGGACAGCCGCTTATCTCGACAGGCCATCGTCACACGAAATGCTAGGCCTCGTCTTCTGGCCTGTCAAGAAATGCCGAATAATGAAATTGAGAGGTTATGCGTGGTGAGTCTTGGTCGAAGGATGGAGCGTTTGAAGTGTGCCAGATCGACCGATGAGCTCGGCTCTTTCGGCCACTGGTCGCCAAACGATACCGATTCCTCGCCTTCCTGCAAGCCCATGGCGCGGTGGCATTTCCCTTGCCGCCTCCTTGTGACGCGCTCAACATCCATGGGCACGCATCGCGGCCTCCCCGACACCTTCGACCCGCGGGAGCAGCGGAGCAGCAGTAGAGGAATAATTAGGGTTTGGTCACCTGGGGGGCTATTACACGCCGAGCGGAGGGTCGGTACTGAGAGCGGGACTTTCACGCTTGAGGCTTCGGAGAGGCTTTAGGCTTCCCGGTCCGCCGGGCCTGCACACCGCCTCTGCGCTCCACCTCTCATCCTTGGGCGTTCCTCTCACCTCACCTCCGCCCGGTAGATAGGTAACTCGCTTCTTGGTCTGATCAAGCAACACCGAAGGCCAACGGTGCCGTCGCTGCCCCACGATCTGGGATGTGGCAAGTCGGAACACTGCCCCGTGTGCTCCCCTCGTGACCGATTCTCGTTGACTCACCTCGCAGCGTGGCTAATTTAAAGAATGACAGGAGGGGAAGGCCAAAAGAGATAAGGCTGGCGACCCGATTAAAGACTCGTCTTTGTGCAGCCAATGTGCATGAAGGATGTCGCCCTTGGAAAAGCGGGGGCTCTGATTCGAGGGTACGCGCCACCAAGTCGGTGCCACTAGGCACGGCCGTAGATGCGAGCCCGAAGACAAGGAGGCGCGGGGCAACCTGGGAAAAGTCCAATTGAGGGTTGCCCGAAGAGAGCTTCTCAGCACCAAGCCCGACGTTCACACAAGGACGGGCCGTTTTTTACCGCCCTTTACTAGGCACGAGAAGAGCAATGCAAACCCACCGGCCGTAATCTTGTCTGCATCACACGCTTGCGAAGGAGGTGATTGTGTTTGAGGCAGAGAACACTCATGTCGAACCTGTGGTCGGAGATTTACTTATCCCTACCCATCCCCAGGCAGACCTTCGAACC
>JBFJQA010000271.1:0-4021 GCA_041616875.1 Nitrospiraceae bacterium | reverse complement strand
CGAAAAACGCGAGCCTCGCCCACCTGACTACCGGGGCAGGAAAGGGCAGAGCCCCATGGGAATCGCGATTACGAACCCCCGACAAGAAAGAGGAAAAGATGGAAAATGATGTAGTGGCTGTCCCCAGTGCGATGCAGACTCTGGCAGCACGTGGCAAACGAGCCACGGGAATTCTTGTCCTCTCACCGAGCATGACCATTCTTCACCTGAACCAGACGGCACGGATACTCCTTAGGCGAATTGAGCAGAAAGAGTGGGATGGGAAAGCAGGTCAGGAGCTTCCCTCGGTGGTGACTGACCTCGCAACCGAGATCAGAGAAATATTGGCCCTCGGCAAAATGTTCGACGAAGGACAAATGCCTCAGCTCGAACGTGAGCTAGAAGGTCCAACGCAGAAGATTGCTCTCAGAGTGATTGGATTGCCTAAATCGACAGACTCTGGCAACTGCCGGATCCTTGTGCTGCTCGAGGCGGAAACGCTCGAGTAAGGACGGCTACGAACACGTGCAGTGATCTTCTAGGTGTAGCTCTCTCAAGTTTCTCAAAAAATCGTTTTGAATTCTCTCTGCCCGTCAAGCCCGTTCGCTGCAAGAGCTGGGCGCAACGAGGATTCACAGCACGTGCAGCCGGCCCTCAAGAGTTTTCCGGGATCGACACCTCTGGGCACTTCGGTCGACCCGCACATACGCTCTCGGTGAGAACTCTAGCGCTCCAGCTCCTGGCGAACCGCCTCCAGGAGTTGCTCCAACTCAAAGGGTTTCTTGAGCGTCCTGCTGGCGCCGAGATTCTTGGCAATTTCGAGAAAGGGCAGTGTTCCGGTTGAGCCTTCGCCAGAAATAGCGATTATTTTTACATTCGGGGATTGAAGGCGTAAGTCGACGATGGCTTCGAAACCTTCCTTGCCCCCCAAGAGAATATCTGTAATCACGAGATCGGTCGGGGATTGACTGTACCGCTTGAAGCCTTCCTCACCATTCTGAGCTTCCACGACATCATGCCCAGCCCCTTCCAAAGCCCGACGCAAGAAGGTCCGTACTTGCGCTTCGTCCTCAATGATAAGAATCGACGCCATAAGAGATTGCTTACCCTACACGAGTCGTAAGCGCAAGTATAAATAATATCTCTGTTTCTCCCGCGCCTCATTCAACGATGCCCTCCAGTACGCCCTCCCACCCAAAAAAGTCAACCGTTGAAGGTAATCCCAACCTTCTGAACTTCGGCGTAGGGGAGGAGCCAGACTAATGACTCATCGTGCAGATCCACAACCTGAATCCGATTCCCCCACGGGTCTCGGAAATCGCAGCCGAATCCTTCTTCCACGCGCAGGCCATATTTCGTGGTAACTTTTTCCCGGACCTCCTGAACTTGCCGCTGGTCACGCACCATAATTCCGAAATGTTTCATGCGATCGGGGCGCAGCTCTTGGATCTCGAAGATCGCCATAAACTGATGCTCACCGAGCTTGCACCAAGCTGCTCCCTCCCCTCCCCGAAGCATTTCTAGATTGAACACCTCCGAATAAAACTCCACCGCCTTCTCGGCATCATCGACCTCAATCACCACGTGATTTGCCCCATAGACCTGAACCGCCATCGCAGCACCTCCTGGTGAAAGCTTATGCCCATGGATGTCCTGTTCCCTATGGCACGATCTATGAGATCGTAAGGGCCTAGCAACGCCCCTCTGCCACTGCGTCTTGCGCTCGACGTGCAATTGAACGGGCGGGAGGTCGTCGGGAAGCGCCATCCGCCAGGGATACCCTTCGAGCCTATTCTCACCTTGAACTCGTGGCAGGCAAAAGCCTAAAATGATGCCATGGTAGCTTTCCCTTCACACCAGCCTCGAATACGCCTGGCGAACCCTCCACGTTCGTCGGGGGCGTAGCTCAATTGGCAGAGCAGCGGGTTTATACCCCGTCGCGCCAGATAAGCGGCTGGTTGTGGGTTCGACTCCCACCGCCCCCACCATCATTCTTTGCTCACTCCGGCCTTCGTCTCAGGTCCCTCGAGGCCTTCAGATCTTTAAACAGAAACTTCCACATCTCGAGCGCGTGCATCAGACTGCCTGACAGGGTCGCAAACCAGAACACAAGGGCGCCGACCGGCAGAGCTGCCCATGAAGCGATCACGGACTCGCTAATTTGAAAGAGACCGTCTCACTTCTTAGGTCCTGGAAACGATTGGGGACGCCAGCCCGACATGACACAGCGTTGGGCGATCAGGGGAAAAAAACTTTGGAGGTCATGCGCGATCGTGCTCATGACATTCTCTGCTAGTTCTGCATCAGTGAAACATTCATAGACATCATCAAGAAATCCTCTCCGCAAGAGTGGGTGATAAAGAAATCCGTTTCCAGCGTCAGTCTCCACTTCCAAAGGCCATTCAGACACGCTCACCCGCTCTAACCCACTTTCGCTGAGCCACCTTCTTGCGTCGGCCACTGATGGTCGTTCTGAGACATAGTCTTGTAGGGCCTGACGTTCTTTGACTAAGCCCCGATTGGCCATTTCCGTTGCGATTCTCTGCCAGAGAGAGTCAAATGTTCCCAGAGAGGGAAAGGACAGGACCAGTTGGCCACCAGGCTTGAGAAACTGGGTCAGCTGTTGGAGTGTCTCCTTCCGATTGGGCCGAAAAAACATGAACGCTAAGTTGCCGGTAATGCGATCGAACTGTCCCAGGCCGGTGCGTAGGGTCCGCAGATCCCCATATTCAAACTGGAGCCAGGGAAGGTGGGAGCCTTGGACAGCTCGGGCGCGAGCCAGTTGCCCCTCATTGAGGTCTATCCCCAACACCCGGCCTTTGGGACCCACAAGATTGGCTAAATAGAAGGCCGGGACACCGCTCCCGCTGGCCACATCCAAAATTGTTGCACCGGGAGGGAGGTCCAGGTGGGACAGCAAGCTCTCGGCAAAGGGCGTCGACCAGGGATCTTTTTTGGGGAGATGGCAGAGCCATGAGGGAGGCGAACTGCGGAAGGGCTGATCTGGCAAATGAGACTCCATGATTGATGACGGAGGACCGAAGATCGAATTCGCCGATCGCTGTCGTCCCTTTTAGATGCCCCTTCAGTTCCTGACCGATCCCGACGCCCCGTTCTCCCACCACCCAAAAAGCCTGGAGCGGCTGGGCTCCACTGCGAGCAGTCGAGCGCGCACCAGTTCTGTCTCCAGTTACTCTTTGGGAAAGGAGCCTCCGCACCCTCCGTCGCCACCTGAGGCCACCTGCTGTACAGTCTTATTCTCTCCCACTTCCTCCCAATACCGACGGGTGAAACGGAGGAGCGGTGAGGATCGAACCGGGACAGATGTTGGCCTGGACCAGGCCATAGCTTGAGCCACTGCCTTCTCTTCCCCCACCTCTGATCACTCGCCTCCGGTGGACGCGATGGACGCTGAGGGTCTAAGCCATAGCGGGTATACGGTGAAAAGGGCATTACCCACTACCCGCGGCGCCTTCACCCCATCACCGCCGACCCATGATGATGAATCATCTTCCACTCATCACCGATACGTTCGAATAAGTTCGTCGCCAGGACTCGAGTCTCCTGCACGGTTTCCCCCGGACTACTTGTGATGTTTTCCACACAGATCACCCACCCAAGGTCCCCTGCCACTTGGACCTGAAGGTCAGCCAGTTCGAATTCCATGGAGAAGGTGTTGTTGAAAATCAAGACCCACGAATCCCGCACCTGGGGCCATCCCGAACGCAACGTCCAGCCGGGATGGATGCAAGTCACGTAGTCCACCGGAGCCCAGATCCTATCCATTTTTCCGATATCGAGACTCTCAAACGCCTTGTAAAAGGTTTCGTTCGCTCGCGTCACTTCTTCGATCCGCTCTTTGATCATGTGGCTCCCCGCATCACAGTGGTAAGGCCATCATACTCTAAACCTATAGAAAGACGCGAGGCTGGATGCCCGGATCTATCAAGGTACAGAGTGGGAACGTCGCCCCCAGACTGACTCTTGACGTGAACCCCCTGCTGTTCGTGGCCCACCCAACCCTAAAAGCTTGGCGATATGG
>JBFJQA010000270.1:0-4072 GCA_041616875.1 Nitrospiraceae bacterium | reverse complement strand
GTGGAGTCTGGTCTCTCTCAAGAAACCGATGTGTTGTGTCCCAGGAGCCCCTATTCGGCCAGCAAGGCGGCCGCCGACCTGCTGGTGTTGAGTTACTGGGCCTCGTACAAATTTCCAGTGCTCGTTACCAGGGGAAGCAATACCTACGGATCTCATCAATATCCGGAAAAATTTATACCCCTCGCGATCACCAATGCCTTAGAAAACAGCCCTATACCGTTGTATGGCGATGGACGGAATCGACGAGATTGGTTGTCTGTGTTTGACCACTGTGCCGCAATCGAAAAAGTATTCCAGCAGGGAGAGACTGGCAACATCTATAACATTGGTGGGACAAATGAGGAGGAGAACCTTACTGTCGCGAAATCGATCTTACAACAACTTGGGAAGCCTCTGGGTCTCATTCGGTTCGTAGAAGATCGGCCAGGACACGACCGTCGCTATGCGGTGGATTGGACTCGCTTGCGGGCGCTCGGCTGGACTCCGTCAGTCTCCTTTCGAGGCGGGCTGGAGGACACAGTGAAATGGTACTGTTCACATGAAGATTGGTGGAGGAAGGCGAAGTCGGGAAGGTTCCCAGCTTACTATGAGCAAATGTATGGTGAGCGCCTCAAGCATGCGAGGCCGTATGTGTCGTAGGGTGAACGCCTCTGCGAAGCTGGAGCAACCGGGCCGATTCTTTCTCAAGGAGTCCCTCGGACATATATGAAACGGGCATTAATCACAGGGATCACTGGTCAAGACGGCTCCTATTTAGCGGAGTTCCTCTTGGAGCAAGGTTATGAAGTGCACGGTATGGTGCGTCGGGTCGCAATCGAGGACCCCGTGCATCGACTCTGGCGGATCCTCCATATCAAAGAGCGGCTGCACCTCCATGCTGCATCATTGGAAAGCTTCCCAAGCATTTACAGGGTCTTCCAGGAGGTCAAGCCGGACGAGTGTTACCATCTTGCTGCGCAGAGCTTTGTAGCCTATTCGTTTGAAGATGAATTCTCGACGCTGAATGCCAACATTAACGGCACCCATTATGTGTTGAGTGCCCTTCGAGATTGTGTGCCTGCCTGCCGATTTTATTTTGCCGCCTCCAGCGAAATGTTCGGCAAAGTATCGGAAGTACCTCAAAACGAGGGCACGCCGTTTCATCCGCGTTCGGCCTATGGAATTTCGAAAGTGGCTGGGTTTCACTTGACGAGAAACTATCGAGAAGCGTATGGGCTTAAAGCGACCTCCGGCATCTTGTATAACCATGAATCACCGCGTCGCGGGTATGAGTTTGTGACGAGGAAGATTACGTCCCATGCGGCGCGTATTAAGCTAGGACTGACAAAGGAATTGCGTCTGGGCAACCTTGATTCCCGTCGCGACTGGGGGCATGCGCGCGATTACGTCCGGGCCATGTGGTTGATGCTTCAACGGGACGAGCCGGACGACTATGTAATTGCCACGGGAGAGCAACATACTGTGAGGGAATTTGCTGACACTGCGTTTTCTCATATCGGCCTGGATTATCGGGACTACGTGGTCGTCGATCCCCAATTTCTCAGGCCGGCCGATGTGGAGACCCTTCTTGGCGAGCCGAAGAAGGCAAAGCAAGAATTAGGATGGACACACAAGATGACATTTCGAGAATTGGTTCAGGAGATGGTTGAGGCTGACCTGAGGCTGCTTCATCCCTCGTAAGCAGATTGGAAGTTCAGATCGACTGGAAGAGGCAATCAAGCATTCTTGGTTCTTGCAGAGGGACCAAATTCCTATACATACCTGCCTCCCTTGCTGAGCACGGACGAGAGCGACGTTACATTGAATGATCGTGGGAAGGGCTCCTAGCATCGGGCACGTGTGAGTACTAGACAACTATGGCTACCCCAAGAAGAAAACAGCGTGGCCGGCGCCAACAGGTTCAAGCATTGTTGGCTGAATCACTACAGAAAGTGCGGTTGTTCGCCACGGATGTAGACGGGGTGTTGACGGACGGCGGAATGTATTACTCCGAGTCAGGCGACGAGCTCAAGAAATTCAACACGCGCGATGGCATGGGGATTAAGCTTCTCCAAGAAGCCGGCCTTGTGACCGCCCTGGTCACGAAGGAAAAGACAGCCATCGTTGAGCGGCGTGGTGCAAAACTGGGGATCCCCGAAGTCTACCAGGGGGTAGAGGATAAGGTCGCGGTTCTCTCTGACCTCGCGGAAAAGTACCGCCTCACCATGAGCGACATTGCTTACATTGGGGATGACGTGAATGATCTTGGGGCGCTCAAGGCTGTTGGCTTTTCAGCAGCACCGGCGGATGCCTTGCCTTCTGTCTTGAAGGCGGCCAAGTACATCTGCTCGAAAAAAGGAGGGGAGGGTGCTGTACGGGAAGTGGCGGAGATGATCCTGGCCGCGAAGGGGCGGGCTCAGTCATGAGTCGGCCGACCCGTGGTATTGCCTCCTCCTTAAGAGGGATGGCCTCACGGACACAGTGTCTGTATGTTTATCTCGGTTTTTTCACCTGTATTGCCTGATTGATAACGGCTAACGATGAATCCTCATCTCTACGCGGTTATTCTCGCCGGGGGTAGCGGAACCCGGTTCTGGCCACTCAGCCGGCACCTCTATCCGAAGCAACTCCTCCGTATTCTTGGTACTGAGACACTCATCCAACAGACCATGCGGAGAGTCGTGCGCTCTGTGCCCGCCGATCGGGTCTTTATTTCGACAAATCCCTCTCAGATTGATTCCATTAAGGTTCAGCTTGGTGAGTGGAAGGATGCGATACAGGACAACTTTATTGTGGAGCCCACATCGCGCAATACTGCACCGGCCATAGCTCTCGCAGCGATGGAACTGCTGAGACGGGATCCGGAGGCGGTCATGCTGCTGCTTCCCGCCGACCATGTCATCAAAGGAGACAAGCAGTTCAAAACGGCAGTGACCCTCGGGGCAGACCTAGCGGCAGCGGGTCATTTGGTGACATTCGGGATCAAACCGGTTCGGCCGGAGACCGGGTATGGGTACATACAGCCAAACAAGAAGACCCGCCTTCAATCAAGGGGCGATCTCAAGAGCCACCCGGTGTCCAGGTTTGTGGAGAAGCCAGACGCCGCAACAGCAGCGCGCTATTTGAAATCCGGCAACTTTTACTGGAATAGCGGAATCTTTGTGTGGCGGGCATCGGTGATCTTAGAAGAACTCGCGAGGTATCAGCCAGCCTTGGCTAAGGGGATGCGAAAAATCGGAACCCTCATGGGGTCATCCCCTCCGTCGAGAGAGTTTGAGCAGGCTTTTGGACAGCTACCATCGGTGTCGATCGACAACGGCGTGATCGAGCGATCTTCGCGCGCTGTCATGATTCCGGTCGACTTCACCTGGTCCGATGTCGGGAATTGGAGCAGTCTGGAAGAGGTTGCCTCCCGCGATCGCTCGGGCAACGTCCTCAACGGACGGGTGGTGGACCTCGATAGTCACCATTCCATTCTGTACGCGGATCGCCGACTCGTGGCAACGATTGGCCTGTCAAACATGGTAGTAGTGGATACCCCGGACGCGACCCTTGTCTGCCCGAAGGATCGCTCTCAAGACGTCAAGAAGCTCGTCGAAACGCTGAAGCAGCAAGGAGCTCCTGAGCATTTAGAGCATCTGACAGTGTTTCGACCGTGGGGCTCGTACACTGTTCTGGAAGAGGGCCCGGGCTACAAGGTGAAGCGGGTCACGGTAAGCCCCGGAGGCCGCCTTTCTCTACAGCTCCACCACCAACGTAGCGAGCACTGGGTGGTGACGAATGGAACGGCACGGGTGACGCGCGGGGACGAAGTGTTTGACCTGACGGTCGGCCAGAGTACGGGGATTCCCGTTGAAACTAGGCACCGACTCGAAAACCCAGGAAGCGAAGTTCTCCATATTATTGAGGTTCAAAACGGCCCCTACCTCGGGGAAGATGACATCGTCCGTATCCAGGATGATTACGGCCGAAGTCGATCTGCGGAAAGCTGACAAGGTGCCACGCTCACATGGTAAAAGACTTCCGGTGCCAGCCTGTAACCTTTCCAGCTTGTCAGCCGTTCCTGCGCATCACGCCTAACCCATAACGCGTT
>JBFJQA010000269.1:0-4073 GCA_041616875.1 Nitrospiraceae bacterium | reverse complement strand
GTGGACCTCCAGGTCACCGTGTATGACGGCTCCTACCACGTGGTCGACTCCTCGGAGATGGCCTTCAAGATCGCGGGGTCCATGGGATTCAAAAAGGCCATGGAGTCGGCCCAGCCGGTCCTGCTCGAGCCCCTCATGAATGTCGAGGTGGTGACACCGGATGATTGCGTCGGGTCAGTCATTGGGGATTTGAACGCGAAACGAGGCCGCGTACTCGGCATCACCGCGAAGGGGGCCACCGAAGCCATTCAGGCAGTCGTTCCTCTGGCTGAAATGCTGAAATACGCCACATCGTTGAATTCGATTACGGGAGGACGAGGCACGTACGCCATGGAATTTTCAACGTACGAAGAAGTGCCTCGAGAGCAGGTGGGACGAATTATTGACGAGGTGAAGTTGGCCAAGCACGCGGTTGCTCCGTGATGGCCATCACTTGTTGGTGGGGTTTCTCATCACGACATAGAAGGCGCGGGCCTCCCTCAGAATCCGAAGCAAGATGGTGTCTCCGCGCTTGATGTCACTGATTGCGGCGTTGAACTCCCGGATCGAGGTCACATCCTTCCGATTGACCTCTTTCACCAAATCCCCATCTCGAAGGCCTTCAGCTTGGGCGATACTTCCAGGATCGACTTTCGTAATTAATACCCCTTCCTTGTCGTTGATTTTGTATTTTTCGGCGAGTTCCGCCGTGAGATCCTGGACATGAACGCCGAGGGTCTCCTCAGTCCGAGACGCGGGTATGGAAGCGATGACCTGGTCCTCTTTCCGTTGACTCAATGAGACTAACAACTCCAGTGGCCGGCGATCCCGTATCACCTCAATCCTGGCCTTGTCTCCCGGGCTCAAGGTGGCAATCAAGCGTGACAAACGATTGGGTGTATCGACGCGTTTTCCATCGACCTTGGTAATGATATCGCCGGGCTGGATGCCTCCGCGTGCGGCTGGATCACTCTCGAAGACTTCGTTGACCAAGACTCCGCTTCCCTCTTCGACCCCGAATTTCTCCCCCAACTCTGCCGTGACCGCTTGAATCCCGACTCCCAGCCACCCCCGAACAACCTTGCCTTTGGTCAAGAGCTGGGGGATGACCTCTTTGACCATATTCGAGGGAATGGCAAATCCGATCCCTTGCGCGAAATTGATGATGGCGGTGTTGATCCCGATCACTTCGCCATGCAAGTTGAAGAGCGGGCCACCTGAATTTCCCGGATTGATTGAGGCATCGGTCTGGATGAAATTCTCGTAGCGCGAGAGGTTGATGTTCTCTCGACCTATTCCACTCACCACCCCGAGCGTCACGGTTCGATCGAGGCCGAAGGGGTTGCCCACGGCCAAGGCCCATTGGCCGACCTTCACTTTGCTGGAATCACCCAACTTGGCGCTCGGCAGCGGACGGCTGGACGAAATCTTGATCACAGCCAGATCGGTATCCTGGTCCTTGCCGATCACCTGCGCTCTGAACTTCGTTTTATCGGAGAGCCGCACTTCGACCTCCGTCGCGTCACCCACGACGTGATTGTTGGTCACGATGTGGCCTTCTTGATCGATAATCACTCCCGATCCTGTACCTGGCACAGTGGGGAGGCGCTGCCGCGGAGCCCCACGGGACTGACCCACCTCCTGGATTGGGGAGATACTGACCACAGACGGTTTGACCTGCTCAGCTAATCCTGTGATCGCCTCTTGGATATTCTCGAGTAAGCGTAGCCCTTGTATCCGATTCGTTTCGGAATTAATGGCCCCGAAGGAAAGGGGAGGGAAGGGGAGCGTGCTCCCCAACACGAGGAGTACGGGAAGTAAGAGGGACCGAAGCGCGTTCCTGTTCACCATAAGCAGTCCTCCGCCACTCGTACGCGTGATGACACCGTCACCCGCCTCATAGATTATCATGCCGACTGGCGGCGTGCATCAGTCCACACAGGGAGCAGCCGATTGATCTCGGCTCGAGGGCCCACGACGAGCACAATATCACCGGGTCGAAACACCACAGTCTCACAGGGCGTCAGGACGATCGGCCCGCGCAACACCGCGACAACCCGAACCGCGGGGTCGATCTCCATCTGTGTGATCGAATGTCCGATTGCCGGGGATCGCGCAGCTACCATTATGCGCTCGATGGCCACGCCTCTGACTGTCAGATCACGTTGAATGGCTTGCAGGGTTTCCCCCATGGATTCCGCGTCCAGTTCACGAATCAGACTCTCAACCTTCGCGCGCTCTTTCTTCAACACCCACACGCGGGAGTTGACGCTCTGCACGGTCTGATTCCACTCCGCGAGCGTTCCGGCCGAGGGTGAGGACCCCGGTGTGACCCAGGACGCAATCTGAGCTCCCAGCTCTTGATAGCACCGATCGAGGTCCTGCTTGAGCTGAGAGGCTCGCCAATGGAGCTGCAGCACCTGGACCTTTCGGTTCACTCGTTCGGAGAGGGCGAAGACAATTTCGCGCAGTGTCGTCAGGCTGACCGTAAATTCCTTGCAGATCCGGTGCAGTAATTCGGTCGTCATACAGCGGGTCTGGCCGAGATCGGCTCATGTGAGAGAGAAATTCGCAATGTCGGATAAGAACTATTATGTCAACTTGCAGATCCCATCTTCTGCTCGCTCCCATGCCAGAGCCGCATGATATTTCCCCTATGCCGCAGCAAAATCAACCCGCTGACCGCTACTGAAAACACGAGAAACAGAAGGCCCTTCCCCATCCCGACACTTAACAACGGAAAGACCGCAAAGACCGTGATGGCTCCCGCCGAGGAATATCGCGACACTCCGGCGGCCACGAGCCAGATCCCCACCATGGCAAGTCCCAGCCAAGGAACGAGCCCGATGACAGCCCCCAAGGCCGTGGCCACACCTTTTCCGCCCCGAAATCCGAGAAAAACAGAATACAGATGGCCCACAATCACCGAAAACCCCAGCCCCAGGGCCAAGGCCTCCTGTTCAATCCATGCGGCCGCACACCACCCAACCAGCCATCCTTTCCCCATATCTCCGGCCAAGGTGAACAAACCCGCCGCTTTTCCTGACACACGCAGCACGTTGGTGAAGCCAATATTCCGGCTTCCGGCAGTACGGGGATCCGTGACGCCTAAACTCTTGGCCGCGAGAACACCAAAGGGGACCGATCCCAGGACATAGGCGCCCAGCAACATTCCCCCTGCAAGCCATACGTCCATCTTCGTCCGATGGGAATGTACAGGACATCCCCGGTAGTCTCACCGGGTCCTGCCAGCAACCTGTCGCCAGTAGCTCACCACATAGTGGGCACCTGACACAAGAGCCAGGACGAGGGCCAGGTACAAGGTGGCCGTCCCGAGAACGTGGAGGGTCCAGGCGAACGGGAGATTACTATCTTGGAGAATGAGTAGAAGGATCGCCACCACCTGGGCCACCATCTTTACTTTCCCGGTGGTTTCGGCCGAAATAATGATCCCGTCCGCGGCGGCCAGCGCACGGACCCCCGTCACGGCCATTTCCCGCGCGATAATGGCAATGGCGAGCCACGCGGCCACGCGCTCGAACTGCACCAGCAGAATCAATCCAGACAGAATGAGGAGTTTGTCCGCAAAGGGATCCAGCAATCGACCAAGTATGGTGACCTGTGATCGACGCCGCGCCAAATAGCCATCCAGCAAATCGGTCAGGGCGGCAATCAGAAACACGACCGCGGCAGCGAGCGACCGATCCGGCGTCGGGGAAGAAAACACCAGGATAAAGACGGGAATGAGAAGAAGGCGAGACATCGTGAGGAGGTTCGGAAGGTTCACGTTAGTCTCCCCTGCCGCATACCTGCCTGCGACCGCCCCCGAGGGCTTCCACGTACCAGTGGCCTTCATCCCAATCCTGCCAATCCCACCGTTTACACGATTCCGCTCTTGAGAAGATCTTGAAGATGGAGGACTCCCATGATGCGCCCATCGCCTTCGACGACGACTAACGACGTGATGGCATACTGTTCCATGACCTGAACGGCCCGGGCCGCCAGCTCATCGGGGCCCACGGACTTGGGATTCCGACTTCCCAGATCTCCAGCCTTGGCTTTCGCAAGGTCGTCTCCGCGCTCGAGTACCCGCC
>JBFJQA010000268.1:0-4159 GCA_041616875.1 Nitrospiraceae bacterium | reverse complement strand
TGAGCGTCCGGTAGCGCTCTTGGAGTTCGCCCTGCAGGGTCCGGTTTTCTTCCTTCATGGTCGAGACCAAACGCGCGTTTCGGAGAGCCACAGCCGCATGCGCGGCGAACGCCGTGAGAAGCTCCAGATCACGCTTGGTGAACGGTTTGTCCTTGACCGTATTCAGGACCTCGATGGCGCCGATGATCCGATCCCGGTCCTGAAGGGGGACCGCGAGAAGGGACTGTGGCGGCGCGATTCCAACCTTCTGCACCGTGGCTTGCACTCGTGGGTCATTCTGGGCATCGATCACGACCACGGGCTGCCGTTCCTTGACGACCCAGCCTGCGATGCCCTCTCCAGCCTTTAACCGAATCTCCTTGAGTTGACCCCCTGCGGGGCCCACCGGTACGCGGTACACGAGATCGTCGGTGTCGGGGTCAACCAGCAGCAAGCTGCTGCTATCCGCCTGCATGAGCCGGCTGACCGTGGTCAACATCAACCGAAGCAGCTCATCGATCTCAAGGGAAGACGTGAGGAGGTGGCTGACCTCGAGGAGCGAATTCAACTGAGCTAACTGCTCCTGTACCCGCTGCTCCAGTGTCTTGTTCCACTCGGCAAGCTGCTCCGCCTGCGATTGGACCTGGTCGTGGAGTTGCCGGATCCTTACGAGGGAGCGAACCCGCGCGAGGAGCTCCGCCTGGTTGATGGGCCGACTGAGAAAATCGTCCGTCCCAGCCTCGATGCCCTTGATGCGTTCCTCTGTCGAGTCTAAGGAAGTCACCATCACCACCGGGATATGGGCGGTCTCGATATTGTCACGGAGCTTCCGGCAGACCTCGTAGCCACTCATTTCCGGCATCATCACATCGAGCAAAACCAGTTCCGGCCGCTCTTTTTCTATAAGGGAGAGGGCTTCGCTGCCTGATGAGGCAGTGACGACATCAAAGCCATTGATGAGTAGCAGGTCTCTCAGTAGCTTGACGTTGGTGGGCAGGTCATCGACGACGAGGAGTTTAGCCTGACGCGCCATAGACATTTCTCGAAGAATTGGAACAAAACTGTGAGGTAGTCTATCCGATATCCCGACCGAGAATCGAGCGTCTCCCACGTTTGGTCCTGACCCGGCCTTCGAATCACGCAGGGCAAATCCCTGTGCGGGATACGATCGCGGCGCGCAGAGAGCTGCCTACAACCTGAGCGGCTGCGCGGGCATGATCTCGCGAGGAGCGGGATCGATAGGGAGGCGTATGTGAAAAGTCGTCCCCACGCCCTCCCAGCTCTCGACCGTAATCTGGCCCCCATGGGCATCGACCACATCTTTAATAATTTTGGTCCCCAACCCCGTGCCCCCAGCTTTCCGAGAGACGACGCTACTTGTGAACAGACTGTCCCGCAGCTCTGCTGGCATGCCTCGGCCGTTGTCAATCACAGACAGCATGAGCGTATTCTCCTCAGCCACCGCCTTCCCTCGTACTGTAATGGATCCGCCGGCCCGAACTTCTGGAATGGCGTTGTGCATAAGGTTGAAGAAAGCGTTGAACAGGCGACGCTGGTCAGCCTGAATCGACGGTAATGACTCGAGGTCTTCCGCGTGCAGAGAAATCTGTCGTTGATGTGCCGTCAGGTGGAGCGTCTTGAAGACACTTTGCACCACCTCCGTGACGTGGCAGGGTGCAAAGTGAACCGGTGAGCTCAAGCCCTTCACGCAGTCGGCAACGGTTCGGACCTCATCGTGGATACGATCGGCGGCGTTGGTCAGCATTTCAATAATTTCCTCGCATAGCCTCTGGCTGGCTTTCGCACGGGTGATCTCGCGCTCCGGTAATCGTCCGAAGAGCTCTTCGAGTTCGCTGCGTAGGAGGCCACTCCCTGTGACAATTGGCATCAATAGGTTTTTGATCTCGTGCGCCATGTCGCCTAGCGAGCGGGCGACTTCAGCCAACTTCGCCTCCTGTTCAAGTCTGGCCTCAAGTTTCTTGTTCCATTCCTCGACCTCACCGGCGTGTGCCTCGACAGCGTCATGCAGCACTTTTATCCGCAGTAGCGAGCGGACTCGGGCAAGCAACTCGGCCTTGTTCACGGGCTTCGTGAGAAAGTCGTCGGCTCCCACCTCGATCCCTCTGGCTCGCTCCTCAGATGGATACATGGCGGTGACGAGGATAACCGGAAGCAGGGCGGTTCTGGGGTTCGCGCGGAGCTGTCTGCAGACCTCAAACCCGTCCATACCGGGCATCACCACGTCGACCAGAACCAAATCAGGGTGCTCCTTTTCTATCAGCTCGAGCGCTTCAAGGCCCGATGTGGCTGTCACCATGCTGTAGCCTTGCATGCTCAACAGATCAACAAGCAATGTGAGGTTGGGCGCGGTGTCATCCACGACAATGATTTTCGCCTTCTGAGTCATATGGAGAAACTCCTTTCTCGGACAATTCGCAAGACTATCAGTGCAAGCCCGGCGTGTCGTACTTCGGAGGTCGTATCGCCGCAGCCTCGCGTGCGGAACCGCGATTATACCCACGGTACTGGGCATGGCTCATGATCCCCCTGCCTCATCGCCACTCGATAGGGCTTCCGGTTCAACCAGAGAACGTATCTGGGCCACAAAGGCGGGCGCGCTGAATTGACCCTTCTGCACCAGATTCTTGATCCTCCCGTTCAACACTCTTTTTTCATCTGGTGTGAGCGTCTTGGACGTCAGGACCACGACTGGGATCGGCTGGGTAACCGGATCGCGTTTGAGCTCATCAAGCACCTGAAACCCATCCACGTCAGGCATGAGGAGGTCAAGGACGATGAGATGGGGGCGGTGTTCTCGAGCCAGACGGAGACCGAGTTGGCCATCTCCGGCCTTCAGGACGGTAAAGCCGTGAGGCTGCAGCAAGGCTTGCATGAGCTCAAGAGCCATCGGGTCATCATCCACGACGAGAACAGTCGCCTCACAGCCATCCGATACACCTTTCTTGGTCACTCGGCGGACTGCGGCGATAACCTCGTTTCCGTCGACAGGCTTCACAAGGTACTCCGCGGCTCCCAGTGAAAACCCTTTCCCCCGCTCATCTAGAATCGACACGATAATCACTGGAATACGGGCCATATGGGGGTCCGCTTTCAAGAGGGACAAGAAATCCCACCCGTCCACCTCATGCATCAAGATGTCGAGTGTGATCACGGCGGGGCGCAGTGCTCGCACTTTCTCAAGACCTGCCTCGCCACTTGAGGCGAGCTCAACACCGAACCCTGCCTCTTTCAAGTAGATCGAAAGGAGTTTGGCGGCGTGCGGATCGTCCTCCACCACGAGCGCGAGGGGACGGTCGTGATGAGTGTCCCGTGCGCCCGGCATGGCCACCGAAGCCTTTTCGACCGGGTTGCGAAGCGGCAGCGTGAACGTGAAGGTGCTTCCTTGACCTACTTGGCTCTCCAACCAAATGCTGCCGCCATGCAGCTCGACGTATTTCCGAGCCAGGGCTAACCCGAGACCGGTACCTTCACGCGTCTTCACAAGGTCTCCCTGGGCTCGATAGAACTCTTGGAAGATCTTGGGCTGGTCTTCCGGACCGATGCCAACGCCGGTGTCAGTAATAGAAATCTCGGCAAACGCATCTCGTGCCGTGGCTGTCAATGAAATACTGCCACCTTCGGGGGTGAACTTGATGGCGTTGGACAGGAGGTTGAGTAGCACCTGCCTTACCTTTCGTTCGTCCGCGGTACAATCGCCAAGCTGGCTGTCGATCTCGCTGGACAGGTTGACACTGTGGCGCATGGCGCGTTCGCGAACCAACGTGAGCGTGTTCTCGAGCGTCACCGGGAGGTTGAATGTGGTGAGTTCCAGCTCGGTGCGGCCGGCCTCGATCTTCGCAAGATCGAGGATGTCGTTGATCAAGGCGAGCAGGTGTCGCCCTGAAGTCAGAATGTCTTGCAGGTACTCCTCCTGCTTTGCATTAATATCACCAAACATTCTCTCCAGGAGCACCTCGGAAAAACCAATGACCGCGTTGAGCGGGGTTCTCAACTCATGGGACATGTTGGCAAGAAATTCCGACTTATGACGTGTGGCGGTAACGGCATAGTCGCGAGCCACCTCGAGCTCGGCTGTCCGTTCCCTCACCCTCTCTTCGAGCGATGCGTCGAGTTTCTCCAGCGCTTCCTGCGCGCGTTTGCGATCGGTCATGTCCCGAGC
>JBFJQA010000267.1:0-4179 GCA_041616875.1 Nitrospiraceae bacterium | reverse complement strand
TCACCGAGCAAACCGTCAAGGAACATATCAAGCACATCATGCGCAAGACGAACTCGACGACCCGGACCGGGATTCTCGCACAGGTGCTCAAGCCTTAGCCGTGTCGAGTTGACAAATGACGGGTCAAGAGGCTGAGACGTAAGACCACTCCTGACTTCTCACCTTATCCGTCTCACCGCCCCCCATTCCCGCAATCCTGCAATCCTGCAGCCGCCTAAGACGCCTTTTGGCCTGCGAGAGCAGTGCCGCTTCGCTTCCTTCTCGCCTTCACCACTGATTCCTGCATCCTGAGCACAGAGCAGTACGAGACTCTTACAACAGGAGCCGACTCACTAGGCCCGAAGCGCGGGAACTCGTGAGCCAGGTTCCCCATCGGGCTTTTCACTGGGGAGCGCATGCGAGCCTTTGTTGGACAGCGCCGACATGGCACTCATTGTTGCTATTCGCGAATAGGCGTTCCTTTGGGTGGGGGCCATACCTTGGGGTGGTTGCGACGGCGGGGCAACTTCTCTTATGGTCGGCCCTTCCGTCACGGAGGATTGCGGCACAAAGCCCGATCTGCATCCCATTTGACCTCCAACCACGGAGCCTGAACAGACCGATCCTTGGGTGAATGTTTATGTCGACAAAGAGCGTGATTGAGCAGGTGCACATCGGGAAAGCCGATTTGCAACCCTATTACGGGCTCCTGGATCAGGAGTCCGCCATGGAACTGGAGCGCTTAGCTCGGAGACTGAGCGGGCTCAAAGTCGCACATCTGAACGCCACCTCGATGGGAGGGGGCGTCGCTGAGATTCTCCGGAGCCTCGTCCCCATGATGAATGCGATGGGGATCGACACGAAATGGTTCTATATCACCGGCGACCCTGAGTTTTTCCAGGTGACGAAGCACATCCACAATAGTTTGCAGGGAGGGGCCTGGCAATTCGACGGCCGGGCGCACGATGTCTTCTTGTGCACGAACAGGCGGATCGCCGAGGTCTTGGACGCGCTCGACGTCGATCTCTGGATCGTCCATGATCCGCAACCCTGTCCGGTCAGCGCCGGGATGCGAGCGTTTCGCCAGGCCATCTGGCATTGCCACATCGATTCGTCCTCTCCGAACCGCGCGGTGTGGAATTATTTCCAGCGCTACCTGTCGGGCTACGATCGCCTGGTGTTCTGCTTGCCCGAATATGTCAATGGATCGGTACCCCGGGAGCAGGTTCGGTTCGTCCGTCCCGCCATCGATCCGCTGACTGTCAAAAACCGGCCATTGACGCTGGAAAAGGCGAAAGCCACCCTCAGCAGCTTAGGCTTGGCGCCAGACCGTCCCCTTGTCACGCAGGTCGCCCGGTTCGATCCATGGAAAGATCCGCTGGGCGTCATCGATGCCTACCGGCTCGCAAAACAGCACATCCCGAGACTCCAACTCGCGCTGGTGGGCGTCATCGAAGCGCAGGACGATCCGGAAGCGCCTGCCATCCTTGCCCAGGTCAAGCGGCACGCCGGGGCCGACCCCGACATCCACCTCTTTTCAGATCCCCAGCGGGTTGGGCAGCATGAGGTGAACGCGTTTCAGACGGCATCGTCCGTCGTATTGCAGAAGTCGCTTCGGGAAGGGTTCGGCCTGACCGTCGCTGAGGCCATGTGGAAAGGCAATGCGGTGATAGGAGGCGACTGTGGGGGGATCCGCATTCAGATTAACAATGGCGTCAACGGATTTCTCGCCGCCAGTCCACAGGAATGTGCCAACCGCATTGTTCAGCTCCTCCAGGATCCAACGCTCAAAGAGCACGTTGGACGCTCTGCCCGGGAAAGCACCCGCACGCAGTTTCTTATCACGCGCTTCCTAACTGATTATCTCCAGCTGATCGAAGAAGTGGTGCTGGGTGGTCGCTAATGCCCGCGGCAAGCTGTCTGGATCTGAGAAGGTTCCTGAATCCCCCGAGGGCTCCACTGATCGCGCCCAAGGTATTCACGGCTAGATCGGTCGTTGAAGGTATCCGGCCGTGGGTGAAGACCTGATAGAGTTCGACGCTGGCTGAGAACACCAAGGCCACACACGCTATCTCAAGGCCGCCTCGCCACGACAGGGCGGAGCGAGAGATCGCGTACAGGAAGCCGAACGGCGCAAACAACAGGAAGTTAGTGAGAATATCCATGCGAGAGACTGTCGAGGAGAACGAGGAGTCCTGGAACGGTATCCAACGGACAGAGTCCCAATGCGCGTGTCCTTGGAAATCGGTCCATGGCAGGGTGGTCACCGCGAGGATCACGCCACACCAGACCAGCCAGAGCCCGCGGGATGAGAAGGCCCAACGGGTCCAGCCTGACCCCCGACCCTCCGTCCGTATGATCCTCATGGCGCTCATTCCCACGTTGCGTCACCGTTATGCAGGGTCGAGTTCCCCATCAAGTGCCTGAGCCGCTGCTCATGCGTCCAAGTCATGTCGTAGATTTGGAGGCCCATCTCCTGCGGCGTGCTCCATCGGGTGACGGCGAGCTCGATCTCCACCGCTAAGTGGTAGTAAGTCATGAGGGCAGGACAGGCCGGGCGGTTGCAGATATGGACCCAGAACCGTGTCCCGATCGCAACCGGTCCATTTATCGTGACTCTCAAGCCGCCCATACTCAGGTCCGTGACATAGCCCTCTCCCGCAAGGTGGTCGCTTGACCATATGAGAAGGCGGCGCATCGGCAGCCGTCTTTCAGCTCGGCGTGTCACCGGATCACAGGCATTGGAATGAAAGTCCACGCAAAACTCCTTACCCGTGGCACATCTTTGTACAGCCAGTCAGGTCGAGGGGTCTATTCAACTGAAGTCGGGGACTGGGTAGGACTTAAGGACGGGACTGTAGAATGGGGTGGTGGGTGGTCAGGACCGTCGCGTGAGCGCCCCAGCCTCGCCCAGCACAGTGCCTCGGCTATCACTTAAGTCGATAGATTTTTGCGATACACCGGCTCCCAGGTAGAGTATAGGATCACCTCGCAGCTCACTCGTACGGTTCCGGATGAACACTTCCTGAAATTTAGAACAGGTGTCTGCCCGGAATCCTTAGGGTGGCGTTTTGACCTCATGATACAAAAGAGCTAGGATTAGCTTGTAGTCAGGTGAGTAGCAGCACAACCCTCCGGCACACGTGACAGAACATGCGATTTGTTGGAAAGGAATTGGCCTACTGTCTTCTCCGGGTCGCCGTTAGTGCCCTTTGTACTGGCATCTTGCTGTGTCTAGTAACCGTGCGCGAGGCGAAAGCGGATACCATTGCCAATGGGGATTTTGAAACAGGTGACCTGGTTGCCTGGACAGTCTTCACGTCGGGCAACGGAACATTGGGTGCGGCTGGGTTTCCCATGGTGTTATCCCTTGACATTGCCGGGGACGGGCGCGCCAGCAAAAGCGCGGCGTTCAAGGTAGGACAACGGGCCTATCAGGGTCCTGATTCTAAACCCGAGGGTGGAGGGATCTATCAAACCGTGGAGTTGCAGGCAGGGCGAGTGATCCTGGCGGTCGATATCGCCGTGAGTTACTCATCGTCCCGACACGTCCGGAATCTTTCAGGTGGCTTCTTCGAGCTATTTTTGGATGACGAGCCATTGGATCAGTACGACTTTGGCCCCATCGATGCAGGGACCACCCGACGCGCAAAGCTCAACGGCTCAACCCAGATTTCTGCCGGCCACCACACGGTGAGGTTACAGATCTCACGCGCTGCAGTTGCGAAAGTGGGGACGCCAGCTCCCATTCAGTTTGTCGATAATGTCACGCTCCAGGTGACTCCCAGCCCCGCGCCGTGATCTCATGAAAACTCTGGCAGCTGCGCTCGAAATCGCTCGTGCAGAGACGTTGCTATCGCGACGCGAATTGAACAGACCGCTCAGCTCGATTGGCCCTGTGTCGAGTGTAATGGCCAGGCACGGAATCTTTGCGAATGGAGATCACTTCCCAGATGCAAGCAAACGATTGCTGCTTGGATTCTAATTGGCCCCCTGACCCTCCCCTCTCCCCTTAGAAGAGTGGCAAAACAGGAAATGGCTCATCGCGGGGTGGCCCGATCGAACATGAGCACGGCACGCACCCAATGGAGGCGGGTTCGCTCATAAAAAAGGAATCCATGCCCGTGCAGGTGAGGACCCAGGCAGCCGCTCAAGCCCTTGATCTCGACAGGGTTAGGCAAACACTGTAGGGGTAAATGG
>JBFJQA010000266.1:0-4183 GCA_041616875.1 Nitrospiraceae bacterium | reverse complement strand
GGGGCCAGGGTGCCTGCTACGCCGTGGCCCTTTTTTCTCGCTTCACGATACGTCCGACAAGGGTGTTCACACCGACACGGTCCGTTCCTGAAGGCTCTTTGCGTGATACCGGACCGTGGCTCGCCTTGACAGACCCTCGCTTGAAGTGCTTGTAATAGCCTCGTGCGCCCGTAGCTCAGTTGGATAGAGCGTCGGGCTTCGAACCCGCAGGCCGCAGGTTCAAGTCCTGCCGGGCGCACCACACCGCGCTTGCGAGGTCAGCCGCCATCTGATTGTTCTTGGCGGCTGAGGAAAGCACCGCAGCGGCCTGGCTGCTTCCTGTCGTGGCCTTTCTCATCCCAGCGGACGACGCGGCCGAGCGCCTCCGCCCCTGGCCGCAGGCTTTCCGGTGAATGACGCGCATAGCGCATCCCCATCGTGATCGTCTTCCGCCGGCCGAGCTTCTGCACCATGTAGAGATCCACCCCGGTTTGGACCAGCCTGGTGGCCCAGCGCTCCATCTGGTTCCGGACCTTCTCTTTGGTGATCCTCTGGACGGGATTGTCGGTCACCCACTCCCATTCCTTCGTGGCTAGCTTGTAGGCATGA
Organism: Nitrospiraceae bacterium; assembly: GCA_041616875.1. GTDB lineage: Bacteria > Nitrospirota > Nitrospiria > Nitrospirales > Nitrospiraceae > JBFJQA01. The sequence goes on along the minus strand of JBFJQA010000266.1, from coordinate 3,595 downwards.
CCCAAGAGGGTCAGCTCGTCGTTGATGGTCTTGGCCGCTCCACCAGCCGCCCGTCTCTTGGCCTTGTATTCGGATAACAGGGCGGGACGTACCTGGATGAGGGTCAGGTCCCCCAACGCTCGGTTCAAGTGATCGGCCAGACTCTTATCCCGCCGAGTGAAGTTGAGCACAAAATGAGCACAATTTACCGATGAGGGGAGGTCACTCTTTTATTTAGTCTCCGGGGTGCGGAAATGAAGAGGGTCTCTGAGGTTTTGGAACTCCCGGTAGTAATAGAGTGGAGTCGGTCGTTGTTTCTTGAATCTCAGCTTTCTGAGAAATTCGATTTCCTCGGCGGTCGCCTCGCCGCTGAGGGACGGATTTTGAAGAAATTCTTTGAACCCTGGCTCTACGTCCACCGGTTGCTCGGGTTCCCGTTCAACAAACTCAAATTTCTTCAGGTGCTCTGGGACCATTCGGCGGTTTAAGACGATTTCCATGCCAAACGTCGTGAGGTCGATGTCCCAGGATTCAATCAGCGGATCCAAGAAGGAGATGCAATTTTCATTCGACAAGTTAAAGATGTCCGTATCCAAGAACTCGAGCACGCTGACCCGCATCTGTTCATAGCTCAGGTGGCAGAGTCGAGCCATCCGGCGGAGCCAGGGTTCCCTATCCAGTTCTTGTTTGGCGACGCCCTTGACCACGTCCAACAGTTTCTGGGATACGAGGCGTTCAAGTTCGCCGAATGGCTGCTTCTCAAAAATGGCGCGTAGTGCTATTTGTTTGTCGGGGTTGCATTTGCGGAGAATCAACTCGCGCCCTTCTTTAAACAACGGACTGTGCAGGTCCCCCAATTTTCTCTTCAATTGTTCCCGACGCTGGAGGTCCGCTAGCTTCCCAAGCTCACCGCTCGGGAGCTTCAACAATTTACCCATCTTGTCGTAAATATCGGTCCGGTTCGACGCAGGGGGCAGTTTTTTCTGAGTCAGCAGTTGAGAAATGTAGGATCCTGTCACTTGGGCGGCCTGTGCCAACTCCTGCTGCTCCAGACCCAATTCTTCCAGCCGCTGCCTGATCAGTAGAGCAAGATCCACCGGATTCCCTCCTGTTGAGTAACTCAAATTGGTTAATACTATCCAACCGTTTCAAATTATCTCACAATTGGCTTGACAAGATCAAGTTACTTAACTTATTATGGTTAACGAGATGAGAGTACGGACTCACTCTTCAGGTGAACTGAACCAAGGCAGGTTATCTGAAATCGCACCTTAATTGCCCCAACCCAGGAGGTTCCTATGATTGCTCGACACGTGACCATGCGTCTGAAGGCCAATAGTGTTCCCGAGTTTACCCGGACGCTCGAGAAGGAAGTCATTCCCCTGCTTCAAAAACAGAAAGGCTTCGAGGACGAAATCACGTTCCTCGACCCAGACAAACAGGAAGCGGTTGGAATCAGTTTCTGGGAGAAACAAGAGAACGCGGACGTCTATCATCGCGAAGGGTACCCCGAAGTGCTGAAGGTCCTGGGGAAAGTGCTGGACGGAACGCCTCAGGTTCGAAACTGGGATGTGTGTAATTCGACCTCCCACGAAATCGCTGCTGCCAAAGCAGTCTAAAGCCGACGAGGCATCTCGTTCTAGAGGGAGGGTGGACTTTGGCTGCCCTCCCTCCGGTCCGGGCCTCCAAAACTCATTGAAAGAGAGGTGAGCGACATGGTTCCGATCTTAGCTTTACTGGGACTGATGTTTCTAATGTGGGGCGCCACAGTATGGGCTTCCTTTAGTGAGGAGAAGCGCTAAGCAGGATCGCCATCCCTCCTAAGAAGAAGGTTCGAAAGGCTGCCTGAACGCACCATTCGGACCTCACCCGAGGAAGCTTGTTTCGCCATGCTTTGGTTGGATGACTGCAGAAAGGATAATCGTGAACAGCATACAGACCGCTTTCCACTGGTTTACTCAGAATCCTTTGGCAGCAGCCGCCTTCTTCGTTGGCGGGCCAGTGTTGGCGGTGACGCTGTACACGTACGTCTATGACTACACCATGCTGAGCAATCGGGACTAGCTGTCGGCTCCTCCGCTGGCAGCGCTTCCAAGCCACGACAACCGGCGGCGCGTTGACCTGAGTCAGTATGGATGGTGTCAGAAAAAGAAGACGAGGCACTGTGAAAAAGTGAGATCAGGGCTTAGCCCACAAGAGTCAGGAGGGCATGATGAACCAGGAGCAATTCAAAGAGAGTTGGGATCAACTGAAGGGAGACCTCAAGAAGAAGTGGGTAAAACTCACCGACGATGATCTCCGACAGATTGAGGGAAATCTGGATACGTTCAACACCACCATCCAGAAGCGGTACGGCGAAATGAAAGAACATGTGAGTACATGGGTCGATCAATGGTATGCGAATGTGGAGCGGGTGGTATGAAGGATACGAAGAAGGGACCGGCGGAACTTAGGCGCTCCAACGGCGTCAAGGAGGACGAGATATGACTGCCCAAACCACAGCTCATGGTCACATTGACATCACTGAAACCCTGGTCAGACTGTACGTTTTCCTGACACAAAACTTGGACCGCTGTCTGAACGAGGCCGCACGCACAACCTTTCCGGAACACGAACTTCAGTCGCATCTCTCGTCAACACGGGCCAAGATGATGGAGATCCTCTCGGTGAATCAGGTGGTCAAGGGAAAGGTGGAGGAAGAGTGTAATCGAGTGCTCTCATTGGCCGGGGCGTACCTCACGGCCGGAGGCGGAAAGACGGCCGCGATGGATGAAGTGAAAGCGGAGCGGGCCGTGCTGACAAACAAAACCATGGCCTTGAGTGATCTGCTCGCGGTCTTTCGAGCAGCCTGACAGGGTGTTGAACATAGCGCGGCCACTTTCGTGACTCAGCGCCGAAGTCGAAACGGCGGACACCAAGGACAACGGAGGACATCATGAAGAACGCACCACGGATCTACCTACTCACGTTGAATTCGCCGTCCCAAAAAGCCCTTCGCCTTTGGACGGGGAAGAGTATCCATCAACTACGCCACTGCTCAGTCAGACAGATCGGAAGTGCGCTGGTCGAGATGCAAGCGAACGTGGATGATCTGCGAAAAAGCATGAGGACGCTTACGCAAGTGAAGGAGCAGTTAACTTCTGTGTCATCAGAAGGGGGGAAGTGACTTTGAGAAAGACCAATTTCAAGTTTCCCAAGGGGCACAGGGTGGGGAAGCCTGGGGTTGGCGATATGGCTCAGCCGAACCGGTCCATCAGAAGGTTGGGAGATGCCGTCCTGACGTGCACGTCGGAGGCTGGGGAGAAGAACGGAGAGATCGTGAAGCAACCCCGAAAAAACAAGCGATTCGGCGGATTGAACAAACATGCGAGCGCGCGTTCTCCAAAATGTGCAGTCCCCGCCCTGACGTGTAGCGAAGCCGAGGTCGAGGCCATTCTGTCGGAGGGCGAGTCAACCTGAGCCTTCCTTCAACCTCCTACCGATAACGTAATGGAACAAAATAATGACCGGCGTGAGCGCTGTGTGATGAGGTCACCGACGCCGCCCTCACAGCCCCACCAAAAATGCCACGAGGTGCCGTGGGGGAACCGAGTTCGTCCACATGGCACCTAGCAGC
>JBFJQA010000265.1:0-4190 GCA_041616875.1 Nitrospiraceae bacterium | reverse complement strand
GAGCCGTTATCGATCAGGATCGAATCTGTCATTTCCACATCGATGCCCGTTCCCAACTCTCCAGCAAAGGGGCCCACTGCTGGCCCGTTAATACTCGCATAGACGTCGGAGTTGTTCGCCACAAATTTGCCTCCCACGATTTTCACACTCCCACCACCCTCACCAGTAGTGGTGATAAGAGTTCCCTGCGTTAGCGTCACGTTGCCCCGTTGTGCGGCCTCCACCTGGACTCCTGATGCCTCACCGAGTGTCACTTCGCCCGTGGAGGCCACACTCGCCAGGTTCACCTTCCCACCTGACGCCGTGATCGAGCCTCCCGCTAACTCAATGTCGCCACCGATCATCGACAAAGATTTGCCATCAGGGACTTGGAGTGCGCTTTGCTCAACGGAAATGGGGGCCGGGTTCTGTCTCAAGAATCCAAAGGCCACTGGCGGAGCCACTGTCAGCGTGCTGTCCTGCGACAAGTCGGCGACAAATATCGCTCCATCCTCAAAGCGCAGAAAATCCGCCGTACTCACATGAAACGATCCACTCACGTTCAGCGAGGCGGTGGGGCCAAACAGCACCCCCGCCGGATTGAGCAGAAATAGATTCGCTCCCGGATAACTAAGGCTATCAATGGTCCCAAAGATATTCGATGGGTTCCTTCCGGTGACGCGACTCAGGATATTCGTGGTAGCAAATTGCGGGGTCGTATTGTTGAACTTTGCCGTATCGCCCGCGCCAACGCTAAAAGAGTCGAAGCTATGAAACAGATTAGGCCCATTACCCGGCCTGTTTCCCCCTTCGATGTTATAGATGTCTCCGACTTGGTTTACCGTGCTACCTAAAGATCCATCGGAAGTGATGTTTGTGGTCACTTGGGCCTGGCTCGCGTGGGCGATCAGTAAGAGACCTCCACAGATCAGCCATGAACGAACGATTAGCCAACTAAATCCAGTGATGTAACGCAATTGATTGGAGGTCATGGGAATTTTCCTTTCAATCTTTGCCAAACAGCATCAAAAAAGTAAGAGCTATCTCCGTGGTTGGCCGGCGTACCTAGAATGATCCCACCAAGAACTGGAAGTGCACACCCGCGTCCTGCAGATCTCCCCCCACGGTGTCGACGTCGACCAAGGGATGCCCCCAATAGATTTCGAACTCAGGTCGCACTGGAATCCGAGAATCCACTGTGACAGCCCATCGAAGGCCCAGCCCAATGCTGGCCAGGTTCTTGGGATCCGGGGTCGGTCTCCCCGTGTTCCACGCCCGGCCGAAATCCGCAAACGGCACTATCTGGAGGAATTCGGCCCAGGGCTTGTCGCGGGCGACCGGGATCCGAACCTCCAGCGAGCTCAGATATGCGTTGTCTCGCACGAGTTGATTCTCCCGATACCCGCGAACGGTATATCGCCCCCCAACTTGGATTTGCTCCAGTGGGAAGAGGGGATCATTGGCCAGTTGGAGACTGGTTCGGAAGAGGGTCTCGCTGTCCCAGACTCCCCACCGCCGCGCCCACTGGAACTGGCCCAACCACGCAAAGAACTTCCCATCCGGGACAGAGGAGTCATCGTTGATTGTCGCGCCGAACGCATCGATCCCCAGCGAGAAGCGCGACCGGGCTGCAAACACTTGGGTCTGGCTGCGGTGCACCCATTCCAGTGCAGGGCGTAGCGCGGTAATATCAGCCTCCCCATTCTGCGCTCCAGGGTTGAATGAAAACGGCCGGCCCAGCAAGAATGTCTCGCTGGAAATCAGTTCGCCAGTGAGCGCCACGGCGAACTCCTGGTTGAGCGTTCGGTAGAACGGTTGCCGCAGGGTAAACCCAAAGATCTCCGAATCACCCTCAATATCCAACGGCTCAAACGGCTCCTCCACGATACGGAAGGCTTCGTTCTGGTAAGACAGGATCAATGTCGTGTCGCGGGCGGTGAATGGGAGGGTGTAGTCGACAAACAGGAGCGGATTAATGCCTTCAGTTCGTTGATACTGGACGCTCAGAATATCACCGTGGCCGGTCACGTTCTCGTGTGCGACACGCACCAGCGGTTGTTCGGCGCCAACAGAGGGGGGCGCATAATTGTCGAATCCCAGCAAGACCCTGAAGGGGTGCCTATCCTGAACCTCGGCAACCAGCACACTCTCACCGAGCTCTACGCCGGGCTCAAGCTCCGCGTTGAGCTGCTCGAGTCTACGGTCTTGTAGCAAGAGTTGTAGCCGTTCCTGCAAGGAATAGATGTTCAGAGGAGGTCCGGCCCCGAGGGCAAGCCGTTCGCGAATATAGCTGTCGCGAAACCATTTGTTCCCTTCTACATCGATGGTGGTTAGCTCTCCCTCGATAATGCGTATTGTAATCACTCCCTCAGTCACATCCTGGTCGGGTATGATCGCTCCCGAATTGATATAGCCCCTTTCGGTGTACTGGAGCGTCAGGGCCAGCCGCAATTCCTCCAAATTCTCCGATGTCAGCTCGCGGTTCTCATAAGGTGCAGTGACCTTGGCCAGTTCATCCGTGGAAAAGACCGTGCTGCCGATGACCTGTATCTTTCGGACAAAAACGCGCACAAGAGGCAATTGGGACGGTTCGATTGCTGAAGGGGGTGGCAGCGGAGGCAAAACCAAGCCTGGTGAGGGAGGTTTGGATGGTCGCTCTTCGATGAGTGGAGGAGGTACATCCCTGCGCCGAGCCGGGGGGGCCTGAGCGTGAACCATATCGCACAGGAAGACAGCAAAGACGAGTGCCCAGGGCCATGTACCCCTGGAAACCCAACGCCTTATTGTGTGGCTGCGTGCGTCGTTTTCCGCTGCCCCCTTACCAGAGGCAACTCCTTTCCAATACGCCGGCATTCGAAAAGGTACCATCAAAACAAGTGATTACTTGCTAAAATAGCTGAGCGACTCCCAGAGACGAGTAAGGCCTACTTGAATCGCCCTTGCTTCTCTTGACACTTACCAGCCGTTTAGGAAATCGCTCCTCGAACTCTACCTGCGATAGCTGGTGACTGAAAGCATGCCGTCGCGGGCTGTTGCAGAAAAATTTCGCTGTAGTTGACAATGTTAAACCGTTCTTCATCGCATGTTGTCTACGCGCGGCGCTTGACGCGTTCGCGTTTGAGCAATTAGAAGAAGCTCTCGGCAACCACGTTGTCATAAGGGCGCCGCGTCGGCTCATGTTCGTTGGAAGGTCATGTGCCTTGAGTAACGCCTGGCAATCATCGCTCGTGTATTGACTGCCTTGGTCCGAATGAACGATGACCTTCGTTGGTGGCCGCCTTCGTCATACGGCCGTCAGCAGTGCGTCGAGAACGATCTCCTTCTTGATTAGAGTTTGTAGCGGCCAACCGATTACTCGGCGTGAGAACAAGTCGAGGACGAAAGTCAGGTACGACCATCCCTCATGCGTGTGGACTTAGGTGATGTCGGTCACCCATGTTTCCTTCGGTTGCGCTACGGTGGACGTTTGGTTCATCGGCTCGGAGCAGCGATACTCGCGGCAGGCCTTTGCTTGTGAGCCTTGGGTGCAAGGCTGGCTTCAGAGCTTTTTTGGATGACATCTTGCAGCATCCCTTTGTCCAGACCCAGGTCCGCAACAAGCTTCGTCAACCGAGCGTTCTCGGCTTCGAGCTGCTTAAACCGCCGAAGCTCGCTTACGGCCAGACCACCGTACTTCTTCTTATCAATAGGTTGCCTGTCTATCTGGCGGAGAGAGAGGGATTCGAACCCTCGGTACGGTGTTCGCCGTACACACGCTTTCCAGGCGTGCACCTTAAGCCACTCGGTCATCTCTCCGTTAAATTCGGGAACCAGAACTCTCGTTAACAGCGCTACGCTTTGGCTTCGACATAAACTGAAGGTTAGTCTTCGCCGCAACAAGCGCCGCTACGCGGCCCGTGTTGTCCAGGCGTGCACCTTATAAGCCGCTCGGTCATCTCTCCGCATTGAGGGCGCGCAGAATAGCCGAGCGGCCCAAGTGTGTCAAAAGCGTGGGCGCGCCTTCCAGGCTTATCCCGTTTGCCTAAATCGTTTCCTTTAGCTGCTTAAGAATTTGCGGGTTTTAGCTCCGGCATAACGCGCCAGCCTCTGGCGCATTAGCCTTCACTGAAACCTCGCACGTCTCCGCAGTCAGCCAAATTTGGTATCAAGCTAGATCGATTCCTTTAGTTGCTTGAGAATCTGCGGGTTCTCCAAAGTCGATACGTCCTGTG
>JBFJQA010000264.1:0-4240 GCA_041616875.1 Nitrospiraceae bacterium | reverse complement strand
TGGCCTGATCTGGCCGTGTCCGGCCATTCGTGATCTGCCCCTCATGTTCTTCTACCCGGGTAGCGCGCCCGCCGCAAGGTGGAATTGGACTGTAGGGTCTGGGAGGGAGAATCAAAACCTGTTGTTTGTGAACGTCCCGTATGCAGCAACTGGGATCGAAGGCATTCAATGAGTTGCGCAACCTTCGTTCCGCGAGCTTTTTGACAGCACTTCAGAGACAAGTCCACCCGAAAAACTTTAGACGGTTACATCACGGTAGCACGCCTGCGAACCCCCTAATGTCTCTGCTTAGCTTGACAGCTCTCTCCTCCTAAATCAGTGAGCTCCACATACGCGCCATCGGCATTTATCGGGAATCGGCCTAGGTTTGCTGCTCTTATCCTCCAACGTCTAGGGATGTTCTTCGATCTCATCTCATGCATCGCGCTTCCTCGTCATGCCTCCTCGTTCTGAAGATTCAATCCACACTATCTCAAGAGCCGCCATGTTTTAACGGGGGAAGCTCACCAGAAGGAGGCGACCCGGACAGTACGAGGCTAGGGCATCGTGGTCTTGGCGGCGTCGACGGCCTGATTGAATGCCCGCTCAAGCTTCTTGACGGTCCGGCCAATCGCTTTACCCACGGCTTTTCCGGTCTTGCGAGCAGTCCTGCGCGCAGCCTTGCCGGTTCTCTTGGCACGCGTGCCCGTGGTTCGTAGGGACCGGCGCACGCGTCGGGCTACCGACTTGGCCTTACCCTTGGCCTTGCGGCTGCCACGTTTGACGCGTTTCGCTACTCGACTGGCTTTTTTCGTCTTGGCGTGCGCGGCTCGCCGCGTCTTGCGAGCGGTCGTTTTAGCCTTCTTGCGGGCCTTCCGCCTGGCCATGGAAACTGCCCGGGAAACCTTCCGTTTAGCCTTGGCTGCTTTCTTTCGAGCTTTCATTGTCACTCCTTTCTCATTAAGAGGCGTGGATGGGAACGTGTATGCTCGTAAAGGGCGATCCTATATCGACCCAGATTCGACAGGACGTGATTCGAGATCACGGTGTTCGCTCACGTCCTCAATGGTATCCCACTCATCTGTCCAATCGGTGTCTTGGAACGAGCGGGGTCGAGTTGGTTCCCCAAGACACAAGACCCTGGACAGTCGGACGGCCTGCGGGGTCGTGGCGATCTCGTCGTCAATGCACAGGGAGCCACATGCACACCCTACGTTAGGTCCGTGTGATGCGCGCCATCACGATTGTCCACTGGCCTCCCTGCTTGCGGAGACGGAAAGTGAACGTCCCTTCTGGCGACAATTCGATTACGCCAAACCCCGGTTGGTATCCCTTCAACTCGAAGGTGCCCTCGACAACGGCCTGGTCCGCCGCTGGGAATTTCGCGTGCGTCACCGACTGGGTCAGCGTGGTTTCCACAAACACCTCACGTCGTTCTCTGGCGCACAGAGCGCGTATCTCTGCACGGGATTCGGCAGACGCTCCCGAGGGGCTGGTAAAGCTGGCATTCTCCGAGAACAAGAGGCTGAGGGCTTCTGCGTCGTCGCTGTTCCAAGCTTGTTCAAATGCTCGAATCACTTCTCTGACCGCTTTCCGATCGTTGGGCTGATCCGTACGATCCTGAGCGGACCCTGCAAGAGACCACTCGACGGGCGAAAGAATAGTCATGATCACGGTGAACATCACAATGGAGACCAGCACACATCGGGGTTCTTGTCTTAAGCCAGGAAGTTTGTGTTTTTTGGCGATGACCTGAAGCATCTCTCGTGATTTCCACCTTACATCACTCGTCCGGTGATGAGTCAAGCCAAAATGTTGGTGAGCTGAGGAGTACTGGATGACTACCAAGACCAGGAGGAGGGCTCACGCAGGTGTTTCATGACCTCGCCTATCATCAGGACTGCTGTCCCGCCAACTACGTTCAGCTTGCCATCCCGGCGCAGAAAGCCTGCCTTCCCATTTACCAGCAAAGACGTTGACTGAGACTTCCTGCCCTGTGGTAGGGTGGAGCCAAAGTCGACGTCGTTGCAAGGGTTACGAAGAGGAAGCGCGAAGCAACGGCACATGAATCGGCGCGGATCCCTGTTTAAGTGTGGCTGTGAGAGTGGACAAGGTCCTGGCGCGTTGACATGTCCAGAGCTTTTTGTCCATCCCCTTTTCCCCAGGGGGGAGAGGACCCTGGTGAGGGGGTGAAGCCTGGTGTCTTCATTCAGCAAATGGGGGCACATGATCTTAGAGGTAGGTGATGAAAGACACAGAATCAGATGCCGTGGTCCTGTTCGGTGCAACCGGTGACTTGGCCGTTAAGAAAATCTTTCCAGCCCTTCACGGGATGGTTGCGCGAGGGCGCCTCACGGTTCCGGTTGTCGGGGTGGCCAGGGAGCCGCGAAGCGGCGATGAGCTGCGACAGCGGCTTCGTGCGAGTGTTGAACAGTCCGGCGAGCATCTGGATGAACCAGCCCTGGCCAAGCTCGCGAAGCTGTTTCAGTATGTAAACGGGGATTACAACGACCAGTCCACCTACCACCGGTTGCGCAAGGCCCTTGGGAAGTCCCAGCGTCCGCTGTTTTACCTCGCGATCCCCCCCAGCTTGTTTCCGAAGGTCGTCGAATCGCTGGGGCAATTGGGGTATACCGGCGGCGCCCGCGTCGTCGTGGAAAAACCATTTGGCCGGGATCTGGCGTCTGCCCAAGAGCTGAATCGGACCCTCTCCCGTGCCTTCGACGAATCGGCCATCTTTCGCATCGATCATTATCTCGGCAAGGAGTCGATCCAGAACCTCCTCTATTTTCGGTTCGCCAACACCTTCCTCGAGCCCATCTGGAACCGGAACTACGTGGACAGCGTTCAGATTACCATGGCGGAGCAGTTCGGGGTGGCCGGCCGCGCGAGATTCTACGAGGAAACAGGAGCCATTCGTGACGTCGTGCAAAATCATCTCCTGCAGACACTGGCCAACCTGGCCATGGAACCGCCCGTGGGCTCAAAGGGTGAGGCCTTGCGCGATGAACGAATCAAGGTGCTGCGTGGGATTCGTCCGCTGACCGGGCGCAGCTTAGTCCGGGGACAGTTCCGCGGCTACCGTGACGAGGACGGGGTGGCCGCCGATTCTCAGATGGAAACCTTCGCGTCCATGCGGGTGCATGTCGATTCCTGGCGCTGGCAGGATGTGCCGTTCTTCATCAGAGCCGGCAAGTGCCTGCCGGTCACGGCGACCGAGGTGGTCGTGAGGCTGAAGCGCCCTCCTCAGGACGTCTTCGGGGAGGCCTTAGCCGGAGGCACCAACTACGTCCGTTTCCGTCTGGGCCCCGATCAGGTGGCAGTTGCGGTGGGGGCCGTGGCGAAATTGCCGGGCGAGCGCATGAGAGGGGAAGGGATCGAGCTATTTGTCTGTCGTCAGCGGGGGGACGAAATGGCGGCCTACGAGCGGCTGATCGGTGACGCGATGCTTGGCGACCCGACGCTCTTTGCCAGGCAGGACGGGGTGGAGGCCGCGTGGCGCATCGTTGATCCTGTGCTGAAGATGCGAACCACGGTCTACGAATATGAGCCCGGGACGTGGGGCCCGAAGGAGTCGCAGGCCCTCGTCTCGGATTTCGGCGACTGGCACAATCCAGCGGAACAGGGCTGACAGGCGCATCTGAAACGAATAGACCGAGGCCTGCGCTCCGCATACCCCATCCCCGGGGTGGCCTCTTGGTGCCTCTCATCAGGCGTCTCCTCTGAAGGGGAAGGACTCGATTCCGCTCGTACGCCCAGTCTCTCGCTCAGCAGGTTAGGGTAGTTTCTAGCCTACTATCCTCTCAGAGTTAACAAGGTGAGTGACAGATCTCCCTAAGTGCCGTATGTCTATCCTTACCCAGATGCCGGTTTCGCACCTACGCGGTGGCGTTGGGCACACAATTGGCAGAGTTTCGCGGGGTGACCCTCTCGCCTTATTTTCGTCATCACCTCATCCCTCCAAGAGACTTCGAAGCATCCAGCCGGTCTTTTCGTGGACCTGCATCCTCTGTGTGAGGAGATCAGCCGAGGCTTCGTCCTTAGCTCGCTCTACATGGGGAAACACCGAGCGCGCGGTCCGGACCACGGTCTCGTGCCCCTCGACCAGGCCCTTGATCATGTCCGTTGCCTTCGGAACTCCACTTTCCTCCTTCACGGCACTGAGCTTTCCCAATTCCGCGTAGGTCCCCGGCGCCGGCAGACCAAGGGCGCGAATACGCTCCGCGATGAGATCTACGGCCAACGCGAGCTCGGTGTACTG
>JBFJQA010000263.1:0-4299 GCA_041616875.1 Nitrospiraceae bacterium | reverse complement strand
GAAAGGTCTACAGCACCGATCAACCTATTCCTAGGTCATGTTGAATTCTACCGATCATCTGGTCGAATCGGCGGTTGGGTTTTGACAGTGAGTGCGCCAAGAGCTTCACACGTTTCGGGCTCTCGACCCCAAGTCCAAGTTCGATCGCCTTCCGGATCTGTCGTTGATCCCAGACTTCCTTCTCCGTAACCCTTGGCCAGGCTCCGAAGGTGCGAATCAGCGCCACGGCTACCGCATCTAGCGCGATCCGGTCCCCGCTTAATAGCAGCACGTTTGCTCTCGCCGGTGTTCCGCTGGTCGGCCCCCCGGCGATCATGAGTGTCGTGGCGTCTGCGATCGTGAGGTGGGGGTGAACCGCGAGGTTCAGCTCAGCGATGCGTTCGTGCCAGTCCCCAGCGAGGAAGGTCACCGAAGGGCGGTACCGTGGGTGGATGATGCCGACCAGGTTTTTTAGACTGCAGGAATAGGCTGCAAACCGGTGCGTTTTTACGACCGGAAGATTGATAAACACATCAGTTTCGTAAGCCAGCTTCGAGACATAGAAATGAGAGAGGGATTGGGCTGCGGCTGGTTCCACGCGAACCCAGGGTCCTCGATCAAGGGAGAGAACCCTGGCGCCCTTGGTTTCGGCGATCTGTTGGATTCCGGTGGCCAGCAAATTGTCAGATGTGGGAAAACGGATAATTCCCGAGCTATCGGCAACGACAACCTCATCAGCTCCTGCTGACCGGAGAGCGTCGACAACCGCGCCCACGACCTGCGGGCTGGTGGTGCTCGGCGGCGGACGATCGTTGACGACATTTGGTTTGACGAACACCCGTTTGGCGCGTACCTGTAGAGCGTCGAGGCCTCCCAGAAGGTCCAATCCAGCTTGGAGCAAAGCTGGGACATCCTCCCCGTGGACAAGCACGACGACGGCCCTCCCCTCCTGGATAAATGGATTAGCAGGAAGGGGTTTGACCGGCACCACTTCCCCATCCGGCTCAAACAACAGGTCACCCAGAAGGGAACGAGGGGCCAGGGCCAAAGCTGGAAGGAGTCCCAATCCGAATCCGAGATGGCTCAGTATGTCACGACGTGAGAAAGGCATCGCGCAGGGGACGAGAAGAGGCGGCGGATTTTCCTGTATCGAGGAGGTGGACTTCTACAGGTTCAGTGCTTTGGTACCTCGAGCGGGTATCCGGCCTCGCGCCACGCTCGGATGCCACCTTCCATTGACCACACATTGGTGTAGCCCATGCGCTGAAGGCTCTCAGCAGCCAGGACTGACCGGAAACCTCCACCGCAATACAAAATGATTTCCGCCTCGTTGTTTGGGATTGCGTCTTCAATATCGCGCTCCAGAATGCCCCGGCCTAGATGTCGGGCTCCTTTCACGTGGTCGATGGCAAATTCGTGATCTTCTCGGATGTCAACCAGGTGACACGAGTGCCCGCGAGCTAATTTGTCATGGACCTGGCCGATCGTGCATTCCTTAATCTGCCGTTTAGCCTCTTCGACGACTCTAAGGAATCCAGGGTTATGGCTCATGAACGGTTCCCTTAGAACAGGCTGGTTTGCTCAGAACCCGGACGCCTGAAGGTGTTCGGCACTGGGGGGACCTCTCCGTCCGTAAACCCCGCCTTTCGCCGACTGAGTTCGAAAAGCTGTTCAATCATATGCCAGTAGGTCCCCTCCCCTTTCTGACGCCGAAAGAACTGACTGTCCGTAAGAGGCCCGCCTCGGACCTCTTGGATCCGGTGAAAGATCTTGTGGATCCGGTCCGGAAAGGCTCGCGTCATTCGTTCTCTGAACACCGGCTCCACATTTCCTGACAGACGCAACAGGGAATACGTGGCCTCCGTTGCGCCGGCGTCTCTCGCCCGGAGCAAAATCCCTGGAATGGATTGTTCGTTGAGCCCCGGGATGATCGGAGCAATTGAGACGGCGGTGGAAATGCCTGCCCGAGACAACCGCCGCATGGCTTCCAGCCGTTTAGTGATAGAGGGGGCCTGAGGTTCCACCTTACGGGCTGTGTCGTCGTCTTCAAAGGGAACACTGAAGAACACCTGCACCCAGGCCTTTTTCCGAAGTTCCTGCAGAATGTCAATATCTCGCACCACGAGTGCCGCCTTGGTGATGATCCCAACTGGGTTTTGGAATTCCGCGCAGACATCGAGACAGGCTCGTGTCAGACCATAGATGCTTTCCAACGGCTGGTAGCAGTCGGTGTTCCCGGAAAAGACAAGAAGCTCCCCTGTCCAGGACGATTGCAAGAGGGCCTGTCTGAGAAGCAGATGGGCCTCGCGTTTCACAATAAGTTGTGAGTCAAAGTCAGTCCCTGCCCCGAATCCCCAAAATTCATGGGTGGGCCGGGCGTAGCAGTAGGCGCAGGCGTGGAAACACCCCCGATACGGGTTCAGGCTCCACCGAAACGGAAGGTCGGGGCTCTCATTGCGACTCAAGATGTGGCGGGCATCATCTTCAAAGACCCGGACTTGAACGCGCGGGGGGGACTCGAGCAGATCACGGTGCTGTGACTCAAATGGATTGGGAGGATTGGCGACCGTCCGCATCAGCCGTATCGTGAGCGACTCCCCGTTTCGTTGTCAAGCGGCCACGCCGCTGTGATGGGTTGTGGGTCAATGACGGTTCGCCGACCGTCAGGATTAGGGGCTCTTCATTGACTCGACCTGAGCGAGGTGCTACAGTCCGTGTCCGAAATAACCAATTTCTTCAACCTGTTACCATGTACGATCTCAGACATCTCCGACAAAATTTGGACGCGATTCGTGAACAGTTGGGGCCTCGCGGGGCGGATGTGCCGTGGGAAGATCTGCGCAAGTTGGTCGCGGAGCGCCAGAATCTCACCCCCAGTCTCGACGACCTCCGACATCGTCTCAAAAAGGGGTCTGACGAAGTGGCGCAGCTGAAGAAGGAGAGCCAGCCAACCGAATCGATCGTCCGAGAAATGAAGGCGCTGGGGGACCGTATCCAAGGGATGGAAGAGACGATGCGGACCGTGGAGGAGCAACTGACAGACTTGGCGCTACGCATTCCCAACCTGCCCCACGAGTCTGTTCCAAGCGGTGGAGACGCTCAGGATAACCAAGAGGTGCGTCGATGGGGAGCGCCTAAAGCCTTTGCCTTCCACCCGAAACCCCATTGGGAAATTGGCGAAGCGCTCGGCATTCTGGACTTTGAACGAGCAGCAAAGGTGGCCGGCGCGCGATTTGCCTTTCTCACGGGGATAGGCGCCGCCTTGGAGCGGGCCTTGATCAATTTCATGCTCGATATGCACACGAAGTACCACGGATACTGTGAAGTGCTGCCGCCGTTCCTTGTCAATGCCAATGCTCTCACGGGGACGGGCCAGCTGCCAAAATTCGAGGAAGATCTCTTTGCCCTGCGCCAAGATGAATATTTTCTTATTCCGACGGCAGAAGTTCCGGTAACGAACCTCCATCGGGAGGAAATCCTGATGGATGCGACACTGCCGGTCAGGTACGTAGCCTATACCCCGTGTTTTCGTCGTGAAGCCGGATCCTACGGCAAGGATACGCGCGGGTTGATCCGGCAACACCAGTTCAACAAGGTGGAGCTCGTTGTCTTCTCACGTCCAGAGGAATCATATGGGGAGTTGGAGCGATTGACCGGTCATGCCGAGGCGGTGCTTCAGGCGCTGGGGCTACCCTACCGGGTGGTCACGCTCTGCACAGGGGATTTGGGTTTTGCTGCCGCGAAGACCTATGATCTTGAGGTGTGGCTCCCCTCTCAGGGGGTGTTTAGAGAGATCTCCTCGTGCACTAATTTTCAGGCCTTTCAAGCCAGAAGAGCCGCAATTCGGTATCGTCGCCAAGGTGGTGGAAAAAAGGACAACAAGGCCGACTTCGTTCACACGTTGAATGGGTCGGGTCTAGCCGTGGGCCGCACCCTGGTGGCCATTTTGGAAAATTACCAGCAAGAGGACGGATCCGTTGTCATCCCAGAGCCCCTTCGTCCTTACCTGGGAGGACTTGAGAAAGTCACCAAATCATAGGCTGCCAGGTTTGATCCTTTTTCTAGGGTTCGTGTGTAGGAGGGGTGACGGAGTGGCCGAACGTGCCGGTCTTGAAAACCGGAGTCCGGGTAACTGGACCGTGGGTTCAAATCCCACCCCCTCCGCCACTAGCTTAACGACATTGAGGGAGATGGCAAGGCGTCGTTCGACTGCTAACAACGCTTACTTGGGTAACGGGGCGGGATTTGAACGGGGGTGTTGAAGGGGGTGTGCCCCTCTTCGTGGGGACGCACGGTGCGACGAATACGCATCACCACGTT
>JBFJQA010000262.1:0-4304 GCA_041616875.1 Nitrospiraceae bacterium | reverse complement strand
CACCTCATCCCCTTCCATCTCACCACCCAGGAGTTCTTCGACGAGCTCCGCGCTCGGCTGAGCCCCCGGGGCATCGTGGTCATCAATCTGGCGTCCTCCGGGGAGGGACCGGACCATCAGCGGGCGGAGGCGGTGGTCACGACCCTGAAGACGATCTTTCCAGAGGTCGAGGCCTTCGGTGTGAAGGGGCCCTGGGGCCGAAGCGACAGCCGCGCGGAGAATCTTCTGTTTTTCGCCGGTCCCTCGCTGGAGACCATGCGGCAACCGGGGTTCCTGGAGGATGTCACGCGCCTGATCGAGCAGCGCCGTCTTCCCTACGAGGCCCGGCATCTGCTCGAGACGAGGCTGGACCGGGACTGGTCCGGCGGTCTCGTGCTGACAGATGATTACGCTCCCTACGACCTGCTGATCGGCCGAGAAGGGGCGCAAGACCATTCGGTGGGAGGGGGGACTCTTCCGCTGGGGCCTCAGTGAAACCCTCAGGTAAAGGTCGTGCATTGCTTTGTCTTTCCAACAAGATAGGCACGATGGAACACGGTGAAGGGGGGGGAGAGAGTGGCGGATAACACCCTTGCTTCCCGGTAAATGGCTATGCTATAAGGTGCAGGCGTTTGCGGGGTTGGATGCTCTAATTGTGTGAAACCGCGCTCCTCGGTAGTCGGTTGGAGGACTGCACAAGTACTCACTTCATTCCCTTCATCATCACTTAAGGAGGCAAGCTATGGGTAAAGCTATTTGGGCGGTAGTTCTGGGCCTCGTCTTCATCGTGGCTGGGGCCACCAGTTCCTATGCCCTGCAATCCGGCGGCGTAGAGATTGGCGATCTGGAGACCGGCTCGGTCGTGGGTCAGCCGTTCGCGGAGCTCGACGTCGACGTCGATTTGTACGCGCTGGAGAATGTCGGTGGGAAGAAAGTGTGGTATCCGCCGGTCTCGATTTTGAATCTGGTTGGGCGCGCTGGTCGTCCGGTGGTGATCAAAGTCACGAATAACAGCTCCGGTGAGCACGGGTTCACCATGTCGGCCGACGAGCGGTTTGCCGGCCCCACCTCCATGAGGATCAAGCTCGTACTGAAGCCCGGTGAGACCAAGTACATCGGTATTCCGACGAGCGATCTCACCTACGTGACGGCGGGAGGGATCCTGGTCTATAGGTGCCACCTCCATGACGCGCACCTCGGCGGGCACTTGCTGATTCAAAAATAAGAACTGAACAAGATACCGATTCCAAAAAAAAGGACACCCTCCGTTATCGAAGGGTGTCCTTTTTTATTGGTTGCTCGTTGAGGGGTCGGTCGTGTTCGAGTGGAGGACCTAGACGACCTCGTCCGGCTTGCACTCGACCTTGGCGTCCAAAGGGACGCTCTGCGTCGCGACGAGGTGACCCTTTACGATCAGCAGGAGAAAACGCTCCTCGGTGTGGCCCCGCTCGTCGCGCCAACTGACGATCGTGTTGAGATCAACGACCACCTCGTCTTCGGCTCCCCACTCCGTGTCATTCACGACCCAAAAGTGACTCTGAGCGTCGGGGAAGTGCTTGGTGACGAAATGGTCGATCACGCCGGAGATGTCCCCGGACTCGGCCACCGCAGTGGCGCTGACCCCCCACGACATGATCAGGAAGCACAGCAGATATTGGGCGAGACGCATTGGCGAGACCTCCCTGGTTGGGCTGCGCAGTCTCCCTGCGCCGCTCGATAGGGGCTCTGGCGTGCTTCGGCCGAGCACGCCGCATCAGTCTCGATTATACCAGAGAGACGGCGGAGGTGAAGTATCGGGGCACTGGCTGGCAATCCCGTTGGGGGCAGTCCCAAAACAAAGGACCTTCCTTTGGCGGGGAAGGTCCTTCAAAAGGCCACATCGGGGGGATGATGGCGCGAACAAAGGAAGCGTCAGTTCCTCACTCCACTCCAGACCTTGGCGGGGTCGATCTCCTTGTCCGGATTCAGCTTCCGCGCTTTCTCCAGGAGCGCATCCGTCACTTCCGGGAAGGCCGGGTCTGGCACGCAGCAGTTGTCAACGGGGCACACGGCCGCGCATTGCGGCTCATCAAAATGCCCGACACACTCGGTGCACCGCTCGTGGGTGATGATGTAGATGCTGTCACCGACGCCCTGCCCCTCGCTGACCTGGTAGCCCTTGCCCTCCGCGTCGCTCCTCGTCTCGAAGATGGCCTCATTCGGGCATTCTGGCAGGCATGCCCCGCAGGAAATGCACTCGTCGGTGATCAACAACGCCATGATCCTCGTCTCCTTCTGACGTCCAGGGATGCGTTTTTTAAGTGTGGTATTGACAATAGGAGAAACAACGAAACATAGTCATTCACTGATTGGCAAAATTTTAGACCGCGCTTCTTTCTCAAGTCAACAGACGACGCTTGCGCAGAAGGCCTAGGCCGTTGAGTCGCCTGGGTCGTTGGGCCTAAAGGAGCATCCGCGAGTGGAGAACGCCCGCACGCCGCCAACGTCCGGACCCAAGGGCCGGCGAGCCGTCTTGATCATCGCGCTCGCCCTGCTCCTCATCACGGCCAGCGTGTTCCTGACCAGCCAGCAGGATCCCGGCACCTTCATCGTGACATTTCCCAGCGGGAATGAGCTCATCACCGAAGTCGCCGATACGCCGGAAAAGATCTTGTTTGGTCTCGCGTTCCGGGACCATCTGCCGGAGGATCGAGGGATGGTGTATATCTTCGATTCCTCGGGACGACACCGGTTGAGCACGAAGGCGTTCATGGTCCCGGTCGACATGATCTGGTTGGATGAGAGCAAATATGTCGTCCATACCATCACCCATGCGGAGCCATGCGCCAAACCCGTGTGCCCCCAGTACGGCCCGCCACCGGAGAATGCACGATATGTCGTCCAAACTGTTGCGGGGTTCGTGGAAAGGGAAGGCGTCAAACCGGGGGATGTGTTGAAATTTACCCTCCGTCTGTGATGAGGTTCCCCCGCCGAGGAAAGGGAGAGGTGCATCGCCTGTGGGAGCGAGCGACAAGGAGGTTATGGAAGGATATCATCGGGTCTGTCGGGTCAACGACATTCCGCCCGGCACGTCCAAGGTGTTCACCGTGCACGAGCGACCCATCGCCCTCTTCAACGTCGAGGGGCGCTTCTATGCTATCTACAATGTGTGTCCGCACGAGGGCGGCCCCCTTGGCGAGGGCCACGTGAAGGGGTGCGTGGTGACCTGTCCGTGGCATGACCTGGCCTTCGATCTTCGGAACGGTCAGGGGACCGACGGAGGCGGGTATTGCGTGGGCAGTTATGAGGTGCGGATCGAAGAGGAGGAGGTCTTCATTGGCCCGCGCCGGAAGACCTAGTGCTTAATGGAAGGCATGGAAAACGGTGCGAGGGGCAAGGCCGTCCTGCTCAGACGCTCCGGTTCGACCGCACTAAGGCTCGCATCCGGTGGGCTGCGGAACTCGCTGCGTGCGGTGGGAAGGCACGCAGCTTCGGACAGTCCTCGCCCTCCGGCACCCGCTGCAACCCACGAGCAACGGGTGCCGGACCCCGCCTGCTCTCCAAGTGCGGGGCCCGAACCTCCGCGATTCGCAGTGACGGCCTTGCCCCTCGCACCGTCCACAAAGCCTGCTTCAGACTCGGGACACCAGTAGGATGGTGAAGAAGGCCTCCAGCGAAGGTCTCGTTCATTGATCGCATAGAGAAAAGTTACGAATACCCGGCCGTACAACGGAGAGGTGAGCAGTGGATGGCGACAGCGCAGTGCGTGACCGGCAGCGGGATCTGAGGCGAATCTCTACCCAGGTCGGCTCGAGCTTCCAGATCCACCTGGTGGAAGACCGGACGAGGGGCGAGCAATGGGTGCCCGACTATAACCCGGAGCAATTGGTCCTGCTGGCCGATGATTATCTCAGGACCGCCGGGAACAATGCGGTTGATTGGGGACGCCGCACGTTCGAGTTTCAAGCGGTCGCCCCTGGTGAGCATCGCCTCTTGTTCGAGAAGCGCATGGGGTGGAAGTTTACTTCCGAAGATCGCCGGGTCTTTCTGATCGACGCAGGGACGAAGGGCTGAGAGGTCAGGCTCGATGCCGGACATCGGATTCGTGAACGGTCGGTTCCTTCCCCTCGGCGAGGCCACGGTGTCGGTGGAGGATCGGGGGTTTCAGCTCGGTGACGGGATCTACGAAGTGATTCGGACCTATCGGGGCGAGCCCTTTCGAGTGGAGGCGCACCTCGAGCGGCTCGAGCGCAGCGCCAAGGCCATACACCTCACCCTGCCCTATCGCCTGCCCGATTGGACGGCACATATAAAGGAGGGAATCGACCGGGCCGGATACCGCGAAT
>JBFJQA010000261.1:0-4336 GCA_041616875.1 Nitrospiraceae bacterium | reverse complement strand
CGCGGGTTCCAGGTCGGCGCCGCACGACACCGTCAGATCGCATCACGATCCATGAACTAGTGGATGGTGTAGGAGGGTCGATCATGGAATTCAAACAGAGCACGTATTCGCAGCACATGACAGTCATGGTGATCATTCCCTGTGTCGTTGGAGTGCTGAGCTTGGCTTCAGGTTCCGTCTGGGGCGCGGTGTCCGAGATGCCTCAACGGCATTCGGTCGAACCCCGAGCAGAGCAAGACAATTCCGTGGTGGGGGAAGGTGTAGGCATCGAGACTCCCAATTTTCACCGAGGGTTGGAGACAGGGTGGGGGTCAAGGTATGTGGCGCCTAGGTCATTCACAGGTCTGGCGGAGAAGGGATCACACGAGGTCCATCTTCGCTTCTCCCACGCAGGCTCTCTGTTCGGTGTTGAATTGGGCCTCGAAGCTCACAGCCTCAGGTCGCTGCACTGGTGGGTCCCTTCTCCGCAGCTGCAAGACACGTGGCGTTCTGATTCTCCATTCCTGACCCTAAGTGGACCTTCGACAATGCAGGATCACAGCGGGGCCTTTCTACGATTTACCTGGTAGGCCGCCAGGGACCGGAACTTTTATCCATAGAACCACATTATGATTTGGGAGGATGCCATGCCTTGGAAAGCCAGCGTTGTGTCTGGGAAAGAGTTTGTGAATGTGGAAGTCACGGAGTGTCTTGATTTCGAGACGCTTTATGAGATCATTGATGAAGTCGCCTCTCTCACGCTTTCGAACAGGGGGCCCGATCTCCTCGTTGATGCGCGAAGGACAGACACGTATCTTAGCGTGACGGACGCTGTCCAGCTTGCCAGGTGGTTGGCACGCTATGGCGAGAATTTTCGGAAGAGGAAATTCGCCTTGGTCGGGCGGCCTGCCCCGGAGTTCCTCAACACACAATTTTTCGGATTGTGCGCTGCCAATCGAGGGTTTCAAGTCAGGGCCTTCAAAAATTTTGAATTGGCCCTCATTTGGCTGTTATCCGAACAGGACAGTGGTCAGCTCACCCTTTGCCCCGCGTAATGGTAAGCGGGTATCGATCCTCTCACTGTCTGCACGCCTTTTCAAGGGTCAGGGTGACGGGGTACCGTCTGTCCCGGGGACCTCGCCGGGAGGGACCAGCCTCACGCGTTTCACGTCGATGTGGGGCGTCTTGAACATCTTGGCTTCCACTTCTCCGTAGATCTCAACCTCTGTTCCCGGTGTGATGACGTGACCCTCCGGAAGCTTGTCGTCATCAATATCCACGACGATTTCCCCGGTGCTGTCTGAGAAGGTATAGTCATCATCGCCGACTCTCTCGACGATCTGGCCCCGCAGCGTCACCTTCATGTCGTCAATGGGATGATCCAGAACCTCCTGCACATTCTTTGCGGTGGCGGGATGTTGCCCGTACTGTTCTGCACAGGCTGACAGCGCGACGACCAACACGGACAGTGCGATGGGGGCCAAGACTCTTGTATTCATTCCTATTCTCCATTGTGGGCATCGGACATACGGATCGTAGACGTGCCCATGGCCCAACTCGCCGGAACGAGTTGCCACACTCGTCCTGCCGATTTGCGAGACGCTAAAAGGAGTCCAGAAAGCTCCTCTAGGCCCTTCGCCACATCAGTGCTTCACGTAGCTTCTGCCGCGTGTGCCTGAAACCCCTCATTGAAAGAGGGGAATGTTCGCTGCCAGCTCGTACTTCACCGCGGCCTGGATCTTGTTCTCGAGCTGGTAGTAGCGCACGACCCTCTTTTCCGGCAAAACTTGGCGAAACTGGGGCAGATAGGCTTCGCGGAGTTTCAGACGGTCTCCCTCGATCGCGAGATATTCGTCGATCAAGTTCTTTGCAACCCCATTGGACATCGTTTCGTAGTTCTTGGCATAGTCGGTAATGAGCGTGATCATGCGGTCAGCGAGTGTGTCCAAGTCGTTTTGATAGCGGTCATAGACCGGCCAAAATCCCGTGGCTTCTGGCGCCGTTAACTGCATGTTTTGAGCGACGAATAACTTCTTGTCCGCGCGGATTTTTTCCCGCACCAGCTCCATGTTATCCGCTGCCGCTGTGCCCTGCGAAGGTGCTGGAGACGCTTGCGGGGGCGCCGCTGTGGGGACCGGTTGGGCCGGTTGGGATTGGCCCGGGCGAACTTCTTCCGAAGGGGTTGTACAAGCCGTACCCAAGGGAACAGCTATGAGCAGGGTCGCAAGCAAGAGTCTGGGATATGCGGGCATCGGTCTTCTCCTCATGGCTAAAGATGATTTCTGATAGAGCTGGGAGGGCGTTCTCCTCCTAGCCGAGCGAGGGAGTCTCATGAAATCTACCGAGACTTCGGCCAGATAGTCGCATACGTAGTGGCGATTTCGCAACCGAAAAGATCGCCAACTTGAACCATTCTATGATTGACATCGCGTCCGTTCTTCTGCTTGAACCCGGGTTTGCCAGGACCAGGGAGTGGTGGGTCGCCCTATCCAGGGCGTCCTCGTCGGGGAGGCTGTGAGTGGACTGTCTTCAAGAAGGGCGGGCAGGCAAGGCAGCTACTAGTTGCGCCGCGCACCGTCAGCGTCCTGTTGCATGCTGACGAGTTTTCTGAGGTTGTCTGGACGAACCGCTACGGACTGATAGGTCATGATTGGACCGCGCGTGATGAACGTCATCCGACGATCCAACGTCCTGACCCCTCCCTACGGGCAATCTGGTGGGTTGATTGGGTTGAAGCGATACCTGATTTGCTCCCAGCGTATAAACTCGTCCGTGGTGAGGTTACGCGCTCCCAGCCCATCATCCGATCGTGAGGACAGGTCCAGATACTCTTTATAGAGTGCGCAGGTTTCGGGGGAGGCATACTGCCGGGTCTGTGTCTCTTCAGTGATGACCCGAGGAGCAGACCTCTGCATAGGCGTTCCGTTACCGGAGGTTGCTGGGGCTGAAGCCCCACCCTCAAAAACCTGGGCCTCAGGAACCTTGCTGAAGCCCTCCCTACCAGATTGGTGAAACGGCTTACACCCTTCACGCGGTTCATTCACATACACATCGCCGGGACAGACCCACAAGGTTGCGGCAGCCAGCATTATTTCGAGCATCAGAGTCCTCCTTTGAGTACACAGCGCGGGAGATTTCCGGCCGACGCAGGGTTGTTCAGTACCCCCCGTGCCTGACCGAGATATGGTGCCTCATTCTCTGATGAGACCCTGTGATGCGCAAGAAAAATGGGAAATCCGACGACGATGTATTTGCCCGCATACCCGTTGGTCGCAGCTTTTGCGCCCATTCGGCTTTTACGAGGGTCCCGATTCAAAGGCCCACATCAGTCCGAAGATGAGGAGTTGCTGGTTCGGAGTGAGGAGTGGTATTCCTCCAGGCAGCTCTTGTCCCGTGAAGAACCCTCCGCCCGATCCAGTGGATCGGTCAAAACGATATTCCAGCTTGGCGATGACGTTGTGCGACGAAAAGAACCCAAGCCGATACTCCACCGTGCCCGTGATGGCCCAGATTAGCTGCTTCGCTCCGGTAATGAGGCCGTCTGGATCCCAATAGAACTCCGGTCGGAGCCCGAGACTCCACGGTTCTTGGAACTCCCAGCGTGTCCAAACAGCCCCCGCCATCCAGAAGAACCGGGGATTGCCGGGATCCGCCGCCTGCTTCTCGGTCCCGATGTCATACGCCACTGCGATCGACCCCCAGCTCTCCTTCCACTCGAGAATCGTATCCGAGAGGAGACGCCAGAACTGCAGATCGGTGTTCGGCTGGTCAGGGCCGTAATACAGATTTTGGGCGAAGGTCAGGTTAGGGGTTGCCTCCCAGACCGTGTGCAGGCCATAGCTCGGCGCGTTGTTGGGCTCAGCTAAGTACTCATATCCGTTCACGACATAGAGACCGAGTGTCACCGTATCACTTGCCGGGTAAATGGCCTCTGCCCCAAGAGAAAGTAGGGGACGTTGTCCAGCACATAGCCACGCGTGTAATTGGCATTATCTTTGGCATGAAAGGAGGTATAGCCGATATAGCTGTTGAACAAACCGGCGGTGAGTTTCAGTCCGTTCCCCACTGGCAAGAGATAGGAACCGTTCGCACGGTAGAAGTGGCGAAGCGTGTCGGCTGCCGCCAACGGCTCGTCGCTAGCCTCGGGGACGAGTCCTTCGGTGTCGACGCCTGTCTGGAGTCCAAAGTCAAATCCCCAGCGAGATGCCGTGGGGTTCACGTCCTTTCGCACGTACCCCATGACATTATTCGCTTCCAGACTGTTCAATCTGAAGGTTGTCGATTTGCTCCTCCACAGGTCGGCGTCCCGTTCGTTAAAGTCCCACAAGTACCCGATGTCCAGATAGGTCCCGTAATG
>JBFJQA010000260.1:0-4349 GCA_041616875.1 Nitrospiraceae bacterium | reverse complement strand
CACCGGTACCGACAGGGTTGCAGCGGTGGCACAGCAGCTTCCGGGAGAGATCTTTGTCAACCTGCAGGGTGACGAAATTCCGCTGCACCCGGGATTACTGACTGACCTGATCACAGCCTTCCAAACGAGTGGGGCGGGGATGGGCACGCTGAAGAGGCCGCTGCAATGCGAGAGTGAACTCCACAACTCACACAACGTGAAGGTCGTGACTGACCAACAGGGCCAGGCGCTGTATTTTTCCAGGGCACCGATTCCTTTCCTGCGAAACGGGGAGCCAACGCCGGTCGTTGCCGGGGTGCACTACCTCCACCTTGGTGTTTACATTTACACGCGAGAAACCCTGTTGCACCTTGCCAACCTACCGACCAGCCAGCTTGAAGAAGCTGAGAAGCTCGAACAACTGCGAGCCTTGGAGCATGGAATTCCGATCCGGGTGTGGGAAACGGCTCATCGTTCCCTTCGCGTTGACCGCCCGGAAGATATCGAGGAGGCCACGAAGGTGCTCGAGGGCACTGTCACCTAGCAGGTCTCCATGCGGGGACGGAAATCAACATGCTCCGGCCAACGGCGAATCATCGGGAGAGGTTACCCATGCCATGCGTGTTAGAAGGGAAGCTGCCCTCAACGATCAGGTCTTAAGCCATTGGCCTTCTGTGAGTGGCCTGAGCATCATCCATGAGTAAGTTCATTTTCGTCACCGGCGGAGTCGTCTCTTCCCTCGGAAAAGGGCTGGCCTCAGCCTCCATCGGGAACTTGCTGGAAAGTCGAGGCCTGAAGATCACCTTCCTGAAGTTGGACCCCTATATCAACGTCGATCCTGGGACGATGAACCCCTACCAGCATGGAGAAGTGTTTGTTACCGATGACGGCGCGGAGACCGACCTGGATTTGGGCCATTACGAGCGCTACACGTCTGTGACGCTGACTAAGGACAATAACTTCACAACGGGGCGGATCTACCACTCGGTGATCACCAAAGAGCGTCGAGGCGACTACCTTGGGGGGACCGTGCAGGTCGTGCCCCACATTACCGACGAGATCAAGAAGTCTATTCTCAGTGCTGCCGAAGGTACCGACGTGGCCATCGTGGAAATTGGCGGAACCGTCGGCGATATTGAGAGCCTCCCGTTTCTCGAAGCCATTCGACAAATACCCTATGATGTGGGTCGGGAAAATGTGCTCTACGTGCACCTCACCTTGGTGCCCTTTATTGGGGCCTCGGGAGAGCTGAAGACCAAGCCGACCCAGCATTCGGTCAATAAGTTGCGTGAGATCGGTATCCAGCCTAATATTTTACTCTGCCGCACGGACCGGTATCTCCCCCCGGATCTCAAGGAAAAGATCGCCCTCTTCACCAACGTCGAGAGAAACGCGGTGATTACGGCCAAGGATGTGGAGACTGTCTACGAAGTGCCGATTGTGTTCCGAAAGGAAGGACTCGATGAGTTAATCGTCAGCTTGCTTCACTTGGACACCGGGCCTCCCAATCTCCGCGAATGGGATGCGATGGTCCAGAAATTGAAGTATCCCAAACATGAGGTCGTCATTGCGCTGGTTGGCAAGTATGTGGGGTTGAAGGAGTCGTACAAGAGTTTAACGGAGGCCTTGGTTCATGGCGGCATTGATCATGAAACCCGAATCCATATCCAGTGGGTGGAATCCGAGGATGTAGAACGGTTGGGAACGCAACAAGTGTTGGAAGAGGCAGACGGCATCTTGATTCCAGGGGGATTTGGCACGAGAGGCATCGAGGGGAAGGTAGAAACCCTTCAGTACGTGCGAGAGCAGGGGATTCCATTTCTCGGCCTGTGTCTCGGCATGCAGTGCGCCGTGATCGAGTTGGCTCGCCATGTGGCCGGGCTGACGGACGCCAATAGTTCGGAATTTGATTCGGAAACGCCACATCCGGTGATTCATTTGATGGCGGGCCAACGAGGCCTGTCCGAGAAGGGTGGCACGATGAGGCTGGGCGCCTATCCCTGCCGTCTGGTTGAAGGGACGCTGGCGCACAAGGCCTATGGTGTGCTGGATATCAGTGAGCGGCACCGTCACCGGTACGAATTCAACAACGCCTATCGTGAAATGTTGGAGCGCCATGGGCTGGTCCTGAGCGGTCTTTCTCCTGACGGGGCGCTAGTCGAAATTGTGGAATTGCGGGGTCATCCTTGGTTTGTCGGTACCCAATTCCACCCCGAATACCGTTCACGCCCACACCATCCGCATCCCCTGTTCAGTGCCTTCATCGGAGCGGCTCTCGCCAAGAAATGTGGTCGATAGCCATGTGTCGCCTCGGAAGCGGATACCCCCTGGTGGGGCCAGAGAACGTGAACTGGGGGCGGGAAGGATACGGACCTCATGGCTGAAGTTGATCTTGGGCCGTTCAAAGTCGGAGGACAGCATCGGCATATTCTCATCGCCGGGCCTTGTGTGATCGAGAGCGAGCGACTTGCCTTGGAGACGGCCCAGCGAATTGCCGAGATCGCTGGTGCCTTCAAGCTCCCCTACGTGTTTAAGTCCTCCTATGACAAAGCGAACCGCAGCTCTATTCATTCCTTCCGGGGGCCTGGGCTTCGGGATGGGGTGGCGGTGCTCCGCAAGGTGCGAGAGCAGGTCGGAGTGCCCGTCCTGACCGACATCCATCGTGTGGAAGACGCGGTCGTGGCAGCTGAGGCGGCAGATATCCTGCAAATTCCGGCCTTTCTCTGCCGGCAAACTGACCTGTTAGTCGCCGCGGCGAGGACCGGCCGCGTGGTCAACGTCAAGAAAGGGCAATTCCTTTCGCCGTGGGACATGGGGAACGTCGTGAAAAAGCTGGAGGAGAGTGGAACGCGCAAGATTATGCTGACCGAACGAGGGTCCTCCTTCGGATTCAACAACCTGGTCGTGGATATGCGATCCCTGCCGGTCATGAAGGGATTTGGCTATCCCGTGATTTTTGATGCCACCCACAGCGTGCAGTTGCCGGGTGGCGCGGGAACCACCTCATCTGGACAGCGGGAGTTTGTGGTGCCTCTGGCCAGCGCGGCGGCGGCTGCCGGGTGCGACGGATTTTTCATGGAGGTGCACCCGGATCCCGATCATGCGTTATCCGATGGGCCGAATATGGTTCCCCTGGACCGATTGAAACCTCTCCTTGAGCGCCTGGTCAGGATTTTCGAGGTAGCCGGGAAGGGGGCCACGGACATTCTATGAGTGAGCGACGCGACAATCCGGTGCTGGAAGAGGGAAAGCGAGTCTTGAATATTGAGGCCCGCGCCATCGAGGCCTTGGTTGAACGGCTCGATCATCGCTTTACCGAGGCGGTGGATCTTCTCTATCACTGCGCCGGCAAGGTCGTCGTGTCTGGGATGGGAAAATCCGGCCTCATCGGACAGAAGATTGCCGCGACCTTGGCGAGCACAGGGACCCCAGCCTTCTTTCTCGATTCCGCCGCGGCGATTCATGGAGACTTGGGCATGCTCGCTCGTCAGGACCTGTTGCTGGCCATCTCCAACAGTGGGGAGACGGACGAGGTGATCAAGCTGATTCCTTTTGTCAAACGCTTGAACTTGCCCGTGCTGGCGTTGACGGGCAAAGTCCAGTCGACACTTGGCAAGCACAGTGATGTGGTCTTGGACGTCTCTGTGAAAGAAGAAGCCTGCCCAATGGGACTCGCTCCCACCGCGAGTACGACCGGTGTGCTGGCCATGGGCGATGCCTTGGCCATTGCCTTGCTCCAACGCCGTGGGTTCAGGCAGGAGGATTTCTTGCAAGTGCATCCAGGTGGAACCCTTGGGAAGCGGCTCTTGCTCAGGGTGCGGGATCTCATGCACCAGGGCGATGCGATTCCGCGAGTCCAAGAGCACTGTGTGCTCCGTGAGGCGATCCTGGAAATGACCAGCAAAAAGCTGGGGATGACGACCGTGGTCGATGGCACGGGGCGGCTCCGCGCCGCGTTGTGCAGCCCGCCGGCCACGGCGGGAGAACGGGTGAACCGACCGTTGGGAGTGCTCTCCGAATCAGCCGGCCAGCTCTACGAGGCGGATGCGGGGCGCCGCGTGTTCGGCACCGGTCGTCCCCTTTCCGGCTTCCGCGACTGGTGGCTGCTCGCCGAAGAACCGGCCCAGGAGACACTCGCGCCGCTGCTCGCCATGGCGCTGCGCGCTGCTCTTCTCGGCCTGGCAGCGGTCGTCGTCACCGCCCTCGCTGCCCACCGCATCGCCGCCGGCCGCCTGCGACCCCTGCGGGATCTCTACGATGCGGCGCGGCGCATCGCTCGCGGCCAGCTCGAACCCTCGCTGCCGCCCGTGCAGGGCAACGACGAGATCGCGCTGCTCACGTCCACGTTCAACGAGATGACCCACGAGCTT
>JBFJQA010000259.1:0-4350 GCA_041616875.1 Nitrospiraceae bacterium | reverse complement strand
GATCACGAAGAGCACCGCATAGTCTTGCTTCTTGCAGCCCTCGACTGTAGGCATCGCCCCCCCTGGAGTGACCGGAAACGCCGTCTTCTGCACGTTTGCCGGAGAACACGAACCATCATGGGTCGTCGGTGTATAGCGCGCGGAGCGGCACGCCAAGTGCGTCACGTCATAGAGCGTCGCCTGGTCATCGAGCTCCCAGCGCCTATTGCCATCCTTGTCAGCGGGATGAATGGTCAGCACGGTCGTGACCTCGCGGCCACCCGTGACCAGGTATTTGCCAGGAGGGATCGGAAATCTCGGCTGCTCCATGATGAGGCCGTGTTCTTCCAGCCACCAGTCTGTATGGTCGAATTGCCAACGTGCTGGGGCGACTCCACCCGCCTCTTCCAACTGCTCAAAGCTGCTCAACCTCACTCCCCGAGGACCCGGATCCAAAGGCCAGAGACCCCACGACTGCGCGCCGTTCCCGGAGGAAGCATCTGGAGGACCCAATGCTGCGATGAACTGCGTCGAAATGCGCTGAAAACTCGCCTGGCCTCCGTCTGTGGCGTGAACCGACTGACCCAAGTCGGCCATCATCACGAGCAATACCGTCGCAAGGCATGCGCGGCTAATCAGGAGCCTCCTTCCGCCACTTGGCAACAACGCAGTACCTCGCTGTAAAGGGGTTCGCACTCTGTGTATCCTAAGATTTGAAATCATATTTCGACTTTCCTCCACGGGCGGGCAAGTCACTTCACGAATAGGGTGGGCTATACAGCCTAACCGACCCAAGCTCAGCGACCCGGCCCACGGGACGCGTGGATTGCAACTAGGGCGCGATGGCCGGGTTCGCTGCAGCACATGGTTAGGCCAGGACCGTTACTTGGGCTCGACTTGGATATCCACTTTCACTCCGTTGATGAGACTGTTGTACACGGGAGAAAATGATGCCAGTGAATTAAGCGTCTCCAGATTTTTTGCATCGGTCTTCACTTTGAATTTCACACGAATAGCGGTGTATCCTTTCGGCACGTCGGCCAA
The DNA here is from genome assembly GCA_041616875.1 of Nitrospiraceae bacterium. Lineage (GTDB taxonomy): Bacteria > Nitrospirota > Nitrospiria > Nitrospirales > Nitrospiraceae > JBFJQA01. Next base: position 3,327 of record JBFJQA010000259.1, on the reverse strand, counting down.
CCCGAGAAATCCGCGAAGGTCAATGTCGCCTTCCAATTCGGACTTCAGTTCCTGGATCTCGATGCCGCGGACTGCGGCGTGGGCCACCATGCTCGTGGTCACGCAACCGGCCAAAGCATTCAGCAAATGCTCCACTGGATTCGCGCCCTCATCCTGCCCCGCAAGAATGGCAGGCTCGTCTGCGTGCAATTCAAACTTCTGTTTGTGGTCGATCTCCTGCTTGGCAGCATAAAATCCTTTCACTGTGGTGCAGTTGTGAGCTGCGCCAATCCACTTGTTGGAAGCACGGAATTTGCAGCGACCAAGTTCTGGATCGTTTTTCACCGCATTCACTGTCCCCAATAGAACATCAAGGTTGATGCCGTTTACCTGTTTGCTCGATTCGCTTCCGATTTTGTTTGCCATGTTTGTCTCCTATCGGTTCTAGGGTTCTTAGGATTGTAAGCGTTGCCGCCGGTGTTTGAACAGGGACATCGTCGCTTCGCGATTCGGGCCCAACAATAATTGGACAGACTGTATAAAACGGTCTACAGACCATCGATCGGCCTCCTCACTCCGTGACTTCCCTTGCTCAGAACATAGGTATAGAGGATTGCCGTTTTGACATCGCGATGCCCCAAAAATTCCTGAATAGTTCGAATCTCATACCTGCCTTCGAGCAAGTGGGTGACGAACGAATGGGGAAGATGAGGGATTCTTGATTAAAGACTTAAATAAGTCAAGAATGTTTGGGTTGTTCTTTGAGCGAATGTTTGGGTATGGAGGGCGAGCCAACAGCCTGATTCGACAAGTTATTGTGCTAAGCGAGATCCTTCGCTCGCTCAGGATGACAGAAGTCTGTCAAGATGTGGTTGGCTGGTTTGAAGGATACATTCTCCATTTTTTAAACAACGAAGCGAGCGCCTGCCTCCTGCATTTGCTGGTGCGCCTTCTTCCCACCGTCTGATGTTATCGGCCGTGTCGCATTTGCGATGAGCACAACTTCAAAACCTTCCCGGTGAGCGTCAAGAACCGTCGCCAGCACACATACATCTTCAGCAAGACCAGCGATCCACACACGCCGGATGCTATCCTTGCGAAGTTGGACGGCCAGACCCGTCTGGTCGAAGGCGGAGTTCTGATCCTGATCAAAGCGGACGCCCTTTGTCACGATTATGGTCGAGCTAGGAAGTGCGAGATCCTGGTGAAATTTGGCGCCGTCGCTGTCTTGGATACAATGCGGGGGCCAGGGTCCACTGCGTTCCTTGAAACTAGTGTGCCCCGTAGGATGCCAGTCGCGGGTAGCGTAAACCGGCACGCTGCTGGCCACCGCAGCTGCAATCCAGTGGTTGATGACCGGCACAATCGTATCACCTCCTTCAACAGGAAGCGCGCCGCCAGGGCAAAAGTCTTTCTGCACATCGACGATGAGTAAGGCATCGCCTGATTTTAACGAATCGCTGATCTCTGCCATGTTGTATTCCTGTTGTGTTAGCCGGAGTCTTCCCCGTGGTCGGCAAGATCCTTGATGATTCGCTGCTGAAGGTCGGAAAGTTTTTGACTCACTTCGACAGGATACGGGGGATTGGCAGGGGTAATCGCCCGCACTCGTTCAGGCAAACGGGCAATTTGTTCCTGCGCATACTGGCGTGCGGTGGTGAGATCGATCGTTCCCTTGGGAAGTCGCTTGCCATCACGCATCATCGGCACGAGGAGGGGTCGCCCAACCGGATCTTCATCGGCACAGGCGATGACGTCACGCACATCCTGTCCATCTTCCTCCATACGAAACACCTGCTTCCGACCGGGAAGGATGGGCTTGCCCGTCGATAATTTGAGCCTACCCTTTCCGGCATACTCGGAAAGCTTGTAGGCGATATCCAGATCCGGGGCATCGCTCGAAACCCCCATACTGGTGCCCACGCCGAACCCGTCGATCGGCGCGTTGGAGGACAACAGGGTCGTAATCACATCTTCATTCAGGCCCCCACTCGCAAAGATTTCGACGTTGCCGAGCCCGGCCTCGTCAAGCAGCCGGCGCGCCTCCCTCGAAAGGGCCAACAAATCACCGGAGTCCAGACGCACCGCCTTAACCTTAAAGTCCTCCCCCAAGTCTTTCGCCAGATCGATCACCTTCTGGACGCCCCCCAGCGTATCGTACGTATCCACCAAGAGGACTGTTTCGGGAAAAACTTTCACAAACGCCCGGAAGGCAGCCCGCTCATTCTCGTGGGCCTGAATGTAACTGTGCGCCATCGTTCCGGCCACCGGCACCCCATAGAGTTTGCCCGCAAGGACGTTGGAGGTCGAAGCCACGCCGCCGATCCAAAACGCACGAGCAGCTTTGAGTGCCGCGTCGATTCCATGCATGCGACGGGCACCGAAGTCGACCACCGGCCGCCCGTTCGCGGCGGTCACCACACGCTGAGCCTTGGAGGCCTGCACCGTCTGGACATGCACCTGATTCATGACAAAAGTTTCGATGAGTTGGGCCTCGGGCATGGGCGCCACCACTTCGAGAATCGGTTCATTCGAAAACACAGGAGTGCCTTCGGGAACCGCATAAACTTCCCCAGTGAAGCGGAAGTCACGAAGCCAGTCCAGAAAGCGGTCAGAAAATAATCCCAACGAGTCCAGATAGGTGAGGTCTTCTTCGCTGAAGCGAATATTTTCCAAATAGTCGAGAACGGAATCCACCCCGCAAGCCAGAAGAAAGTTCCGTTGTGGCGGCAGGCGGCGAACGAAGAGCGTGAAGACGGCCTGCTCCGTCATGTCTTCCTCAAAATAGGCCTGCAGCATCGTAAGCTCGTAAAGATCGGTAAAGAGCGCGAGCCTATTGTTCCTCGACCCCTGGTCGGACGGAGTTTTCAGGTTATCCGTTCTCTTACGGAACGCGGAACGGTGCCCATACTCAAGGCCGGAAGCCACGGCAGCACCTTGAGGAACATGGGTAGTAGAAAGTTCTGCAGGGGGGCGGGACATATGTTTGGTCAACTCATCGAGGAGACATTCATAAAGCTGTTGACTCTCCTCGTCAAACAACACAAAGCGAATCTGTGCAACCAAGGACAACCGTGGCGCTTCTTTCAAGATCGTCTTCAGGGCAACTCGCGCCGCATCTTTAATTGGATAGCCAAAGATGCCGGTGGAGATAGCTGGAAAAGCCAGTGACTGAATCCCTTGCTGTTCGGCCAGGCGGAGGGCATTCGAGTAGCAGTTAGCAAGAAGCTCCTCAGCCGGTTCGTCTCGCCCATAGATCGGGCCAAGGCAGTGGATGATGTAACGATTGGGAAGACGGTGCGCCCCGCTGATCACAGCCTGACCGGGGCGGATCGGTGTCAATGCGCG
>JBFJQA010000258.1:0-4378 GCA_041616875.1 Nitrospiraceae bacterium | reverse complement strand
GTGGCCGGGTTTTTCGTTTTTCTTTTTGGACTCAATGTTGTGCAAGCATCGGGGTACGACTTAAAAAATATGGATCAAGCATATGCCGAAGTGGCGAGGACAGTTCTGGCGGATATCCCTGAAGGTGCCAGTGTCGCAGGAACGGGGTCGCTGGTTCCCCAGCTCATCAACCGGCATCGTGTTTGTTTTGTGCGGTGGCAACCGGGCAAACTTTGTGAGTGGGGCGCTCCCGAGTTTGTGATTCTTGACATGAGTGAACGCCGGAGGATCCGCCCTTCCCAAGAGGCCAAGGAACGGTTTGTAAGGTCTTTAATGGAGGATCTGGGCTACACGATTGTTGAGGAAAGGGAAGGCTTTATTGTATTCCACGGGCAAGAGCGACTAGGACCTGAATATAGACCGACCCTGTCCGGGCGATCCTTTTGAAAAATATGAGGCCCAACTGTGTATGGCATTGTCGGAAAATGACCACTAACACAACTCAAAACACGGTCAGGGTAGAGGAAAAAGTACTACGAGCCTGCGAGGGGAACATGACTCCAAGGCAATAAACATACTTGGTGTGAGGGATGGAAAAAATTTGTTACGGGCGAACAAAGGTTAAAGGAGGTTGAGGAAAATGGAGGGAAAAGCACGAAAGAAATTATCCAGTTCAGCGATCGTGTCATTTTGATGTGTGGATCGACTCACGCAGGGCATGTGCTACCGCATCTTGGTCAGATTCTGTCATTTGAGGAAACAAAGGAAGGATGATGGTCTGGTTTTGCGCGTGCTCGCTCTGTTTCAAGCGATCACAGGTGCTAGGTGGACAGGACTGGCAGGGGGAGGGAACCCCGCAAGTCCAGTGTTCAGAATGGTAGGCTGACTCCCGGTGGGCACACATGATCCCGCGTCGTGTTGATACTCCTCTGTCTAGCATGGCCTGCATGGTTCTTCTCTGATCTACTCCGGTGGGTAACCTGACACAGTAGCTCTGCCAGTTGCTTCTTGCCCAATCCGGTTCCACCGGGATTCGGAGTCCGAGATCACCTGCCAAAATGCTGGCGTAGCGGTCGGCCAGTTGTCGACGGCGCTTAACGATGTCAGGGAGCCGTTTAAGCTGTTCGCGTCCGACCGCACCCTGGATGTCGGTCATGCGATAGTTGTAGCCAAGCTGCTCGTAAGATTCGAACATTATTTTTCCAGAGTTGTGACGCTGGGTATCAGGGATGGTCATTCCATGATGGCGCAACAAACGAAATTGCTGATCATAACGGATATTGGAGGTCGTGAGCATGCCGCCGTCACCTGTACTAATTATCTTGCGGGGGTGAAATGAAAAACATGCGATATCCCCATGCGGTTTGCCAATAGGTTCCCATCGTCCTTCCCATAAAACTTGGCTGCCGACAGCACAGGCCGCATCTTCCACAACAGGAAGCTGATAACGGCGGGCAATCCCAATGATTGCCTGCAGGTCACAGGGCATGCCCATTTGGTGAACGCACAGAATTGCCCGAGTTCGCTCGGTGATGGCGCGCTCGATGAGTGCTGGATCCATGTTACAAGTGTCGGGCTGAATGTCGATAAATATAGGCCTGGCCCCGCAATAGCGAATTGAGTTGGCTGAAGCAATGAAGGATTGGCTAACGGTGATTACATCGTCCCCAGGCCTAACCCCCACGGCCAGGAGGGCAAGATGCAAGGCGGTTGTACAGCTGGAGACAGCGCACGCGTATGATGTCCCTATGATGGCAGAAAACTCCCGTTCGAAGGCCTCCACTTCGGGACCTTGGGTAATCCATCCAGAGAGGATTGGCCGACTGGCGGCCTGGACCTCTCGCTCATCCATGAAAGGCCTTGTTATTGGAATCATGTCTGGTTTCTCACATCAGACCAGAAGGAGGCTGCTCCCAATTTCGAACCATTTCCTGTTCCAAAAGGGAATCAATTGAGAGTCCGAGTCCGAGGTACCATTCGTGAAGTTTTCGGAGCCCCTCCTGAAAACTGAACTCCGGTTTATATCCGATAAATTCCCGTGCCTTTGTAGTGTCGGCGCAAAGGCGCAAGACGTCTCCAGGTCGTGGTGAATGATACTCAATCTTTGCGCCAGGGTTCTCTGCTACGCGAGCTACTTCCTGTGCGAGTTGACGGATTGAGAGTTCCTGCCCACTCCCTAAGTTCAAAGTTTGACCAACCGGCTGATCACTGATACCCGCGAGAATGATCCCACGGGCCGTGTCACTGACAAATGAGAAATCGCGCGTCTGGGTCCCATCACCAAAAATAACCATGGGACGCCCGGCAAGGCAACGTAGCAGAAATTTTGGAATCACTTCCCCGCTATCCCCTTCGTGATGGCAATTCGGGCCATAGGTGTTGAATGGACGAATCACCACTGTCGGATATTTGTAGGTCCGATAAAAAGCACGGGCGTAACACTCTCCCGCAAGTTTCGAGGCGCCATAAATGGTCAGCGGCACCGTTGGATGCTGTTCGGTCATTGGGGTCCACTGTGCGGTTCCGTACACCTCGGAGGAAGAGACGTACACGAACTTTGAAACTCCTGCAGCTTTGGCAGCTAAGAGCAACGTCAGGGTTCCTGAGGCATTGACGTCATGATTTTCCTGTGGAGAATGGATGGAGTGCCTGACGCCGAGGCAGGCCAAATGAAACAATATATCGACACCGGGCAGGAGATCCTTCATGCGTCGAGCGTCCCGAATATCAGCGATCACCAAGTGGATACGATGCTTATCAGGCCCCTGAAGGTTTTCGGGTTTACCGTTCACCAGGTTATCGACCACAACCACCTCCATCCCCCGAGAGGCCAGTTGTCGCACCACTTCCGATCCGATGAATCCCGCGCCGCCTGTCACAAGAGCCCTGGACATACGGTCTTTACCCTTTCCTTCCCGAAGGCAGCCAGGTGGTCGGTGCCAGCAAGTGCGTGAGGCTAAGACTGCACAGACCGAGTCCGATTAGGCCGAAGGTTGACGTGAACACCATCGACCAGCCATGCATGAGCAGGGTTAGCCCCAACGCGTGGTCAATATCGATGCCAAAAGGAACCATCGCGGCCACAGAAACGAACTCATACGTACCGATGAATCCAGGGGCTGAAGGGATCATGAGGCCGAGCCCCAAAACAGCCGCCACCAACGCTGCCACCTCGAAACGCAAAGGAATGTCTAGTGTTGTGGCCAAGGCCCAAATAATTCCTGCCTCGGCCACCCACACCAAGATGGTGAGAAATCCAAGGTATACGATTTGACGAGGGGACACTAATACCTCAAGTCCCTGCACAAATGACTCAAGAAATTGTGAAAGACGTTCGGCCAAGGTGTTGAAGTTTAGCTTCCAACAACCTTTCCGAATCAGGAGGATGAAGGGTTCGGGATAAGTCCTAAGAAAAACAAGAAGCGTAATGGCTGTGCCAAACAGCAGGCCTGAGAGTATTCCTGCTCCAGCGATCCATGACGGGGGGCTAAGCCATGCGAACGCTAGAAAAATCAATAACAGAAGGGCGAACCCATCAAAAACTTTTTCTAATCCGAGAGTCGCCAAAGCAAGGCCGGATTTCATCGCGGTATTTCCATGGACGATCAAGATGCAACGCAAGAGATCACCGCCTCTGGCGGGAAGAAGATTATTTGCAAAATTTCCTATGGATAGGACTGCGAAGCAGGATTGAAAAGATGGACGGGCCCTGGCAGGAAAAGTGACCATCCAGCGCCATGGACGTAAAGGATAGCCGACAAGGGATATTACAAGTGGAAGAACTAGGGAGGGTCCATCAAGGCCTGAGAGAGATTGCAAGACCTTTGCGGGCTCAATCTGACTCAAGAGAACTACGCCAAGGGTCACACTGATGAGCATTCCCAGAAGGAACGGCTTCCGATGAAAGGCAGGATAGGTCGAGGGTACGTTTTTGGCCTTAGCGTCCTGTGACATCGAGGTTCACGGGGGATTCCTCAGAATATTCCTCTTCGATAAAGTACCTCGGGCGACGGCGGGCTTCCTCCAAGGTTCGCCACAAATACTCACCAATGACGCCCAACATCGTCATCTGTATGCCGCCGAGAACCAATACCACCACCATGAGCGATGCCCATCCCTCGATCGGATGGCTGCTCATTACTCTGAGTACGATTATAAAGAGAGCATACATGGCCCCCAGAATGCTGCAGATTAGACCCAGGTAGGACATAGCTCGTAATGGCATGTAAGAAAAGGACACAAAAGCATCAGCGAAGGCTATAAGCTTCCTTTCAAGGGACCTATTTGACCTGCCGAACCTCCGTTCAGATTTGGTATAGGGAATCTGGATTTGGCGGAAGCCTAGCCGTGCAATCTCACCGCCAATGCTAGGATTTGCACCAACTGACTTTAACAGGGC
>JBFJQA010000257.1:0-4387 GCA_041616875.1 Nitrospiraceae bacterium | reverse complement strand
CACAGAGGCCGCGGAGTGACGTGCCGCTGATTCGCTATACCCATCGTCTCCGCAGCCACCACCACCTAGGGCCAGCGCGACCAACAGGGTTGCCTTCAACAAGAATACCCTCACTCTATCCCACCCTTCTCAAATGTTCGAAGGCGAGGCTTGGACCGATTTTGTTCCATTTTTTAGAAGCCTGGTGACGACCTCAAGATTGTCCAGTCTGGTCCAATCCCTCGGACCGATGACCTTTTCCTGAAGAATACCTTGCTGATCAATTATATACGTTTCGGGGACCCCCATGAGCTTGTAGCGCTTGTCTGTCTGCCCCCACGAATCCACCAGGATGGGAAAGGTCAGATTCATGCTTTTCACAAAAGGAGGTATGTCTTTCTTGGTTGTCACCCGGTCGATGCTCACGGCAAGGATCACCAGGCCATCTTGCTTGAAGTTTTCGTACAGGATCTCCATCGACGGCATCTCTTCTCGACAGGGCTGACACCACGTGGCCCAAAAATTCAGGAAGACGACTTTCCCTCGAAAATCCGAGAGTCGAACGGAGCCGTCGTTGAGGTCAGGCAACTCAAAATCAGGTGCCACTTTTCCGACGGTGAGGGGTTCATACTTCGAGCTCTGCAGCCAAACGACTCCAAAGACGACCACGAGAACCATCAACGACGACAGCCCGATGATCAACTTTGAAAGAACCGTTCGGGTTGGAGCCTGGATCGGCTCGGGTGTCACGGCATCGGGCATCAACTGGATCCCTCCCTCGCGACTCGGTGACACTTAGGCATAGGCATGGAGGCCAGAGAGTAGGAAATTCACACCCCAGAAACAAAAGATGACCATAAGGAACCCGAACACCGCGTAGATGGCAGAGCGTCGGCCTTCCCACCCCCTTGTCATCCGGGCATGAATATAAGCCCCGTAAATAAGCCAGACAATAAGGGACCAGGTTTCCTTGGGATCCCAACTCCAGTAGCCGCCCCAGGCGTAATTTGCCCACATAGCGCCGAGAATAATCCCAAAGGCAAGCAACGGAAATCCGACCATGATCGCCTTGTACCCCAACTCATCGATCGTCTCCAAATCTGGAAAGGCGGCAAAAAGCCTTGATGGTTTCCCTAGACGCTCGGCTCGCTCTTTCAGTAAATACATGATGCCCAAGCCGCCAGCCATGGCGAAAGCGGCGTAACTTGTCAGCGTGACGGAGACGTGAATGTAGATCCAATAACTGTTGAGGGCGGGCACCAACGGCTCTGCCGTCTGGTACCGATAGGGCAAGAGGGAGGCTGCTCCCATGGCGATAAAGCCAATCCCGACGACGAACGCACCAATGGCTTTGATCCTGTAACGAAACTCGAGCAACATGTAGCCGAGGATAATAGCCCAGGCGACGTAGGCCATGGCCTCGAACTGGTTGGACCAAGGAGCGAAGGTTCCGGAGAGTTCTAGGCGTTCAAGGGCTCGAGTCACCAATGCCAAGGTGTTGACGATCAACCCGAAGGTGGTGACAATGGTGGCGACCTGTCCGAGCTGGGTCGCCCATGGGCTGTCACTCCCCTCAGTGCCATGAGGATGACCGGCGGGGGCAAGTTGCATACTGGGGCGTCTCGCCAGCACATACCCGATGTAGAGTCCCATAGCCGCAAGGTAAAGCCAAAAGGTCATGTCAAATAAGAACAATGACCGAAGCATAGATTCCTCCCCAAAAACTCGGTTGTAGAGACTAGTTACGTCCTCTATTCACCACCACTGGCCATGCCGATCACGTGAACGCCTTGAGACGGTCTGTCAACCTGCGAAACTCCTTTTGAAAATCGATCTGACTCTTGTGGGTATTCCCGCCGAGATGAACGACCGTCCCATGCCCATCCGGAGCTGCAACCACTTTGGCCCATAACCGACGATGATAAATGAATGATGACAGGGTAATCCCCACCACGATCAGCGTGGACCCAGTCCAAACAATGTTCACACCGGGATCCTTCGTGATCTGAAGACCCGTGAACTGTTTGGGACGATAGCCGACGAGTTGGAAGTTATATTTGGACCCTTTGATCTCAAACAGATCCGGGTAATGATAGAACAGCCACGGTGTCGCCGCCTGCTCCGCCCCCCCTTCCCAAATGGCTAATTTAACTGCGGGGTTTTCGTGATCCACCGTCTTGGAGTAGACTTTCTTGTCCGTCGAATTGAACCCAAAGTCGGCAACAAAATCCGTCACCGCCAGTTTGAGGCCCAAGTCGTCCAACATCCGCTCCTGCTTCCACTCAAGGTCAACGCTTCCTACTACTTTGTCCGTTGTCTTCTCCTTGATATTGACTCGGGCGACGTCCACTCGATCCCAGGCATTGCCATAACTCGACTGATAGAACCAAATGCCTTTGTACACCAGGGGATCGTTCACGGATATGGTCTTGGCAACCACTTCTTCGCCCTGATCGAGGACAGCCAAAGTGCTATTGTACGACTTGACGGCACCGTTCTCATGGTAGTCGATCCAAAACTTATCCACGCGCAGGTCAAAATTGCCCTTGGGAATATGATACGTCTCTCCTTCCAGACACACACCGAATTCCTGGAACCCCCACAGGCTCCCTATCAACCCTCCTAACACGATCACCGTTGCGCTCAGGTGGGCCACGTGAGCCCCCACCCGCCCCATGATGCCTTTGGTCGCGTAAATCGTGACCTCCTGAGGCTCATTGCTTGCCAGCACTCGGTATCCCCGTTCTGCCAGCATCCGTACGATCCCCTCGGCCACCCCTTCCTTGTTGCCCCGGACCGGAATCTCCACTGTATGCTTAAGATTCTGTATAAAGGGTAGCCCAACGTTCACCTTATGTTGCTGTGTGGAACGCCAGATTGCCGGGAACCGCTTGTAGAAGCAAGTCAGCGAGTTGATGCAAAGAAGCCCCAGCAGACTCGTGAACCACCAGGTATGATACACATCCGTGAATCCCAATCGGACGAACCACTGGTAGGCTTGCTCACCATATTCCTTGATATAAACTTCAGGCCGTTCTCCCTGCTGAATAACCGTCCCAATCGTTGCTGCTATGGCCAGCACGATGAACAAAAACATGGCCAGCTTAATGGAGGCGAAGAACTCGGCCAATTCCCTTCGCACCTCATCCCAGCCTAATCCAGGCGTCGCCGCCTGGACTGTCTCTTCCTCAATACGTGTCGGAGGTTTCTGATCCATCAGGCTCAGGGCACTCTTTTCTCAGAAAAGCATTATTGTTAAAGGACTTACAGGCGCAAGTCGGCTGGGGAAAGCAGTCGGTCGGTCTACCGCAACTCTACGAATTTACACGAATCTCGGCGCATCTCCTCAAGTTTTCAGGAACTTCTACCCCTGACAGAGGGCACACATGATGATCTTACAGGCCTGGTTTTCAAGGTGTCAAGCCAACTGGGTTTAGCCCAACTATGAAGGCCTCCACGGATTTAGCGTTGACAAGTCAGGCCGGGGGGAGTTAAGAATAACAGATTCGACAGAGGCCTTGCGGCAGCCCCCCACAAGAGTGACCGAATCCCGCCCTCGAAGGAGAGACCCGAGGGCTCAGAATCGGTTACCGTAATCGCGGTGGCTTCCACCGCCCCTCATCTCACCGAAACTTTCAAGAGGATCTTATGCACAAAAACAACTATCTGTTCACGTCGGAATCTGTGACAGAAGGCCATCCCGATAAGATCGCCGATCAGATTTCCGACGGTATTCTGGACGCCATCATCGCGAAGGATAAACATTGTCGCGTGGCCTGCGAAACCATCTTGACTACTGGGATTGCGTTCGTCGCTGGGGAGATCTCCACCAGAGCCTATGTGGAGATTCCAGACATCATCCGGGAAACCATACAACAGGTTGGCTACACAGACGCCACGTGGGGTTTTGATTACCGGACCTGCTCGGTACTGACTGCCATTCACCAGCAGTCTGGAGATATTGCCATGGGTGTCGACACGGGCGGCGCCGGCGATCAAGGCCTGATGTTTGGCTATGCCAGCAATGAGACGGCGGAACTGATGCCTATGCCCATCGTTTTGGCCCATCGCTTGACCAAGCGATTGGCAGAGGTACGGAAAAAGAACATTCTCCCCTGGGTACGCCCGGACGGGAAATCACAGGTCACAGTCGAATACCGAGACGGCAAACCGGTTCGAATTGATACTATTGTGGTATCGACTCAACACAGCCCGGATGTAACCAGCAAAAAAATCGAGCAGGACATCATCGAAAAGGTCATCAAACCCGTCATGCCGAAGAAGTATTTCGATCCGGTGAGCGTTAAATTTTACATCAACCCGACGGGGCGGTTTGTGACAGGAGGCCCCATGGGTGACACAGGCTTAACCGGGCGTAAGATCATCGTCGATACCTATGGTGGCGTTG
>JBFJQA010000256.1:0-4409 GCA_041616875.1 Nitrospiraceae bacterium | reverse complement strand
TACCGGTGAGGGAATTGCCGAAGAAGATCAGGAGCGGATCTTCGAGGAATTTCAGCAAGCCGAACAAGGACTCACGGATAATACCGAGGGGACCGGACTGGGCCTCGCACTCTCCAAGAAGCTCGTGAACCTACATGGTGGAAGGATATGGGTTGAGAGCGAAAAGGGCGAGGGAAGTACGTTCATATTCACGCTTCCAGTGGAAGGCTGCCAGGAAGCGAAAGAGGCGCCAGAGTCATAAAAGAATTAGCTAAATGGCATGGTGTTAATGAGGGCGGGAGGTAGAAATGAGTGGCGCGCTCATCTTGATTGTCGAGGACAACCCGAAAAATCTGAAGCTTTTTCGGGCCGTTTTGCGATCCAAAGACTATGAAATCATCGACACGAAATCCGCGGAAGCCGGCATAGCGCTTGCCCGAGAGCGACACCCCGCGCTGATTCTGATGGATATTCAGCTGCCAGAGATGGACGGCCGTGAGGCCATGAGGATTTTGAAGTCCGACGACACGACCCGCCAGATTCCGATTATCGCAGTGACCTCGTTCGCCATGAAAGGGGATCGGGAAGACTTACTCGCCAACGGTTTCAACGATTATCTCGCCAAGCCGATAGACATCAAAGAACTTCGGAAAGTCGTGGAGCACCATCTCCATACCAAGTCGTGACGACAGCAATCTGATATGCCTTCCAATTGGTATAAGCGAGCCAGAGTGAATGACCGATTCAAAGGCCAAGATTCTCATCGTTGATGATGAAGAGAAGAACGTCAAGCTCATGGAGGCAATATTGCGCCCACGGGGTTACGCAATCGTCAAGGCTTTCGATGGAGGGGAGGCGTTGGAGAAAGTCAGCGATGAGTCACCGGATTTGATATTGTTGGATGTAATGATGCCGGTGATGAACGGATTCGAAGTATGCAAGAAGCTCAAGGATAATGTGGACACACGACTTATCCCTATCGTCATCATGACAGCATTGGGGGAAGTTGACGATCGGGTCAAGGGCATCGAGGCCGGTGCCGACGATTTTCTTACGAAGCCCGTCAACCGCGAAGAACTGCTTGCCCGGATACAGACATCGTTGCGGCTCAAGAAAACCGTTGACCGTAAAGTAGACAAGCTGAGGGTCGCACAAGATTACCTGGCTCGGTTCGTACCCCAGTCGGTCAAGCAGCAAATCGAGGAAAATCCGGAAGCTCCTCAGCTTGAGAAGAGCGATCAAGACATGTCTGCACTGTTCGTGGATGTGAGCAGCTACACAAAGTTGAGCGAGGACATGCGTCAGACCGCTGATTTTGTCGTGGAAAAATACTTCTCTCGATTCTTGGATTGCATCCACGATCACGAAGGCGATGTTACCGAAACGAGTGGTGATGGATTGATGGTGATTTTTCCCGGTGCCGCACCCGAGGAGCACGCGATCAGGGCAACCAAAGCTGCCGTGAAGATCCTACAAAGGACCGACGACCTCAATATACAGCTCAAAGGTATTTTCGAGCCCATATCGGTCCACATCGGTATCAACTCCGGGGTTGCATTGCTCGGCCCGACGAAGCTCGAGGGCACGAGCGGCGCGCGTTGGACGTACACCGCATTGGGACCAGTAGTCAATCTTGCCGCGCGTATCGCCAGTATCGCTGAGGGTGGAACAATCCTCGTCGGGCCTGAAACGGCCCGACGAATCGAAGGCCAATTTCCCACGAGAGAAATCGGCAAGAAGCAACTGAAAAACGTCCGAGACGAAGTGATAGTCTATCAGGTCATAAGGACTGCGGAGGACGAAATGACTAGCAGATAAGGAGAATAAGCAATGAATAAAGCTCCCCTGTATTCCGAAGTGAGACATTGGGCTGAGGGAGTGATGCTGCAAGGTCGAGTGATCACCATGGCACTGGCTCTCGTGCTGGTCCTCCCGATGCATAACACGCTTGCTGCGGAGACGCCTAAACGCGGCGGCATCCTGACGTTCGTAGTAGCATCCTATCCGCCCAGCTTCGACGGCCATCGCGAATTCACCTTCGCGATGCTTCATCCCACCAGACCCTTTTACAGCGTTCTCATCCGCGTGAATCCGGAAAACCCCTCTTCCCCCACCGATTTCGTCGGTGACTTAGCCGTTGAAGTGCCCGGACCGACGGATGAAGGCAAGAAATACACCTTCAGGTTGCACACGAGCGCCCGCTTCTGGGACGGTGAGCCCCTGACCGCGCACGACGTCGTAGCCTCGTTCAACAAGATCATTTTCCCTCCTCCGGGCGTCAGAAGCGCGCGGAAAGCCTTCTACAACATGGTGGAGAAAGTCTACGCAGAGGACGAGCATACGGTGACCTTCGAACTCAAGTATGCATCCTCCGCCTTCATCCCCGCGCTCGCTAATCCCTACAATTACATCTACAGCGCAAAGAGGCTTGCCCAGGACATGCATTGGTACGAGAAGAACATACTGGGATCGGGACCCTTCATTTTCACACAAGGTAAAGCCGGGTCCTTCATCGAGGGCAAGCGTAACCCCGATTACCATCACGAAGGGATGCCTTACTTGGACGGCTTCCGCGCCGTTTTCGACAATCAACAGGCGAGCCGCGTCGAGGCCATCCGAAAGAATCAGGCCATGATTGAGTTCCGCGGCTTCCCGCCCCGGAGCCGCGACATTCTCATACGCGCCTTGGGCGACCAGATTACGGTACAGGAGTCCGACTGGAGCAGTTATCTTCTAGTCGTCCCCAACCACGGAGTAAAACCCTTCGATGACCCGCGCGTGCGCCGCGCCCTCAGCTTGGCCCTCGATCGCTGGGGCGGGTCTTCGCACCTCTCCCAGATCGCGATCGTGAAGGCCGTCGGCGGTACTGTCTTTCCAGGTCACCCGCTTGCGGCGACAAAGGAAGAACTTCATAAGCTTGCTGGCTATTGGCCAAATATCGAGAAATCGCGGGCGGAAGCACGCCGCCTGTTACGCCAGGCTGGGGTCCCGGACGGCTTTTCCTTCAGGCTCCATATGCGCCCAGTGGATCAGCCCTACAAAATTGTCGGAGCCTGGCTAATCAATCAATGGCGCACCATTGGCGTCAACGCCGAAATGTGGGTGCAGCCGACCAAGCCGTTTTTCAAAACGCTCCGAGGCCGGGGCGATTTCGAGGTGAGCATCGATTGGCACACAAGCGCAGTGGTGAATCCGCTCCTCGATATCTCAAAATTCATCTCGAACGATCGCTCGGATTTCAACTTCGCGAACTACAAGGACCGCGTGCTCGACGATCTCTTCGACAGGATGGATCGCACCGTCGACATGGCCGAACAACGGCGGCTGATGCGGCAGTTCGAGAAGAGAGCCCTCGACGAGCAGGCGCACATGCTCGTTACTCATTGGTGGTATCGCATCATTCCCCACCGCTCAATCGTTCGCGGATGGAAGATCGGGCCGAGTCACTACATCCCTCAGGATCTCGCGAACGTATGGCTGGCGGAATGAGCGAGGAGACGACACACTCGAGGGAGATCTCGGGTGATGTCAATCTTCGTCGAACCAAAATGCGTCGGGACGGTAGATGCCGAATTGGGTGCCCGGATCCCAATCGTAGAAGACACGTACTATTCTAATGGAGGGCAATTAATCACGGAGTATTTGAGAGACTGGACGCTCAGCCAGAGGAATGTTGTAGTGTCCTGATTTCAAACGAAGAGGTTACTGCGAATAGGAAGCGGATACCCAAGCGCATAAGAAGAGAATATCGACGATAGGTTCCGACATCGTCGTCTACCATTGGAAGGATTTCCCAATACCAGTATCCGCAGCAGGGTCCGCCACGCAATTCGGAAGCCGCATCTCTCGCGGGCGTCGCCGCTCCTAAACGAGCCCCACCACTCTTGGATCAACAGGATGCTGCCCCTGGCCTGGCCCTGCGGGCGGGCGAGCGCAGCCTTGACCGTCTTGCCGCTCGAGAGCTTGGCCTCGACCTCCTCTAATCCCGCGGAAACTGCGGCCGCCGGGCGGGGATTGGCAAGGACGGTGGCGTGCGACAGTGAGGTTAATCCCTTGAGAAATCGACGGCGATCGGACATGGCCTTCGTCCTGAAATTTCGTCGGGATTTTCGTTCAAAATTGAGGTATGACCCTAGCAGAATTCTACCAGCAGAAATCGCGGAGACTCAGACGTCACTTCGGACGGGTTCTACAGTGGTCCAGGCTCGCGAAGAGGCAGCCGACTAATCGAACCGATTCTCTTGATGTATGGGATGCCCGGATTTTCTCGCCGTTATCGCCTTCTCCGGAGGCAAAAACTCATTCCTGTTTCGTGCGATTGTTGGTGTATGATCAAGGCGAACACAGCGAATCGGAAGGCGAAACGATGACAGATCGAGCTTCCAGCGCGGTGAAACAGCGCCATCGGCTCCCTGCCTTTGACCCACGTT